>CAZXCE010000232.1:0-11941 GCA_964639175.1 uncultured Clostridia bacterium
CTCCAATTTAAATGTCTACATCTTGTGGTCTTCCACGGCAAATACCAAAGAGCCATATTCGCCCGCCACAACATTGACGCCTGGCTGGGTCAATGGTGCCTTTAATTGTGGATTCCAGTTTTCGCCGTCAAATACACGGGCAAACCGGTAGCGTCCATTTTCAATTTTGTAGTCAGCGCCAAGCAGTCCGCCTGGAACACGTTTTGGATCCGGTGTATCACCACCCCCAACATACAAGTGCCCGACGGTCAATTCACCGAGCATTTCCTGGAAGAGGTAATTCAGATCAGCCCGGTGGACCAGCCCGTTGACGTAAGGTTGATATTTTTTCTCGGTTGCTTTGATATCGAGCCCATGGTAGTTGGGGTCATAAAAGAAATCACGTTCAATGCGCCATGTTTCACGATACATCTGATTCCATTCAGCCCGTGGGTCAACATAAACGGTCAGGTCCTCGGTTTTGAGTTTGCCGTCACCGGGTTTAATCGGCTGATCAATTGCGGCAATAAACCAAGCTGGACCCTGACCATAGAGCAGTTTTTCGCCGCTGGCTGAGAGCGTCCACCCGGTGACACCATCGAGCACCTTGTCAAGTTTGCGTTTTTGCATATCAAACTTGTGCAGGGTGACACCTGGAGACTGGGCATCTGCCGAGATTTCGGCCAGGTACACCAGATTGTCTTTGCCGGTAAAGAGATCAATAAAATTCCGGGCTGGAATTGGCAGCGCCAAAATGCGCTGGTTGATTTTGTCAAAATCAATTGTGACCTTGGGTGGTTCTTTTTTCTCGTCAGGCTTGCCAGTTCCTTTGTCAGCCTCACCTGGCTTTTTCTCGCCATCCTTGGCGGCACCTTCTGATTTTTCTTCATCACTTTCCGGTGCGAGCGGCGAAGCCTCATCTTTTTTCAGAACACACACATACACGCTGCTGGTCGGTTGATGTGGGTAGCTCGACATGTCAAACCCAAACATCTGCGGGCCACTATTGGTGCTGGCGGTGAAATACAAATATTTCCCGTTTCGATCAAACGCCGGCGAGGCCGCATTGCTCATGCCGTCGGTGATCTGGGTGAGTTTGCTGTCAGCCAGTGAATACACAAACACTGCGTTGTAGATTGATTTTACCGGCTTGGCGTAGGTCAGCCACTGGCTGTCAGGTGACCATTTGTAGTTGGTCACCAGCCCGCGCTCAAAATTGTCGATTTTGACGGGCGTTCCTTTTTCGACTTCGACATACCAGAAATTGAGCCGCTTGTCGCAAAAGGCAATTTTCTTGCTATCCGGAGACCAGACCGGAGTATAAAAAAATGACGGCGGTGTGCCGAGATTGATTTTCTTGACTTCGCCCAGTCCGGTCTGAGTACGCAGATGGAGGGCATATTCGCCGGATTCATCCGAAAAGCAGGCAATCCATTTGCCGTCGGGTGACCAGGATGGATCACGTTCGGCGACACCAGTCGTGTTCGTCAGGTTGCGAACATCGCCTTTTTCAGCCGGAATGGTCAGGATTTCGCCGCGAGCTTCGACCACAACCCGGGCACCGGTTGGTGAAATGGCAAAGTTGAGAATATTGCCGCTGACCTTTTCAAATTTTGGCCGAACAGCCAGAAAATCCCCGGCAATGGCAACTTTGATCGGCGTTGATTTGCTGGTTTTGGGATCAAAAGAATGGAGCGATCCAAACTGTTCATACACAATCACATCCGGGCCGGCAGAAGCTGCTTTGAAATCAAGCCCGGAGTTTTGAATTTCCTGGGTAACCTTTTGGGTTTTGGTGTCATAGCTAAAAAGCGTCACCGGGCCGTTGCGGTCAGAAAGGAAATAAATCTTGTCGCCGATCCACATCGGATTGAAATCATTTGATTTTTCACGCGGGATTTTGACCACGCTGGAGTCAGCCAGGTTAGCGATCCAGATGTAAGCGGCCAGGCCGCCACGATAGCGTTTCCAGGCCCGAAATGCCCGCGGCACCGGCACATAAGCCAGTTGTGAGCCATCTGCCGAATATGAGCCTTCAAACGCCATCGGCAGTGGAATCAGCGTCGGCGTCACGCCATCAACCGGAATGGTATATAACTGATTGGTGCGTCCGTTGATGGTGTTACGGTCTGAGGACACCAGTAAATTTTTCCCATCCGGTGTCCATCCGGCCAGGATGTCGTTTGAGGGGTGATAGGTAACTCGTTTGGGAACACCACCCTTGGCGGCAACGACATAGACATCAATATTGCCGTCATATTCGCCGGTAAAGGCAACCCATTGACCATCGGGTGAAAACAACGGCGTGGTTTCAGTCCCGACCCCGGTGGTCAGGCGGGTGGCTTCCCCGCCTTCCCGGGAAACCGTCCATAAATCACCGGCAAAGACAAAGACCACTTGCGTGCGGCTCACCGTCGGAGAGCGCATCAGAAGGGGCGGATTGGTTTGCCCCCACGTCGTGGCGGCAGCGATCAAAATCAGCACAAGTGCCAGAAAAAATCTGTTCATTTATAAACACAAGCAATGAACTCGGCCTGTGACGCACCGAGCACCAGAGCTGCTCCTTTCTTTTGAAACTGATGAACTGAATTGGAATCTGTGAGGAATGAAGCCCTGCCCTGGAATGAAGCTGGAGCAGAGTCGGATTCGAAAACGTCGAAATCGGAAAAAAGATCAATGAAATCCAGGGTTCAGGGTTCAGGGTTCAGGGTTCAGGGTTTTCGAATTTATGTCCCTTATATCCTTTTCGTCTTTTTTACCCTGAACCCAAAAAAAGGAATTGACATCTACGAAGTTTTTCGTACTATATATTTCGTACGAAATAATTAGTATGTTTCCTGATACTCACTGCCACATACTCTACACGCTCAGGCTCAAAATCTCATGAAATTCAAACTGATTCTCCTTGTATATTTTTCCATCGTGTTTTTACTTCCTGCGGGGGTTGCGGGCTCACACAAGCCCGTTGAAAAACGGCAGCGACTGGTCGCTGTAACATTTGACGACCTGCCATCACCAGAAAAACTTGACGTTCAATTGCTTGAAACCCTCACCCGTAACCTGGTCAAAACATTTACCAATAATAAAATCCCGGTGGTTGGGTTTGTCAACGAAGGTAAACTGGAAGTGGAAAACGAGAAAGATACCCGAACCCGAATTCTCAAACTCTGGACGGATGCTGGTTTCGAACTCGGCAACCACACCTATTCGCATCCATACTTTTTCAAAAAACCACTGGTTGAATTTGAGGATAATGTCATTCAAGGCGAGCCAGTCACGAGGCAGTTAGTGGCTGAAAAGGGAATGAAGTTGCGTTATTTCCGCCATCCTTTTTTAAGTACCGGACCCGATGCCGCGACGAAAGCTGCTTTTGAAAAGTTCCTGACCGAACGTGGGTACAGGGTGGCACCGGTCACGATTGACAACTCTGACTGGCTGTTTGCGGGCGTCTATGCCGATGCCCGGAAACGCGGCGATACCGAAACGATGCGACGAGTTGCGGAAGCCTATGTGCCTTATATGGAACAGGTTTTCGAATTCCACGAAAAACTCTCGCGTGAGGTTGTCGGATATGAAGTGCGCCAGATTTTGCTTGTTCACGCCAATTCACTCAATGCTGACCATTTCGGCAAAGTGGTCGAAATGATGAAACGACGCGGATATCAGTTCATTTCCCTGGAGGAAGCACTTCAGGATAAAGCCTATCAACTGCCTGATACCTACATTGGTGCCAACGGTATTTCCTGGCTGCAACGCTGGGCAATCACCCAGGGCGGGAACTATCGCGAAGAACCCGCACTCCCCAAATTCGTCACTGAGAAATGGGCCTGGATTGCTCAGGAACAGTTAAAACAGGAAAAACGATAACTCCTGAACCCTCAACCCCAAACCTCGAACTTTCAACCCAAATATGACTGAATTCAAAGACCCACGCCCAACCGATGCGGAACTCCAGTTGCTAAAAATTTTGTGGGAGCGCGGTCCGAGCACCGTCCGCGAAGTCCACGAAGCCTTAAACCAAACCAAACCAACGATGTATACCACAGTTCTGAAAACGCTCCAGATTATGGCTGAAAAAGGACTGGTCCGGCGCGATGAACACCAACGTGCGCATGTCTATCGGGCAGCGATTGAGCGAGAGTCAACCCAGCGAAAAATCGTCTCTGACCTTATGGAGCGGCTCTTTGACGGGTCTGCCAAACAACTGGTACTCCACGCAATATCCACCCAGGCAGCTTCGGCCAATGAACTGGCTGAAATTAGAAAATTACTCGATGAGGTTGAGGCAAACCGGAAAGGAACCCCATCATGACAGGTTTGAGTGATTTCACCAATCACCCGCTGGTGACAGCACTGGGGTGGACCCTGCTCCATTCGATCTGGCAGGGCGCCCTGATTGCTGCCGGGTATGCGCTGGCCAAACGAGCCACACGTCAGGAATCGGCTCAGGTCAAATACACACTGGCCAGTTTGGCACTGCTCTTGATGGTGATCTTGCCGGCGGTCACCTTTGGCGCTCAGTCTTCAGGCTGGTTCACTGGTGCCAGATCGAATGGGAAAATTCCGATCCAGGAAGAATTGTTTGACACTACAGAGCTGGATCTGGCCGCTCAAAAGCTGCCGGGCCCGGTGGTACTGGCCACTCTGGCTGAAACGACTGCGGCCACCACTCCGTTGCCAACTCCCCTCCAACGGCTTGGAAGCCAGATGACTCCCTGGCTGGCTCTTTTTTGGATCCTGGGAGTTGGGGTGCAACTGAGCCGACTTGGACGTGGTTTTTATTTGATTCAGCGTTTGCGCCGGGTTGGGGTTTCGCCGCTTCCGCCCACGTTCAGGCACACGCTTTCCAACCTGCAGCAGCGACTGAACCTGAATCGGAATATTCAGACGCTGGTTTCAACGCTGGTTGAATCACCGATTACCTTCGGCACCTTCAAACCAGTCATTTTGATCCCGGCCAGTGCCCTCACCGGGCTCTCATCCCAGCAACTCGAAGCCATTTTGTTGCACGAACTGGCGCATATTCGCCGCCATGACTACCTGGTGAACTGGCTGCAATCCCTGGCCGAAGCCTTACTTTTCTACCATCCAGCGGTGTGGTGGTTTTCACGCGACATTCGTCAGGAGCGTGAGCATTGTTGTGACGATACGGCCGTACACCTGACCCAGAATGCCCTGGCCTATGCCCAGGCCCTGGTGGCCCTGGAAGCATTACGAACCACCCACCCTCAACCCACGGCAGCGATGGCTGCCACAGGAGGCTCTTTCATGCACCGTATTCAACGATTGATGGGTACCCCATCTCCGACGCGACCAACCACATCCGCCCTGCCCGCCAGCTTGTGTTTGTTATTCTTTTTGATGTTCGGTTTTTTTGCCGTCCGTGCTACGTCACAATCGCTGCAGGCGACAGATCAGATCAACCGGGCCAACCGGAAAGTCGCGATTGGATTTGTCGCTTTGCCAATGAAACAAGCCGGATTACCGCCTGGGGCCAGCACGACGGCATTAACCCGTCAGCTTGTCACCAGTTTGAGCACCGCCAAAATTCCTGCCGTTGGGTTTGTCCAGGGACGCCAGCTTGAAAATGCCCGTGATGCGCGACTTGGCGAATTGAAGATGTGGCGGGATGCCGGATTGGAACTGGGCATCGGTACCTATTCGCACATGTGGTATCACGGCGCCTCGTTTGACGAATACAAAGCGGATATCGAGAAAAACGAAGCCATCGTCAAGCCCTTGCTGGCCGAGCGCAATCAGCAACTGCGGCTCTTTAGCTACCCGTTTCTCAATACTGGCAAAGATCTGGCCGCCAAACAGCACATGGAACAATTTCTCAAAGATCGCGGCTATTCGGTGATGCCATTCACGATTGACAACGATGACTGGTTTTTTGCCAAAACCTATGACGAGGCGGCCACCAAAGGCGATGAAGAAACCCAGGTCAAAATCCGCGAAGCATACCTGGCGTATATGCAGCAAATGTTTGGTTTCTACGAAAAATATTCACTTGATTTGTTTGGCCGCGAAATCCCGCAGGTCTTGCTTTTGACCCCGAGCCGATTAAATGTGGATTGTTTTCCGCAACTGGTGGAGATGATTCGCCTGCGCGGTTACCGCTTTGTCACCATGGATGAAGCAACGGCTGATCCGGCCTTCCAGGCGGCTGATACGTACACGGGGGTCACGGGTATTTCGTGGTTACAGCGATGGGGTATTTCCCGTGGCTGGGAGTGGCGTGAAGAGCCACGTCCGGGCGGAATTATGTCACAGTTTGAGTATCATAAAGGTACCAGCAACCTGAAAGCAAAAACTGGCAAAACCACAAATAAATGATACGGTTACAGGCTGACCAGGTATTTCGGTAAAACTCTGAAAATTTTTCTTGCCAAATCAAGTTTTCCCTGGTACAAAAGTTCCTGTTCCAAGCGGAACTTGGGCAACCAACCGCGGTTGTTCAATCTTTACAAGACTTGACGAAATGTTGTCGGCTTTTCGAACCGAATGCCTGTTGGGTCTACATCGTTAAAAACCCAATCGGCGCAGCGGTGACACTTCCCGCTGTGTTCCTTGTATGTTCAGGCACGCGCGATCCAGGTGGAGCTATGAGCCCGGACGCGCCATCGTTATAACGAAAACTCACAACCGGGGCAACACGCTGGACAAGCAGCGGGGTTGCCCCTTTCGTTTTGTCCATCAGCCATAATGGATCCTGTCAGGAACGTAGTGTGGAAAAATTTCTCTGTCAGAAACTGTTTGGAAATTCAGACTGAGCCAGAGCCAGGCGTTTGAGCATTGGCTCTATCATAATAATGATAGATCTTCAGAATCAGAAAAAGGGTAAACGCATCTTAAATTCTTCTGCTTACAAAGGATGCGCTTGACAAAACAAATGTGATAGATACCAGGTTTTTTCATCTGATCAGCCTGGAGTCAACGCATGCCTTCCTTACTTAACCATTTTTCAGACCTGCCCGATCCGCGGGTGGATCGGACGAAACTTCACCGGTTGATCGATATCGTGACCATAGCGCTGTGCGCCGTGATCTGCGGGGCCGAGACCTACGAGGAAATGGAAACCTTCGGCGAGTCGAAACGAGAGTGGTTTGCGACCTTCCTGGAGTTACCCAACGGTATCCCGTCCCACGATACCTTTCGACGGGTGCTGATGCGGCTCAATCCAAAAGAGTTTGAGTCGCGGTTTCTGACCTGGGTGAACTGTGTGGCGGATCTCACTCAGGGTGAAATCGTCAGCATTGACGGGAAAACCCTGCGTGGGTCGCGCGGCAAGTCCAACTCCACCATTCACATGGTCAGCGCCTGGGCCGCTGCCAACCGCCTGGTCCTGGGTCAGGTCAAAACCGAGGACCATTCCAACGAAATCACCGCCTATGTCTTGACCCTCAAAGCCAACCAGCCCACGACTCATCAGGCGGTCATCTCCTTTTTTGACCAGGCTTGACTCACTCCCGACCCAAACCCAGCCCTTTCTTTTTTCCAAACCGTCGATAATGACCACGGTCGGCTTGAAACCCGTCGCTGTTTCGCCGCCCCAGCCAGTGCCGCCCTGGATCCCGAACTCCTCGCCCGCTGGCCTGGTCTCACCTCGGTCGTCAAAATTACCGCCACGCGTGACATTGACGGTGACCGCTCGACCGATTCCCGCTCTTTTCTCTCCTCCTTGCCGCCTGACGCTCTCCTCCTCCTCTCGACTGTGCGCACTCACTGGCAGATTGAAAATTGCCTCCATTGGGTTCTCGACGTCGCCTTCCGCGAAGATTTCTCCCGCGTCCGTTCCGGTCACGCTCCTCACAATTTTGCCATCCTCCGGCACATCGCCCTCAATTTGCTCAAACAGGAGACTTCCTGCAAAAACGGCATCAAATCCAAACGCTTGAAGGCGGGGTGGGATCACCAGTATCTCCTAAAAGTTCGCTGCCTAAGCGGCGGGGTCGCCCCCGCCACTCGGCTTCAAAACCCGACATGAGACTTTCGACCTCATCCGGCTCCTCAACAGTTTGGCGCTTGTCAGTGCGTACCGTGACTGTCTTGCGCAGTTTTTGCATCGTGGCAATGTTTATGGATCAGTTGCCAATTGTAATAGGCATCTCTCCCTCCCTCTCGTTTGGGAATGATGTGATCCACTTCCATTTGGTCTCCGTCCTTAAAGAACAGTCCACACCACAGACATTTTCCCCGTTGTCGTTTCAGCAGTTTTGTAACTCTGGTTGACGCTTCCGGGTAACGTCCCATCCGGATGCTCCAATACACCAGATCGCCGTCATACGGACTTCGGTTGCCATCGACGATCACATGCCTTTTGATCGGCATTTCAGCGTGCGACCGGAACCGATATGACGCATCCTTGAGCGTGAAGGCTACTCCACCCTGGTCTTTGTTCCAGTACCGCCGGTAGACCCACGCCCGTGATTGTTTCGGATGTCTTCGGTGTGCCCAGGCCCGGAGTTTTTGGTAGACACGACTATCAAGCCCTGAGAACGTCCGTTTGCTGCTGACGGTTGAATAATATTTCGCCCATCCCCAGATTACGGGTGTCAGGTGTTTGATCAGATCAAGTTGTTTGGCTGACCGGTATCGATCAATCATCATTTTGATCTTTTCATCTTGTCTTTTGACCGCCTCCCGACTTGGTTTGATGATGGTTTTGAATCCAAGCAACTGACCTTTTGAGTTTCTCCCCGATTTCGTTTTTCCCTGCGGAAATTGCCGGATGTGAAATCCCAAAAAGTCAAATCCCGGTTTTTGATCCCCTTCTGCTTCAAGCGTGTGGGTAATGCGGGTTTTACCTGGTTTCAGTTCCAATCCCATCCTGGCCAGCCATTCCGAAAGAATCTGTTGGCTTTTCTCAATCACTTCCCGGTCCGGATGCACCACCACCAGATCGTCGGCATACCGAATGACAATCGGGGAAGTCCTTCCCTGGCTTCCGCTTCGTTTGAACGATGTACGGAGAACCGTTTCCATCCCGTGGAGTGCGATATTTGACAACAACGGTGAGATGACTGAACCCTGTGGGACACCTTCTTTCGTTGGAAAGAGTTCACCGCCATCAACGACTCCACTCTTCAACCAACTGTTTATCAATCGGCGGATGAGTGGGCCGGCTTTGATTTTCTCCAGAAGGGCTGTCTGATTGATCCGGTCGTAACACTTGGCGATGTCCGCATCGAGTACCCATTTGGCTTTCGTGCAGATCGCTGTGTGGATCGCTTCAATCGCGTCCCAGGTTGAGCGTCCCGGTCGGAATCCATAGCTGTGTGGTTCAAATTTTGCCTCCCATTCCGGTTCCAGCGCCATTTTCACCAGTGCCTGGAGTACTCTATCGGTCATGACGGGTATCCCCAGTGGCCGTTGCTCGTCCGTTCCGGGTTTGGGTATCCAAACCCTTCGGGCTGGCTTCGCTTTTTGGTTCAGGCTCAAGCTTTGGCTCAATTCCAGACGTTGTTCCGGTGTGAGCGACTTCACGCCATCCACTCCAGCGGTTTTCTTTCCTTGATTATCTTGAGTGACCCGTCTAATTGAAAGAAGTTTCGCTGACCGCGACTTCATCAATAATTTTTGGAGCTGTCGAACTGTTTTTATATCGCCACGCTGTTCGGCTTTGAAATGCGCTTTTGGAGCTTGAAGACATTGCGTTCGATCTGTTTCCAGGCAATCTCGTTCCATCCATACATCGGTTGTGACTCCGTATTCATAGCTTGTTGACTCCGACTTGTTCCTCTTCATTCCAAACTGTTGTGCTCACGTCGGCTTATCCTTCGGCTTTCCCGAAGGCATTTGCTTCTTGAGCAATCCCTTCCTGACCAGTCTTGCGGTTGACACCTGCTCATTTGCGGAGAGACTCATCAGGCTTACTCCGTTCCTCATCTTCGTTTGTCGTTTGGTTTAGGATTTCACTCTCCGCCGGGTTACTTCCGAGTGCCTCCAACATCGAATTCAAACGTGTTGGCTTTGCTGCTCAGTATTGAAACTGTCAGTCTTTCACCTTGCCCTTTTGAGCCAAGCCAATAACCTGCGTCGGCTTGTTTCTTATAACGACGGTTCAAAGGTGAATTCAATTGCTTATCCATACCTAACTTTGCTCGCCGGGATTCCCTGTCAGGTTCAGGGTTACCGTCTTTTACTCCCGCTTTGGCGATTGATGGTCAGTCGCTACGCCAGGGATTATGCTTCACTCCGGCACTTGGAGGGTTGGAATTTCACCAACACTTAGATGAAGTTATGGTTGCCGGTATTACTACCGGAATCACCCCTGTTCCCCCATATGGCTATGGTTTCCAGGGAACGGATCGCAGTCAATAGTTAAGATGCGTTTACCCTTGAATCAGAAACCACGGAATACAGGGAACACACAGAAAATAAATCCAGATCCTTCAATGGTTTTTGAGACGTCTCAACATAGAAATTCAGGAGATATTTATCTAAACAACTATAGACACCAACCAGGTTCGGAAGTTTGTGGTAAACACTTAGCGTCCTTGTAAACACCAGAATCAGAATTTCAGGCTCGCAGGGGCGTCGTGCCATCACCCTGGTACGACGCCCAGGTCACAGCCAGAGCGCCCACCAGAGTTGTCCTTCCATTCTGCCCTGGCAGGGGTATAAAGGAATCCCGCCCCCTATCAGGGCGAGAACAAGAAGGAGACACTGGAATCTGTTCTGACCCCTCTCCGGAAGTCACCACACAGAAGACGGAGACTTTCTGTTCTTATAAAGCGGCAGATCCTGGCTCAGGGTGAGGATTTGCTGAGCGTAACTTCAATTGCCACTGGTTTTGATAAGGTACGGTCCGTAAAAAGCTGGGTGACTGGTTTTTCTAAAAGGAACCCTGGTTTTTTATGAATCTGGTGCTGATGTGTTTCGACAAAAGCTACCAACTCACGCTGCTGCCCGGCGGTAAGTGCGGTGCCAGGAGACAATTTGAAAAACGAGGGTTCATTTAATTCAACCGGCGAGAAAATAATGGTGAACGTCGTGGTGGCGGCTTTGCCGTCTAGCCCAATTGAGGCACCCTGTGGGAAGACAAATTCCTGATGTGCTTTGACCAGGTTGGATGGCGCCAGATCTGACCGCACCTGAGTCAGAAATGCAGTCGGAACCGTATGTGACGGTGCTATGAGGTAGAGCCATCCATCCCGTTCCGATACAAAATGAAACACAATGTCCCGATTGGGTGGGATGGGTGATTGTGGATCTATCCACGTTCCAGCAGCCAGAGCGCCAGTTGACGAAACAGCTTCAACCCCAATTGACAGAATTTGTTGTCGGGCAACCGGGCTCTGAGAAGCAGGACCCGGCCCTGGCACCACAGGCTTTGCCCAATTCCACACCACAAGAAGACAGCCGGCGAAAATGATTCCCGCCAGGCTGCTCCACAAAAGCCAGTGTGACCCGGTTGAGTCAGAGTTGATCGGGGCTGGCACAGGTTCGATTTCTAGCGTTGGAGATTGGCGACTGGCTTCGAGATGAGTCTCAATCGCATGTGAAAATTCGGATGCGAAGCGGTCAGCGCTCGGGTAACGGTTTTCAGGTTGAACGGCCAGGGCTTTGGTCAAAATCGGAATCACTTCCAAAGGTACTTTTTCGCGATGAGTCTGGAAATATTCGGCGGGTCCACGTTCTTGAAGCTGGAGCATCTGGTGAATGGCCTGAACCAGTTTTTCAGCCGTTGGCAGGTATGGACGACTCCCGGTCAATAATTCACAGGCAATGATGGCCAGCGAAAAAACGTCTGTTTGGGCTGAACAGGGTGAACCGTCGAGTTGTTCGGGCGCCATATAGGGCATCGTCCCAAAAAACATGCCCTCCAGCGTGGGCCGGTCTGAGTCAGTATGCGAAACCTTGGCAATTCCAAAATCAATCAGCTTGGCATTGGGAAATGTGTCACCAAGGTCTTCGAGCATGATGTTTTCCGGCTTCAAATCACGATGAAAAACACCTT
>CAZXCE010000233.1:0-11903 GCA_964639175.1 uncultured Clostridia bacterium
AGGAAGCCATCGAACTCACCTTGCCGCTGGCCCAGGAACGTCAAATGGGTGTGATTGCCAAACGTCCCATTGCCAATGCCGTCTGGCGACGTCCGACCAAACCTGAAAATTCCTACCATCATCCGTACTGGGACCGAATCCAGGTGCTGGCCTATGATTTTCTCAGTCAAGATCTCAATACTTCTGTCTCAATTGCACTCCGGTTTACCTTGAGCCAACCCGGCGTGCATACCGCAATTGTTGGGACAACCAACCCCAACCGGTGGCAGGAAAATGCGGCCCTGGTGGCAGGTGGACCGCTTTCGGCTCAAGAAATTGAACGTATCCGTGCCCGGTGGCGTGACGTCGCCGATGACACCTGGGTAGGTCAAGTTTAAGATGAATTATGAAGTATGAGTTAAGTACCTTACCGAAAATTTCCAGATATTTTAACCACGGAAAACACGGAAAACACGGAAGAAAATCAAGCACTTACCAAACTCAATATCTCAGGAAACTTTTGACAAGGTACTTATGAACAAGAACCGAAGGTATGAAAATAAAACGATATCCTTTAAATTCAAAAGATTACCAGCAATCAAGACCTGCATTTTGTTCATAACTCATACTTCATAATTTCCCAAGTGAGTGTTGCCCCATGTTTGACTCGATCTGTAGCGAACTTATGCGGAAATTTCCGATTTCATATCTTGATGAAACACCCATTATTTCAGAGTTCGGTGGGCCGTTAAGCCAGCCTGGGTTTGCTCAGGTGATTTGTCGCCCTGATGGAGAAGCCCTCTTTCCAATCTCGATGACTCGCCGGGGTGAGTTTGAAAAACACCATGCCTGGTTTGAATGCACGGTCGGGTTGCATATCCTGACGGCTGTGTTTGACCGGGATGCCATGATTAAAGTTTCACTCTGGCAGATTGAAAAAATTGAGGATGGTTTTGCTCAGGCATCTTTAATCCTGGAAACGGAAACTGGTCGTTTTCGTGCCTTCCCAGAATTTGATTGGGCCTCGCTGGCCGTGACCACCAAACTCCGCACCTATTGCGACGAGCCAATGTATTTTCTTCCGATTGAACTGGTCAAAGCCTCTTGAATTGAGAATGAAGAATTATCCTCAATCGTTTTATAATGATCGATTTATGGTGTATTTGGGCTAATAGATTTTTCTGTACGGGAAAAATAAACTTTCGGCTGTAATTCTATGAAGAAAATGAAGTTATAAAAATGTTGTCATGGAAATTTTTGTGACCAGGACATTCAGATTTTTCTCATTCTTCATTCTCAATTCTTCAGTCTTCAGTCATGCCTGGCCTCTTCAGCCAGATATCTAATTTCTCTTTCAAAACCTCAATTTGCACTGGTTTGGCGATGTAATCATCCATTCCAGCCTGAAGGCAACGCTGGCGTTCGTCAGGCATGGCGCTGGCGGTCATGGCAATAATTGGCAGGCGCTGATTTGAATCAGGCCGGAGGTCATTTAAATCAAGTTCCAGACTGTAAGAAATCTCCATGGGTTCAGGCTTAAAGTTGCCATCACTTTCGCGGCGGCGAATTTCAATCGTGGCTGAAATTCCATCCATTTCGGGCATCTGGCAATCCATTAGAATCAGATGATACCGGCGGCGGCTCAACTGGGCGAGGGCTTCCACACCATTTCCGGCCACATCAACTCGATATCCGAGCCTTTCCAACTGACGCACCGCCAGTTTTTGATTGATCAGATTGTCTTCCACAACCAGGATTCGGCATCGCGTCTGAGCCGGCGAGGCATCAGATGTGGGTGGTGGATTTTTGGGTTCAGCCACTTTTGGAGAGGACAGGTTGAGCGCACTGCGAACCGCCTCAACCAATTGCGCCTGGCGAACCGGTTTATTGACAATCCCTTCCAGTGCCAGGGTGTGCGTGTCGGCCAGTACCTGTTGTCGATCCAGACTGTTGAGCAAAAGAATCCGGGTGCCTGCCAGATGCGGGGTCACACGAATAAATTGAGCCAGTTCAATCCCACTGCCTCCTGGCATCTGGATGTCAATGATGGCCAGATCAAAGGGCCGCCCCTGGGACATCAGCAACCGTTGCGCCTGATCAGCGCCACTGGCTTCGGTAACGGTGAAATTGAGTTCATCCAGGTGATTTTTCAGAGCCAGTCGGCTGGCCGTATTGTCATCAACCACCAGCACCAAATGATTCGGGCTTTGGGGTGGTGGTGATGGCACTGCCGACGCGGCGCCAGCTTTGAATTCCGCAATAAACCAAAATGTCGTTCCCTGGTTGGGACGCGACGTAAACCAGATTCTGCCATGCATCAATTCAACCAGTTTTTTGCAAATCGTCAGTCCTAACCCGGTGCCGCCATATTTGCGGCTGGTCGAAGATTCCGCCTGCCGAAATGATTCAAACATTCGGGTCTGTGCTGCATCCGGAATGCCAATGCCGGTATCACGAACTTCCACTTTGATTGGAAACGCGTCAGCCGGCGCATTGGTCCGCGCCGCTAAAGTCTGGCTGATCTGGACCACAATTTCACCTTGATGGGTAAATTTGACTGCATTCCCCACCAGATTTAACAGCACCTGCCGCAATCGCAACGGGTCGCCAATCAATTTGGATGGAATGGCGGCATCAACCAGACCAACGAGTTCCAGATCTTTCTCGTGGGCTTTTTCAGCCACGACGGCCAGCACTTCTTCAACCACTTTGCGTGGTTCAAATTCGATGGATTCCAGATCAAATCGACCGGCTTCGATCTTTGAGAAATCCAGAATGTCATTGATGATTCCAAGCAAGGATTGTCCAGAATGCTGGATGGCCTCGACATATTCGGATTGTTCCGAGTTCAATGGCGTGTTGCGCAACAACTCGGCCATGCCAATGACACCGTTCATCGGAGTGCGAATTTCATGGCTCATGGTGGCCAGAAACTCACTTTTGGCTTTATTGGCGGATTCGGCCAGTTCTTTGGCTTGCTGGAGCTGGGTCTGGGCCAGTTTACGGATGGTCATATCGTGCAGCGTGACCAAAAAGGCAGGTTGGCCTTCCCAGAGGGTATCAACCGTGTTCATTTCAACCGTCAGTGAGGGGGCACCGGCCTGGGCCGCGCCAAATTCCATTTCCTGCCGGACCCCAGAGGTCAGCTTAAATCCAAATTTCGTCCCCAGCAGGCGCTTACTTTCAATCCCGGTCAGTCGTTCGGCGGCCTGATTGACAAACAGAACCCGACCACCCGTATCAACCACGAGCATCCCGTCGCTGTTGCTTTCGAGCAGCACCTTGTAATTGCGTTCGGATGTCTCAAGGGCCTGGGCTTTTTCCTCCAGCTTCTGGTTTGCCAGCCGCAGGTCGTTCTGAGCGTTCATCAAATCACGGGTTTGCAGGATTGCATTTTCAAAGGTAGATAAGAGCAAGTCCAGAATTTGCGTTCGATCTGTGTCAATGACATAGGTTGAGCCGCCAAATCGAAATTTCAACCCCATCTGAATGCGGTCGTTTTGGCGAATTTGACGGGTTGAAAGCAAATTATTGATCCGCGAAATCAAATATCCTGGATCATACGGCTTGCGAATCAGATTATCGGCTTCGCATTCCAGGGCTTTGATAATGTCTTCCGGGTTTGAGAGATTGGTAACCAGGATGACCGGGATGTGTCGCCACTCCAGTTTCTGCTTAATGAATTGACACAATTCATAGCCATTCATCACCGGCATCACAATATCGCTGATGACCAGGGTTGGTGACTGGCGCTCGATTTCGTTTAATGCCTCGCGGCCATTGGGAGCTACTCGAACCTGAAATCCTTGCTTTTCAAGGATAAACTGGAGTTGGGCTGCTTGAGTCAGGCTATCTTCAACAATCAGAATATCTGTCTCAATCGGCAGAATGTCACGCATGGAAAGACCCTTTCACAAGCAAATTGAGAATACCGGCAATCTCTTCGGGGGGAAGAACATGAGTTGCCGCCTTCAGTTTGACAGCTTCGCCTGGCATTCCAAAAACCACGGATGTTGCCTGATCTTGTGCAAATGTAATGCCACCACGATCTCGGATCAGCCTTAATTCCTGAGCCCCATCTTTTCCCATGCCAGTGAGCAGGACTCCGGCGCTGCCTGAACCAAAGGACTGGGCGATAGATCGAAATAAAACCGATACGGCTGGGCGCAGACTATGCTCAGCTACATCCCGTTTGAGCACTAAATCAAATCCAGGTGTAATGGTCAAATGATGATCGTCTGGGGCGAGGTAAATCGCGCCTGGGTGAGCACGTAAATGATGGGTTGCCATGTGCACGGGCCAGTTGGTGGTTTGGGCGAGCCAGTCGCGAAATCCTTCAATAAATCCGGCAGTAATATGTTGGACGATTAAAATGGGGACTGGAAATGGAAAAATCAGACGCTGGATCAGGTCCCGAATGACTGGCGGGCCACCGGTTGACGCACCAATGGCCAGGATTTTGAGCGGTTCACGCTCCGGCAAAGCGAACGTCGTGGATTGAACTGCGGGACGGGCGCCGGGTGCCAGTCGTGGCCCGGAGTTGAGTCTGGCGCGGGCCGCCGCCTTCACCGTGGCAATGAGTTCCTGAGACGTTTCTTTTTGTTTGGGATGTCCCAGCCCCGTGGGTTTCCCCACCAGCGTCAAAGCACCGGCTTCCAGTGCCTGAAAATTGACGACACTATCCTTCGGATCATAAGCGCTGGTGACAATTACAATTGGAAGTGGCGTTGATTGCATCAGGATCCGTGTTGCTTCAAACCCATTGACCCCAGGCATATGAATATCCATCACGATCACATCTGGCTTGAGCCGGCTGGTCAGCGAAATTGCCTGTCGCCCATCATTGGCCAGCCCAACGACACTGAGTTCACCATCCTGCTCAAGTAAAAACTGGAGGTACATTTGGGTGGCTGGTGAATCATCCGCAATTAAAACATTGATCATAATTTGTTGAGGCAGGGAGCGAAGGAGGGAAAGAGTAAAGCGTCAGGTGATATCTCTGAGTTGTCAACTCCTGAAACTCTGCTGGTTTAGCTATTTCGCTACTTCACTTATTCACTCTTTCACTCACTTGCCTATCTCGCTCAGACCGCTACAGCAACCGCCGAATGACATCGAGCAAATTGCTTTGTTCAAAATTACTTTTGACGAAATAGGCGTCTGCGCCAACCTCAACCCCACGTTCACGGTCTTCGCGTGAAGCCAGTCCCGTCACCAAAATCACGGGGAAATGTTGAAACCGACCCTCGGCTCGAACCCGTTGAACCAGTCCGAAGCCATCAAGGCGAGGCATTTCCACATCTGAGATAAGCAAATCAAAGTCCGAAGTCACCAGTTTTTCAAAAGCGTCCTGGCCATCAACAGCGGTTGTCACCTCATAATCACTGGATTCAACCATATTTTTCAACAACATCCGGGAAGTCAGAGAGTCATCAGCGATCAATATTTTTTTCCGGCGGGCCTGAAAACCAGGTGCTGTTTCCAACCCATCCCGGCGATGACGCCCCAACCGGATGGTTGATTTGACCAGATCGGTGGTATTTAAAACCGGCACCAATTCCCCGTTGCCCAGAATGGCGACCCCCGAAACATTGCGCACCCGACGCAATTGCTTTCCCAATCCTTTGAGCAGGATTTCCTGTTCGCTGACGATTTCATCAACCCCGAGTGCCACCAGCCAGGGCCCAGACCTGAGCACCACCAGGGAAACCGTTTCGACGGCGGCCAGAAAGCGCGGTTTGGATTTCACTTCGAGGACATCTGCCAGTCGCAAAAAAGGCAGAACCTGACCTTGAAATCTCCACACCAGGCGATCATTGACCAGCGTGATTTCAGATTGAGCGGCTCGAACCACGTTTTCAACCGTCAAGGTTGGTAAAATGTAGGTTCGCCCGGCCTCGTTGACCACAATTCCCCGGACGGTGGCCACGGTCAATGGCAGGATAATCCGGAGCGTCGTTCCCTGGCCGGGTCTGGAGTCAACCTGAATATCACCGCCAAGGCGCTCAATTTTATCGCGGACAATGGCCATCCCAAGGCCACGCCCCGAAAGATCGGTAATGATCGGGCTGGTTGATATGCCAGATTGAAAAATGAACTGGATGATTTCGTGATCGGAAAGCTGGGCGATTTCTTGCTCAGTGCGGATGCCAGCTTTGAGACAGGCGGCGCGAACTTTGCCTGGGTCAATTCCTTGACCGTCGTCAATGACTTCAATAACGACTTTGTTCCCTTCAATTTGCGTTGCAGTAACCCGCAGACTCCCCCGTGACGGTTTTCCCCGTTGCTGGCGTAATTCAGGAAGTTCGAGACCGTGATCAAGCGCATTGCGCAGGAGATGGATCATCGGGTCACGCATCTCTTCTGAGATCCGGCGGTCAATTTCGATCTCTCCAACCTGGAGTTGCAGGTCTACGTCTTTCCCAAGCGACCGGGCCAGGTCACGAACGATTTTGGGTACCGATTCAAACACCAGCGACAGCGACAGCGGCACCAAAAACAAATGCTTTAATCCATTGAGCAAATCATCCGTCAGCCGGTGGACCAGCGATGAATCGGCGGTAGTTTGGGTGGCAAAATTCTCCAGCTCAGTTTGGAGTGCTGTCAGATGAAGGAATTCGTCAGAAACAGCGCTGGTGGGTGGGTATCCCGCACCTGATTGATTGAGGGTGCGGATGGTGGTGCCCAGATTCCCGGTCAGTCGTTTCAGAGTTCGCAACTGGTGACTGAGCATTTGTTTGACCAGAACCATTTCTTCAGCCTGGATCAAAACCTGCTCTAACCGGTATTTAGGTAAGCGAACTGTTTCTGCCCTGGGCCCAGTGGCAATGACTGGTGATTCACGTGGGCGTGGGGCACCTGGTGGCGTGACGGGTGGCAGCGGTGGCGGTACCGTCACGATGGGCGGTGCGATCCGCTCCACAACTGGTGGGAGGGGCACCGCGATGAAAGGGGGCGCCGATACCGGTTCTGGCTCCTCAGGTTGAGCCAGTTGAAACAAACTTGAAAATGAAACTGGAATCCCGGCGGGTTCCTCCGGCTGAGTCTCAACTGAAGGAATGGGTACCGGCTCCGAGATTGGGGCACCGTCCTGGAGCGCTCGCAAACGACTGATCAAGGCCATTTCCTGGCTGGTCAATGGCGCTGAGGTTCCCTGGGGTAAGAGCCTGGTAACCTGTTCAAGCGCATCGTGTAGCCCGTCAAACACCCTCTTATCAAGCGGTACTTTCTTTTTCTTTACCAGCTCAAGAACACTTTCACACTCCTGGCAGAGTTCTTCAATGGCAGTGAAATTGACGGACCGGGCAGCTCCTTTCAGGCTATGAAATTCACGAAAAGTTACCTCGGTGGCTGTCATTTGGGTTGACAGGTCAGAGGCAGTTTCAAGTTCAACCAGATGTTGACCAATGACCTGCAGCCGCTCGTCGGCTTCGAGGGTAAAGGTCTGCAACAGGCGTTTGAGAAATGCAATTTCGAGATTATCCATATCAAGAAAACCTGGAGACGAAAACATCAGACGGAAGACCTGGGGCTGAAGAAGTCGGGCTGAAGAATTGGTCTTCTTTCATCCCTCATCCTTCATCCCTCATCCCTTGATTTCATTCCTTGATTTCATCCTTCATCCCTTCAATCTGAGCCCGAGGATTTTTCACACCCGATATTGACTGACCAGTTCTTTCAGTCGGTTGCCCATTTCGTTGAGGTTTTGAGCGGCGGTTTTGATTTCATTCATACTCTGGGCATTTTGGATTGAGGCTTGCTTAATGTTGGCCATGGCAATCGTGACCTGATCAACACCAGTTAATTGTTCCTGGGCCGAAATCAGAATTTGGGTCGAAGCCTGGGCCGAATCTGAAATAATCTGAGTGAGCGATTGGATGGCGCCTCCGGACTCGGTAACCTGTTTGATTCCCTGCTCAACAGCGGTGCTTCCGCGTTCGGCAGCCTGGACGGCAGAAGTTGTGGCGCGCTGGACATCGTTCAAAATGGTTTTGATGCGCGCCGTCGCCTGTTTTGACTGGTCCACCAGATTGCGGACTTCCTGGGCCACCACGGCAAATCCACGACCATGTTCACCGGCTCGGGCGGCTTCGATTGAAGCATTAATCGCCAGAATATTGGATTGCTCGGAAATATCATTGACGGTGGCAATAATTTCGCTGATGGTTTGGGTCTGTTCGCTCAATTTTTCAATGCTATCGGCAATCTTTTCGACCTGTTGCCGGATATGCTGCATTTCGGCCATGCTTTCACTCACTGACGACAACCCGCTTGATGAAACCTGAACTGAGCGCTGGGATTGTTCGGCCACCTGCCGGGCTTTTTCGCTGGAAATGCGAGCTGTATGTTTGACTTCTTCGACAGTGGTGGCGGTTTGGCTGACAGAGGCTGCGGTTTCGGCAGTACTCGAACTGAGTTGGGACACCGCACTCATAATCTGGGTGCAGGCGCCGGCCAGCGTCATAACTTCCTGGCGAATATGACCGGTTGAGGTTCGCAAATGCGTCACCATGGTTGCAAGCGAGGTTCCCATCACATCGGAAGCCGATTGGGCGGTGACGGTCGTGGTCAGGTCACCCGCCGCAATTCGCTGGGCCAGGTTGGCGGTCTCACGCAATGAAATCAGCATGCGCGAAAAGGCAAGGTTTAAATCTCCGATTTCGTCGCTTCGGTCATGGACGGCAAAGGGAAACCCGAGTTCACCGGCCACAATCCGCTCAGCCGCCTGAGCCAGCGATCCCAACGGCATGGTAATGTTGCGAGTGATAAAAAATGCAATCATCCCGGTCAGAAGCGCACTGATGGCGCCACCAAATAACAGCGTCCATTGGGTAATCGCACTGTCACGTTTGGCTTCAGTCTGACGAGCAATCATCAACTGTGTTTCTTCACCTTTGATTTCTGTGGTCAGATCCAGAATATTCTTCATCAACAACCGACCTTGATCAGAGACAACCAGTTGTCTGGCTGCTTCAAATCCCTGTTCTTTTCGGACTTTGATATTGCGTTCGGAAAACGACAATTTTTGCTGGATCAATGGTTCCAGTCGATTCAGGCGTTGTTGCTGGCTCTGATTATCGTGAGTGAGTTCGCGGAGGTGGCTGAAGTTTTTCCCAATAATAGTCTGATTATCTGTCAGGGATCCAAGGTAAACCTCATCACCCGAAATCGTAAATCCGCGCTGGGCAGATTCGACCAGGGACAGACGGATCAGCAAATCATCAAGACTTTGAATGACCTCATTGGTGTGGTTCACCCAGTCATTGCTCTCAATCAGCCGTGTGGTATTGCGATACGAACTTCCAGCAAGTACCAGTAAAATCACCAGAATCAAGAAAAAACTGCCCGCGACTTTTCTTCCAACTGTCAAATGCATGGGGGTTCTCCTAAGTCAGTATCAGTAGTCAGTAGCCGAGCGTTGGCACTTCAGAACCTTGTGTCAAGCGCATTTTATTCTATTTGTAGAGGTTATGGGTAATTTCTTTCAAGAAAAATCAGGCTCTTGCAGATTTTTGTGGAACAACGAACCCAAACTTAGAGTTCGACCGATTCTGAAACCACAAAATGTTCATCTGCCAGGAGTTGAGCGCCATCAAGTACGATGGTTTGTTCTTTCCACAGTCCAAGGGCAAAGGTCGCGCCAAGGCCGGTGAAAATTGCGGGCAAGGGTTGGATTTCTTCAGGTGAGATCAGCGTGATATCTGAAATGGAGTCAACTCGAACCGCAAATTCGTGCTCTGGAGAAGCCAAAATAATGGCCCAGCCGGGGCCTGAGGAGGGGGGTTGACTCAGGCCAAGCACGGCACTCAGATCTAAAACCGAGGTCAGGTGTCCGCGTACATTGATGACACCTGACACAAAAGAAGGACAACACGGAATGACAGTCACCTGGGGAAGTTTGAGGACTTCACGGACACATCGGCCATCAATGGCAAAACTGGCGTTGCTCAATTGAAACAGAAGGTATTTATCTTTGTTATCAGACGGATTAATCAGGTAGTGCTCGATCAGCTTTTGGGCTCGTTCCCATAAAAGCTGCTTTTCGGCTTCGGTTATATTCTCAAGTGGTGTACGGCTCATTCGGGGCTCACCGAGTTGGTTCTGGTTGACGACTGGTTCTCCTGACCTGACGACGCGCTATCTCGCTCTCTTGCTCCCTGGCTCCAGGCTCGCTGCCAGTTCTCCAATCATGGCTTTGAAGCGTCCGACGGTGATACCTTCGGCATGAGCGACCAGTTCAGTATCAGTCTGCCGGTTTAACAACACCAGCGCATTGCGCCATGACCGCTGGGCCAACTGGAACTTGCCCTGGCGGTGGTACACAACCCCAGTCAGATAGTGGGCCAGGATAAAATCCGGGTCCAGAAAAATGACCTGCCGCAGACCTCGAAGCGCGGCTTCGGTGTCTCCCGTTTCAGATTGAATCACCGCCTCCAGAAAATGGGGCACCGGATCAAGTCTATCAACCTGAAGTGGTGGCTGATTTGGGACTGAATCGGCTGAACCATTCCCGCCAGTGGCCAGTTTTTGCCAATCACGGGCTGGGGTCAGCCGGAGCACAGGCTCGGAGGTGAGCCGTGGCATGGCAGCCTGTATCGCGGCTGGCAAGGTAGTCGCCAAAACTGGCTCGAATCCGGGCGGCACTGGTTCAGTATTGAGGGGAAGCGCGGGTTGAATGAAATGTAATTCCCGACCTGATTTGTGAAAGATAATCGCATTGGGTGAATATTTGCGCTCCAGGGCCGGTGTAGTGATTGAGGCAACTTCATTCAGGCTTGAAAAAAACCAGCCTGGCGCCGTCAGACACTGAGTAAACTGCTGGAGCAACCGGCGTCGGGTCTCCGGAGCAAAATACATCAACACATTGCGACACAAAATCAAATCAAAGCTGCCTGGCCCGGCCAGTGGCGAGGGAAAGGCGTCGGTTGCCAGATTGTGGCGTTCAAACTTGACCAGTGAGCAAACCTGAGGATCTAACTGATAGGTTTGGTCTGAATTTCTGGTAAAAAACCTGGATCGGATGGCTTCCGGCGTCATCCGAAATGACCAGTCACGATATGTTCCACCTCTGGCTTGCTTTAAAACCGATGGATTGACATCAGTGCCGATCAATGTGAGGTTCCAGTGGGGCAGATCTGGAAGTAACCGCGTAAGCAACATGGCAACTGAGTATATTTCCTCTCCGGTTGAGCAACCAGCACTCCAGATGCGTAAAAATCGACCTGTATTTTGCCGTGAGCGAATCAAATCCGGGAGGATTTCCTGTTCCAGTAAATCAAACACTGGTTTCTCACGAAAAAAATAGGTCTCGGTAATCGTCAGGTGGCGAATCAATGCGTCAACAATCGAGTGGGAAAAATGCGGCAGGTCACTGAGGACCTGGATGGCGGTCTCAGCATCCGGCAACCCCAGGTCGCCAGCCACCAGGCCAAGACGGTAATACAAATCCCGCCAGTGTTCGGGTGGATAATCCAGACCGAGTTGCCGGGCGACCTGTCGGGCAACCCGATGGAGCGCCAGTTCAAGTGACTGAGAAAAACGAACGGATTGTTGCATTGAGCTTTCCATCTTTCAAAAAAACCTGACAGGACCAAATGACACATCAATTCAGATTTCTGAATCTGTGACCGGGATTTCGCCACTATCTGCCTGAGCGGTTAACATAAAAACTGATTCTTGAGATTCATCGCCTGGACGGTCTGAAACAGGCGGTGAAGATCTGGTAAATAGATGGTGGTGTTGCGATTGGCCACGATTTTGGTGTGTTGTAACCACTCTGGGCCTTCAGGTTGGGCTTCGAGTTGAGCGTTCTGAGCAATCGTGACCACTCCGATCACCTTATCAACCACCAGAACCAGAAGCAGCTTTGTATGCTTGATCACCAGCAAAAAATCCTGAGATGCCACAAAGGGCGGCTGAAATCC
>CAZXCE010000234.1:0-11876 GCA_964639175.1 uncultured Clostridia bacterium
AAATCCTGTTATTGTTGCTGGAAATTCAGATTTTAGAGCGTGTTTTGAGTTCTCTTGCCCAGAAAAGATAACCAACAGTGGCCAAAGCGGTTAGCCTGGCAGTTGCTGACCGCAATTTTGTTGAGTACCCATGGGCTGGTTGTACTGGCTCAACTACAGGACCCGGGGGTGGGTCAGGTGAAAGGTGTCGCGGTGGTAAGCAACCTGCCGCCGATGAGTGATGTTCAGCTTCGTGAACACGTGCGAGTCCTGACGATGCCGGTGATGGAAGGGCGTCGGGCTGGCACCACGGGGGATCGGACCGCGGCTACCTACATTGCCGAACAATTCCGCCGGGCGGGTCTGGTCCCGGTTGGTGACAACAATACCTTCTTCCAAAGTTTTCAATTTGAATCGTGGCAACCGGTCCCCGTGACCGCCATGAGTCAACTGGAGAAAGGCACGGTCAAAAAATCATACACCTGTGAATGGAGCAATAGTTTTACCGGGCGTGATTTTCGGCCAGTGCCCCGTTCCGGACAGGGAAGTGTCACCGCCCCGGTGGTTTTTGTTGGATTTGGGTTGTCAGAGCCAGAACTCAACCTGGATGACTATGCCGGAGTGGACGTCCGCGACAAAACCGTGCTGATTTTGTTAGGGGATGGCCCACTTCCGACCAGTAGAGCACGGACTGAATCTGCAATTCTCACCGCCAAAAAACGAGGTGCACGGGCCTGTTTGCTGGCTTATCCAGCCTCTGGGTACCCAGTGGTTGATCCGAACAGTGCGCCACTGGTGGCCTTAACTTCAGCCGAAGGTGCGACCGGAATGGTGGTGATGGCCATTCGGAATTCAGTGCGGGACGAGTTGCTGGCGTCGCGTGGGTCTATTCAGCAACTACAGACGACCTTGCTGACAGCAAAATCAATATCAGGGCCAACCGGAATGACGCTCCAGCTTGACTTGCGAGCCCAGTCGGAACCGGTGGCGACCAGTTCCAACGTCGTGGCGCTCTTGCCGGGAACTGATCCACAGTTGCGTGAAGAAACACTCACGGTGATGACCTATCGGGACGGACAGGGAATTGATGCTGAAGGAAAACTGTGCCCTGGCGCCAATGACAATGCCGCCGGAGTGGCGACTTTGCTGGAGACCGCCCGGCTCCTGGCCAGTACCAAACCGGCCCGGTCCATTTTATTTGTTGCCTATGGCGGGGAATTCAATCGGTTTTCACCCGAGGCGGTGTCACCAGGGCTGGCGCATTTTCTGGGGCATCCGGTGAGGCCCTGGAAACAGGTTGCAGGGATTTTTGTGTTTGACCGGATTGGCCTCAACGCTCCCAATCGAATTGCTCTGGAAAATATTGCCCTCTATCCCGAACTCTTCCTCAAGTTACGAAGCGGATTACCTGAGTTAAACGCTCTGCTCGTCCCCGGCAGTTATTCGATTGAACAGGCTGCCTGGCCGTCAGGCGTGCCCATGTATCGGTTCAAGGATCCTTCAGACCGAACTGGAAGCGCCAGCCGCACGCTTCAAAAAATTTTGTATCCGACCGAGGATACGGCTGATCGGCTTCGACCCGAAAGCCTCCGGGTGTATACGGGGTTGTTGACGCGGGTGCTCGGATATCTGGCAGCCGATCCTTCGGGGCCGCTGGTCATCCCCTGGAGCGAACACCTGGATGCCGCATATCGGGCCACCGTCACCGATTTTGTTCCGATTAGTCCGACTGAGTTTTATCAGCGGGCCGCTTCGGTTCGACGTGACTATCTGACTGATATTATTACCTATGTGCCCGGTGGCAGCGGCGATCCACGAAAACTGACCACGGCTGAAAAGCGTCAGCAATTTACCCGCGAACTGCTCGAACTGCGCGAAAACCTGTTTGACCAGCGGAGCCGCCTGCGTCCGGTTCGCGATCTGGCTGACCTGGAATACGGTCCTGACGGTCAGAATCTGGCGGCTGACAATCAACTTGGGGTGTGGATTGGGCTTGATACCCTGGACTGGCTGATGGAGCCATCACCGATTGAGACCATCAATGGATTGATGAGCAATGGCTTGCAGATGGTGATTGTGAATGAGAAAAATGCCAGATTCCTGCTCGACAGCGGGCCCGCCCTGGTGGAAGCGATCCAATCACCGGGACTGTGGCTGCTGATTGGCGAACTGGATGGAAAACGTCGGGAACGACTCTTTCCCCTGCTGAAACATCCAGCCCTGATCACCGATGCTGATTTATCGGATGACGAACTCAAAGCGGTGGCCGAAGCCGGTCATCTGGTGGTTGTGATGCCCCGGAGTACCGATCAGAAAAATGACAGGCGGAAAAAGCCCCTTACCCCAAAAGCCATCGTCGAGCGTCTGGTTCATATTTTGCAGGTAGTTGGTGAAGACAGGGTCATTCTGAGCACGCCTGAATTGTCACAGCGTCTGGTGATCATTGAAGAACTGGCCAGACAAAATCTGACGCCGGGTCAGGTTGAGAAAGTGTTTGGTTTAAATTTTAAACGATTCTATGCCGTACCGTGATGAACTGGTTCTGATAGAGATAGAGTTGCTTCCATAAGATAATCTGTGTATAAAGAAAAAATTGATCTTTCCAGATCACGGCGGTTTGACAAACCGTTGCGGCACGTGGAGGGCGACTCATATTGAGGCCCGTTGAAACGTGAACCTTTGGGCGGCTTTTCTCCGGAAAAGGCGCCCGGTGACAGGTGACAGAGTACCACTCAACATCTGTGACCCCGGCAAGTGATTGCCGGGAGGATGTCATCAAGTCCGCATACCTTCCCATCTGAACTGCTTTCAGACAATAAAACTGTCACTTCAACCTCGGATACATCCGAAGTGCCGCTTTTTTCGGGTGAATCAAAACTGTGAACAGTTCTTTCTGGCTGAAGCACACGTTGTCACACACAAGCGAGCACGCCACAATGCCAGAAACAGTTCTTGACCTGAGTGGAATCGAAACTGTCTACCCGCCGACAACTCGGGTGGCTGATTCGTTTGCTCAGGCGCTGTTTGGCCATTCCTCGCAGCAGTCAATCACCACTTTAAAAGCGCTGCTCAGTCAGTATACCGGGGTTGATGCTGGACGGATTCTGGTCACTTCGGGCGAAGATGACCTGCTTACACTGTTATTGACCAATTTGATGGGAAAGGGCGACTACATCGCGGTTCCAGAACCGTCGCTTGGTACCCATCGCTTCCAGGCCGAAGCCACCGGCGTTGGTGTGCTTGATACCGGACGCGATAAACAGTTTCGGGTCCTGACTGACTCCCTGCTGTCGGTTGCCACGGCCCCGGAAGTCAAAATGATTTTTCTGGCCAGCCCCAACAATCCAACTGGCACATTGACCTCCCCCAAAACCATCCAGCGCATCCTCGACGTCCAAAAACTGACGGTGATTGATGAGACCTACTTTGAGTTTTCACATCAAAGTTGTATTGGGTTGCTGGCATCACATCCCAACCTGGTGATTTTGCGAAGCTTCAAATGGGCTGCCATGGCCGCTTATAAAATCGCCTATGCGGTGGCGTCGCCTGAAATCGTCGCCCGATTGGAAGCGACCATGCCTGGTACCATCGTTTCCCCGATGGCCGTTTCTGCGGCCTGTTCTTCGCTGGAAGATCAGGCGCTTTTGTTTCGGAATGTGAAACGCCTGATTGAGGAACGTGACCGGCTCTATGAAACCCTGCACCACATTTCGGGAGTCCATCCTTTTGCCTCGCAGGCCAATTTTCTGTATTGCCTCTTCCCAGGTCGTGATGGCCGGCAGGTCGCCAATGCCCTCTTTCGCCAGGGGGTAAAAGTCAAACACTATAATGGGCCGGTGTACCAGAGTGGAATTCGGGTTCGGATTGGCTTTCCCAATGACAATGAGCGATTTCTCTCAGCTTTGCGCACCGTTTTGACTGATATTCCAGCCGCGAATGAGCCGGGCTGAAGACATTGAAGAATGAAGAATGAAGAAAGTGGTTAGTGGTTAGTGGTTGGTGGTTAGTAGTTAGTGGTTAGTACCTGGTATTTCTTCGAAAGTATTGATATCTAATCACTAGGTTCTGTTGACATTTTGGGCTGTGTATTGAGCCGCATAGTGGAGCTGTGAGTTTAGACCGGCCTTTCAAGGTCGGGAACCAAAAATGGCAATCATGGAGCGGCGATAGATCCCCAATTTGATCTTTCCCGGCGCTGAAGCACCGGTCTCAATTCAACCACCGCTACGCGGCGAAGAAATGTCAACAGAACCTAATGGCTATTTGGTTCTTATGGTATTGCTTCCTAAACACCAAGCACCAAGGACTAAGTACCCAGTACCAACCACTAACCACTAACCACTAACCACTTTCTTCATTCTTCATCCTCAATTCTTCATTCATTTCTTTTCCACCGTCGCACATACAACCGATCTTCTGTTTTGTTGAACTCTATGAGAATTTTGTCTTTGGGTGTCGGAGTCAGCCTGATGTTGGGGCTGGCGAGTGGAGCGAATTTCGCATATGTCAATGGTTTTCAAAGTGATAAACCACTTGCCACCACGATGGAATGTTACCAGATAGCTGGCAAAAGCTTACAGGAAAAGGACTATCGAACTGGGCAAAAGGCCCTGGAGCGGGCATTGCAGCTTGGGTCAAGCCATCCCCGGTTTATCTACCGTCTGGCCGTTGTGCAAACACAGATTGGTGATACTGCTGGCGCACTGGCCAGATTGAAACAGTTGGCTGGAATGCAGGTTGAGTATCCAATCGAAACCGATGCTGAGTTGGCGGCACTTAAAACCAATTCCGATTTTCAAGCGGTCGTGGCGGCATTTGAAAAAAACCGAAAGCCCGTTTCCCAGGCTTCGGTGGCGTTCACGATTGGCGAAAAAGATCTGATTCCGGAGGGCATCACCTGGGATCCGGTGGATCGCGTCTCTTTTGTCGGCAGCATTTACAAGCGAAAAATCCTGAAAATTGATCAAGCTGGAAAAGTCACCGATTTTGTACCTTCGGGACAGGATGGCCTGGGTCCGGTGATTG
Source organism: uncultured Clostridia bacterium (assembly GCA_964639175.1). Classification (GTDB taxonomy): domain Bacteria; phylum Acidobacteriota; class Blastocatellia; order Chloracidobacteriales; family Chloracidobacteriaceae; genus JACQXX01. The sequence goes on from CAZXCE010000234.1 coordinate 5,005, forward strand.
GCCTCAAAGTTGACTCCAAACGTCGCTGGTTATGGGCCTGTAGCTCATATGAAAAACGCGGTGAAGCGCCACTCCGGGAAGATGGCGGCATTTTCAAATATGATTTGAGGACCGGCAAACTTCTTCAGAAATATCTCTTGAAAAATCAGCCGGTTGCTCATTTTCTCAATGATCTGGCGCTGGATTCCCAGGGCGGTGCCTTCGTTACCGATAGTGAAACTGGCTCGGTATATGTGATTCGACCCGGCAAAAGTGAACTGGAGTTGTTTGTACAATCGCCCGAGTTGATCTATCCAAACGGTCTGGCCTTGACGCCCGATGGTAACCAACTCTTTGTGGCTCAATATGATGGAATCATCCTGGTTGATGTGAAGACCAAAAAACTCAGCCGATTGGCACACCCTGAAACCGTGACTGTCGCCGGGATTGATGGTTTGTCGCTCAATGGTCGCAGTCTGATTGCGGTCCAAAACAGTTTGGAGCCACATCGAGTCATCCGCTTTGATCTGAACTCCAAACTAAATCGGGTTGAGCGAGCCGAGGTTCTTGAAGCCCGGAACCCACATTTTGTCATTCCAACGACCGGGACGATGGCTGGGAACGAGTATGTCGTTTTGGCCAACAGTCAGCTTGACCGACTGGGCCCGGATGGAAATCTGACCGAACCCGAAAAGCTCAAAGATGTAGTTGGGTTGCGAATTCGGCTCAAGAAATGATTTGCAATGGTTCAACGCCCCGCCTTCAGGCGGAAAAAGATTGAAAAAAGAAACCAATCAACAACGTCGCCGCCTCAAGGCGGAACTCTCAACATATAAATGAGGAAAGGTCATGCGTTTTCTGGCACTTTTGATTTTAGCCGCCCTGTGTTCGCTGACAGTTGCCGCACAGTCAAACATTGGGTACTACCGATTTCCAGCACTTGCCGGCGGTGAAATTGTTTTCACGGCTGAAGGTGATTTATGGAAGGTCAATCAGGCTGGTGGACAGGCTCAGCGGTTGACATCGCATCCGGGCGCCGAAACCCAGGCGGCGATTTCTCCGGATGGCAAATGGGTCGCCTTTTCAGGTCAGTATGAAGGTCCAACCGAAGTCTATGTCATGCCGCTGGCTGGTGGGCTGCCAAAACGGCTGACCTACGATGGGTCGCGGACGTCGGTGATGGGATGGACGCCGGATGGAAAAGTACTCTATCGAACCCAGCGGTTTTCGACCCTGCCTGACCAGCAACTGGTCGTGGTGGATCCACAGACGCTGGTTCAGAAGGTGATTCCGCTCAGTCAGGCCAGCGATGGGTGCTATGACGCAACTGGGAAGACGCTGTTTTTCACGCGATTGCCGTTTCAGGGAAGCGCCACCAAACGCTACAAGGGAGGCAGTGTCGAAAAACTCTGGAAATTTGTGGATGGTGCCACCGAAGCTGTACCCCTGACGGCTGATTTTGATGGCACCAGCCGCGAACCAATGTGGTGGAATGGTCGGCTCTATTTTGTCAGTGACCGCGACGGGATTCTCAACCTGTGGTCAATGAAGGATGACGGCAGCGACCTCAAACAGCACACGTTCCATAAAGAATGGGATGTCAAATCCCCGGCGTTGAACAATGGGAACGTGGTGTACCAGTTGGGGGCGGATTTGCATGTGTTTGATCTGGCTGCCGGAAAAGATCGTGAAGTGGCAATCACCCTGTCATCCGATTTTGATCATATGCGTGAACGCTGGATCAAAAAACCGATGGATTACCTCACGGCGGCCCACCTTTCGCCCAAGGGTGACAAAGTCGTGGCCACGATTCGCGGTAGAGTCTATGTCCTGCCGGCAGAACCAGGACGAATTGTCGAAGCGACGCGCCAGGAAGGTGTTCGCTATCTCAACGCCCGTTTTGCCGGAGATGCCAACTCAGTAATTGCGCTGTCTGACCAGACCGGAGAGTTTGAATTCTGGAAAATCCCGGCCAACGGCGTCGGTGAACCCGCCAACCTGACCCGTGATGGAAAAATCTTCCGCTTTGATGGTGTGCCGTCACCCGATGGAAAGTGGATTGCCTACACCGACAAAAACAACCAGATTTGGGCGGTGGATCTGGAAAAGAAAGTTTCCAAACTCATTGCAACCTCTAACACGGGCGGACTGGGTGACCTGAACTGGTCGCCGGATAGTCAGTGGCTGGCCTATTCGCGAGCCGCGGAAAACACTATTTCACGAATCTGGCTCTATCGTCCGGCGGATGGCACGTCAACGGCGATTACCAGCGACCGGGTCGAAAGCTACAGCCCGGCCTGGAGTCCTGACGGCAAGTGGCTGTATTTCCTTTCGGATCGCTCATTTGTGTCTTCAGTCGGCAGTCCCTGGGGACCACGGGCGCCGGAGCCGTTTTTCGACAAACCGACCAAAATTTTCCAGATTGCACTGACCAAAGGGCTGCGGTCCAACTTTAAGCCCGCCGACGAAGTGTCAGCCGCCGCTGAATCAGCCAAAGATGAAAAGAAAACGGATGATGCCAAAAAAGAAGGCGAGAAAAAACCGGCGCCCGTTGTGATTGATCTCGAAGGCATTCAGGATCGTGTGTATGAACTCCCACTGCCAGCGGGGAATTATGGAGGGTTGTCAGCTTCCGACAAATTCCTGTTTTTCCTCGACTACGATGCCTCGCCCGATCCGAAACGCAGACTCCAGGCCGTGGAAATCAAAACCCGTGATGTCGAGGCCAAAACCGTTTCCAATGACGTGAACTATTTCGAGCTTTCGCAGGACGGGAAAAAGCTGCTTGTCTGGCTCGATTCTGGAATGTATGTCTTTGATGCTGGTTCAGAAGCCCCCAAAGACCTGGGCAAAGTGAAAATTCCAGTGGAATCGCTCGTGGTTCATCTCGATCCACGCGAAGAATGGCGGCAGATGTTTGTGGATAGCTGGCGGTTGATGCGTGACTATTTTTATGACCCCGGTATGCACAAAGTTGACTGGCCGGGAATGCTCAAAAAATACCAGCCGCTGGTTGCTCGTGTAACCGACCGATCTGAACTCAGCGACCTGATGTTTGAGATGGTTGGTGAACTTTCAACCCTCCATACCTTTGTCCGTGACGGAGACCCACGCCAGTCACCCGATCAAATTGGCGGTGCGTCACTCGGTGCCATTCTGGAACGTGATGAACAGGCCGGCGGCTTCCGGATTGCCCGCATCTTCCAGGGTGAGCCGGATTACCTGGAAAAATATTCGCCGTTAAAGCGTCCGGATTTGACCATCAACGAAGGCGACATTATTGAGTCGGTCAACGGCGTGGCCACGCTGTCGGTGCCGCACATTGGGGCGTTGCTTCGCAATCAGGCGGGCAAAGACGTGCTGCTGCGGGTGAAAACCACCAGCACGGGCAAATCATTTGACGCCGTGGTGAAGCCGATTTCCCAGAATGCCGAAGCCAATCTCCGCTATGACGAATGGGAATACCGCCGCCGCAAGATGGTGGATGAACTCAGTCAGGGAGAAATCGGCTATATCCACCTGCGGGCCATGGGCAGCGACAACATGGCCGAATGGGTCAAAAATTACTTCCCGATTTTCAATCGCAAGGGACTGATTGTGGATGTGCGCCACAATCGAGGTGGGAACATTGATAGCTGGATTCTGGGCCGGTTACTGCGCAAAGCATGGTTTAACTGGCAGCCACGAACGGGGGATACCTACCACAACATGCAGTATGCCTTCCGTGGCCATCTGGTTGTGCTCTGTGACGAAGCGACCGCATCCGACGGCGAAGCGTTTGCCGAAGGCTTCCGGCGGCTGGGCCTGGGCAAAGTCATCGGCACCCGAACCTGGGGCGGGGAAGTCTGGCTGACCTCAAGCAACGTGCTGGTGGATAACGGGATTGCTTCGGCGGCTGAATTCGGCGTGTTTGGTCCCGAAGGTGACTGGCTGATCGAAGGTGTCGGCGTGGTTCCTGACGAAACCGTGGATAACCTCCCGCACGCGACCTTTAAGGGACAGGACACCCAGCTCGAAGCGGCGATTAAACACCTGCAGGAACTGATCCGAACCAAACCGGTGAATGTGTTGCCAAAACACCCGGCCTATCCGGATAAGTCATTTCGGAGGAAGTGATTAGGGAGCATGGTTTAGGACCTATTCCAAAAATAGATGGGCTCGACCTGTTAATTCTGGGATAGATCCTAAACCTTGATATCTGGAATTCTTATGTCAAGCCTTCATACCATACCAGTATGGTGTTTGGGTTATCTAAGAAGACCCCAGGACTTGTTTCCGCAATAGCATCACCAAAGTTTCTATAGTTACCGCTTGAACAGTGAATGACTTTTGAAACATTGTTATTTCTGACTTCTGTCACTATACCCACGTGACCATAAGACCGGTGAGGTCTCCTGCTCGGAAAGACGATGATTGCTCCGACCTGAGGTGAGGGGATCTTATAAAAAAAGCCAGTATCTTTACTTGCATCGTGTATGATTGCATCCGTATTGATCCAACCACCGTTGAAACGTCGGTACAGATTGTGGCTTGTTTGACGGGAGATACCCAGACACCAACAAACATAGCCGCTACAGTCACATCCTTGTGATGGTACCCCTGGTAGTATAGCCGATGGATGGGTCCCTCCGTGGCCAAGTTGATACCTCGTATTTTTGCCGACCGCGGATCTGGCTCGTGTAAGCATATTGGTCACTGTCAGGAGAGAGCCTTCTGTTGCCGCATGGACAACAGCCGTCTCCGGCTCAGTGGCCGTGCGGCTGAAAGCCTGCTCCAAATCATTTGCAATTCTGGCAATTTTGGTTCCCCATTTGGAATCTGAAGCATAGTTGGCATTCATGCCATATCCGTCACTCCCTCCTTTCCCAAGGCAGGGAGCACCTCTAAAGAACCGGCCAGAGGGGGTTAAATAAAGTTTATTTATTCGACCCATTACAAAGTCAATGCAGGTCTCTCGATCAGGAAATCCCGTTGCACTGCTATATGGAGATTCATCGAAGGCAGACCAACCAAATAAATTATTTTTTTCACGCGCAATCCTTGCATTTCCCCAACCAGTTTCAAGTGCAGCGTGTGCGACAATATAACTTGCATTGATCGAATACTTTTGTGCTGTAGCGACAACTGCTTCCCCAATACCTGCGAGCTTCCCGTCGCGTTTGGTTTGTAAGTACTCGTCAATAAAGTCTGCTGATAAAGGAGATACCCTGGTTTTCAAGTTTGTGTCTCTTGTAAATTGCTCCTGCGGCATACATCTATCCTCCTGGTAATAGGTAATAAGTGTGGATATTGGTGGGCCATTCTCTTTCTTCTCAGTTAGATTTCAGCTATAGAATCTCCTCCTCTTGTGTTCTTTCTGATTATCTGAGCAAAGTCTTCCGTTGGTAGAATCAGGTGTAAATCCTAAACAACACCCGCTGAATTTTGATGACTAAATTTTTCTTCTAATAAAATCTATGTAACACGTTTGAAAGGAATTATTTCTAAGCATATACTTACAGCTTAATCTTTTGCAAGACAGATATCTCTTTATCTCTATAGAAATTGTAATTTCATTCTAACAAGGAGATCAGGTTTCTAAGAAGTAAACCTCATCACAATTGTTGGGAAGAATTCCCTGCCTATCCATTGCCAAAGCAACTCATCAAAAACAGGAGTAATTGTTTCGGCGCCTCATTTGACAAGCTGGGCAAGGTACTGGTCATAAATTATTTGTGCTGTTTCACGTGTTCGAGAATCACTCTTTGAAATTAAATCGGCATAGACCACCAGTGGTGGTACAACTTGTTTATCTCTGGCTTCCCATTCATTTGCAGCCCAGAATCTCCGCAAAATTTCTGTATTTCCACGCGGGTCTTTGCGCAACCAGACTGTACCTGGCAAAATTCTATTGAATGAAGCGCCCATCAGAGTTGTCAATTGTGGTTAGCTCTGGTTTGATTCCAGCAAGTGTTGCCGACCAACTTTCTTCAGGCAGGTGTCAAATATGTCTTCTTCGGCCTTGCGAGTGTATGACGAAGTTGTTGAATTTATGGCGTCTGGCCCTTCAGCAGCTCAAATTGTGATTTTCCAGTTCTCGGAAGCTACAAAACGACGTGTTGCCGAACTCATCTTTCGAGAAAAAACGGACGGCTTAACGGTTGATGAAAAATCAGAGCTTGATCATTTTTTGCAGCTTGAGCATTTGATGAGATTGACCAAAGCCAGGGCACATAAATATGCCAGCTTGCTGAAGTAGCTAAATAGCTGGGAAATTTGGATTTCCACAAACCCTGAACCCTGAACCCTCAATGGAACTATGACTTTCAACCCACGAATTGTTGCTTTTTCCACCACTTTGACCGCGTTGCTCCTGATTGGATCCAGCGCCATCCTTCCAAACACATCCAGGTCACATCCACCTATGAATTCGACTCCTTCTTCTGTTCTGCCTGGTGCGACCAGCCGCGACGAGCGATTTGCCCAGGAAATCCAGGCCATGGTGCCGGAACTGGTCAAAACCCGGCGCGAATTTCACATGCACCCCGAGCTTTCCAACCGCGAAGAACGCACCTCTCACGTAGTCGCCGAACGGCTCAAAGCACTTGGCCTTGAAGTCAAAACCGGTGTTGCTCGCCATGGCGTGATTGGGTTGCTCAAAGGCGGCAAGCCGGGTCCGGTCGTCGCCGTTCGTGCTGATATGGACGCGCTTCCGATCAAGGAAACCCACGATGTGCCCTATAAATCGCTCAATGACGGAGTGATGCACGCCTGCGGGCACGATGTCCACACTACAATTGGGCTGGCTGTGGCCGAACTCCTGTCAAAACATCGGGCGGAACTCGCTGGAACCGTGAAGTTTATCTTCCAGCCTGCCGAAGAAGGTCCACCCCGTGGCGAACTCGGCGGCGCCA
>CAZXCE010000235.1:0-11839 GCA_964639175.1 uncultured Clostridia bacterium
AACCCGGAACCCGGAACCCGGAACCCGGAACCCGGAACCCGGAACCCTGAACCCTGAACCCGGAACCCGGAACCCGGAACCCTGAACCCTGAACCCTGAACCCTATGCATTACCGAACCTTAACCCCTGCTGATTTTTCCGAACTCTACGGCGCGATGTGCCAGGCTTTTGCTGACTACGTGGTGCCAATGCAGCCTACGGAAGCCCAATTTCAGGAGATGCTCACCCGGCGGGGGGTGATTTATGATCTCTCCGCCGGGGCTTTTGAGGATGGTAAGCTGGTTGGATTTACCTTAAATGCCGTGGATGAGTGGAATGGTGGTGTCACGGCTTATGACATTTCAACCGGGGTGATTCCAGGTTTTCGAGGGAAGGGCATTGCCGGAGACTTGTTTGAATATTGCCGGCCACAGTTTAAGTCACGTGGTGTCAGACAGTATCAGCTTGAAGTGATTGACCAAAACACCCCAGCCATCAAAGCCTATCAAAAAATGGGGTTTGAGACAGTTCGAAATCTTGAGTGTCTGATTCTCAGATCAGGTGCGTTTCACCTGCTGCCGCAAGCAAACGGGGTTTTATTGTGCGAACTGACCGCCCCGGATTGGGAGCACCTGCAATCCTTTTGGGACTGGCAGCCATCGTGGCAAAACTCAATTCAGTCGCTGCACCGTAGCCGGGTGCCAAAAACCATCCTCGGCGCCATGCGGGATGGCAATTGTATTGGCTATGGTGTGATTTATCCTTCCAATGGGGACCTTGCGCAACTGGCGGTTGCCCGTACCTGTCGGAGACAGGGCATCGGGACAGTCATTCTGGCTGGTTTGATTCAGCATCTTTCAGGGGAAACGCCAGTTCGAGCGATTAACATTGAGGCTACGGCTGACCCGACACTGCAGTTTTGCCGGAAGCTGGGGTTTGTGCCACTCGTTTCCCAGCTTGAAATGCGGCTTGAAGTAAGTACCTTGTCATAAATTTTCTGAGATATTGGGTTTGGTAAGTGCTTGATTCTTTTCCGTGTTTTCCGTGGTTAAAATGTTTGGAAATTTTCGGTAAGGTACGTACCACTTCCTGAACTCTGAACTTTTAATATTCACCCTGGAGGGCAAACGCCGCCCAGTAAAACGGTAAGCGGTATTTTGAACTTCGGTACATCTCAAGCTGGGCCGCCCGCAACGCAGCAGGCGGAGACATCCGTTGTTTGAGAATCTTTTGATAAAAACGGGTCATCAGTTCCGCCGTGGCCCGGTCATTAACCGACCACAGACTCACCAGCACCCGTTCGGCACCGGCATACATAAATCCGCGCGTCAGTCCGACCAGCCCCTCGCCTTGAATATTTTCACCCAGCCCGGTTTCACAGGCGCTCAAGACCACCAGTTCAGCGCCCAAATTCAATTTATAAATATCAGCCGTGCGAACATATCCATCTTGAGGTTTCCCATCCGGTCCAACCAGCGACAAAATCAACCCTGACCGTTCTGGACGGGTAGGGTCAAAGTACCCATGCGTTGCCAGATGTAAATATCGAAATTGGCCAAGTTCCGGTGAAAAAAGCGCTTCGCGGTTGGCTTCAAAATCAAAGCGAGCCAAGACCTGTTTGGGTTCTTTGACCAGCCGCAGGATGTTGACTGCTTCGGTGCGGGTGGAAGGCAACCGGAGGATCTGTGATGGGCCGATGGCGTCGGATGAAACTTTGGTAATATTGGTTCTTTCCAGTGGGGTATCTGGTTGAGGCGGTGTTACCTGAGCCTGCTGGCTGGCTAATTTTGGATCTTCAGCCTCGGGCGATTGACCTCTGGCAGTTTTGATTCGAGGGTCAGACAGTTCAAAAACCGGGTCGGCAAACAGTGCCATCAGGCCAGGAACCGACTGATGGCGAGTCTTTTCCTCTCGAATCAAGCCCAGGGTGGTGGCAGATGGGATACAGACAATTTCGTGGCTAACCAGCAGCGGGACATTTTTTGACTGATCTGGATCGGGCAGAACCGAAAAGGGAAGGTAGTGGAGCGCCCCGTCGGCAACGATCAGGAGTCGTTTGGTTCCAATCTTCCCTTTGAGCGGGCCTAAAATCAGGCGCGAAACCTCACGGGCGAGCTGATCCAGGGCTTTGTCACTGCCATCACCTTCGGCTGCTGTCGCCTGGGCTGGGCGGTCAAGGGTGGGGAACAATCGTTTTAACGGGTTTATCTTGAGATTTTGATACAGCGCGGCGGCTTTGGTCTCGATTTCGGTTTTGCCTGCAAGCTGAACAACCTGACAGCCAGTTTTGGAAATGACCCACAGATGGCTTTTTGGCTCACCCAGGGAATATTCAAGCAGCAGGGTATTGTCATCTAAACATTGTTGCTGGACCTGTTCCACACTGAGCGGACGGGGTTGGGTAAGTGCCGCATAATGGGGATTGCGCTTTCGAATCTCAGCCTGAGTCTGTCGAAAATCATCATAGAGCGTGGCAATTTCTTCCTGAATGCGAATGATTCGGTCAGATTGGGGCGATTCGGTCAGCGATTTGGCCAGGTTTTGCTCTTTGGCCAGGATTCGTTCGATCAGGCTTTTTTCCTGGGACAGCAACCCGTTTGAATTTTCATTCGGAAGCCCTTCGCCTGGGGCCATAAGCAATTCCAGCAGGCTTCGAGCCCGCCGGGCTTCATTTTTTTGAAACGCTTCCCGGTCATATCCGGCAGATGGATCCTTGCGATGGAGTTCCATCAATAAACGAATGTAATTTTCAAAGATGGACTGGGTCGTGGAGAAAAAAGATTGCCGAAATGATTGATCCAACACGGTTGCCCGAATTTGTTCAATCATTTTGATCGCTCGTTCCAAATCTGCCCGCGCCTGATCATAGTGACCCAAATAGATTCGGGTTGCCGCAAGGTCATTGATCAGATTGATCGAGGCAATCCGGTTGCCACCTTGCTCAGCCTGGGCCAGTGCTTTTTGGAATTGTTCCTCGGCCTGGGCATAGTTTTTCTGCTGCAAAAACGCTTTGCCAAAGCCACGCCAGACCCCGCCCATCTGACCATTGTTCCGGATGACTTCAAACAACTGAGATGCGCGAGTCAGATACGTCAGCGCTTCGAGCGTCTGGTTCTGCTCCAGATAAAATTGCCCAAGCTTCATCAAGGCGGCAGCTTCATCAGCCTGACTTTTCAGGCTTCGGGATATCTCAAGTGACTGATTCAAATACTGTAATGCTGTGGCGTCTGGCGTGCTGGGCACACCTGCCAGGTCCTGGAGGAGAAGGACTTGCTGCTGCTGGTTGCCGATTTTGGCCGCCAGTTGCAGCCCCTTTTGATAAAACTCAATCGCTTCATCATTTTTCCCAAGCCTGAGATAGATGTTTCCAATTTGAGCCAGACTTGAAATTTGACGGTTCTGGTCGTTGATTTTGACCAGCAACTGGTATGACTGGGTGGTGTAGATCAGTGTTTTCTCAAAGTCTCCCAGATTGATATTTATGGTTGCGAGATTGCCCAGATTGGAGGCCAGTCCGCTGATATTTCCAACCCGTTGGGAAATCTCCAGCGATTGCTTGAGATAGCCTTCCGCTTTTCGGTACTCGCCCCAGGCAATATACACTGACCCGATGTTGTTGAGTTCGATGGATTCGCCCACCAGGTCGCCAGCTTTTTTCCGCAGGACCATGGCCTGATCAAAGTAGCCAAGCGCAGTTTGAAATTGTTCCATTAACCGATATGACCGACCAATATTGGTGAGCGCGGCTGCCTGGATGACCGGATCCGGCTGTTTTTCAAGTAAAGTCACGGCTTTCGTGCAATATTCAATCGCTTTCGGCAGGTTGCCAAAGGTGCGCTCGATCCGTCCTGCAAAGACGGTCATGAGCGCTTCACTGGCTAAATCGCCCGCATCGTGGAAGGCCTGAGCGGCTTCAAGATATTTCTGGAGAGAGTTTTGAAATCCAGTCTTGTCTTTTGCCTGACGCCCGGCCACCTCAGCTTCCATGGTGAACTCCTGGGCACGGAGTAGATGCCTGTCTTCAGCCGTAGGCGGACGGTGAATCGTTGGTCGCAACTGGTAGCCACCCGGAACGTCCTCCTGGTAAATACAACCTACCGTTACAACATATTGAACCGGCGTTTCACTGAAAAAAAAGACTGGTTCAACCCCACGATCACTTTCCAGCCGATTGAGTTGCACCACACGTTTCCCGCTGGCATCATCAACCAGCACATACAGATCCATGCCTTGCTGTTCAAAATCAATCCGGAGGAATTCGCCTCCTGTCAGATCAACTGCATAGCGATGTAATTCCTTTGGCCGCAGGTGGTATTCAGTTGGAACTTTCGGCAAGGGAACCGCTTCAGGTCGCTTGTTGGGCGGTGGATTTTGAAGAATGGGCGCTGAAGCCAGCACCGGTGTCAGGGTCAGGCAGAGGAAAGCAATCAGTCCACCCATGCGGAACACAATCTGACGAGAGAAAGACGAACGATTCCAGGAAGTCGGGATAGGCATAGATGTCGAAAACAGAAATGAAAAAGCACAGAGTTCAAGCTTGAGCTTGCCTTCAATCTGGTGGCGAACCAAACTAAGTGAGATCAGTCATCTGGAGAGTGCGAGAAAAAAATCCCCTGCACGCTAAAGTGAGAATGGTGAACAGAAATTAGTATCTGAAAAGCAATGGATGCAAAATGCTTTGAAGGGAGTTTGTGATGCCTGGGTTGTACATCGTGACTGAAACTAAAATACCAGATTTCGATAATTACGTGAGCGGGTGTCTACTTTCAAGAGCAGAACCCGTTTTGCAGGTTATTGCCCAGCGTCAAGCCGTCAAACCCTTGATGGAATTCTTTAGCCAAAATCCAGAGACAACTCTGAAGATCTTGCGGAGCGAAGGTGTTCCTGTAAAAAAGCAAACACAAAAAACCCTTCCTGAGCAATGGTTTGAAGCCAAAGAAGGATTAGAAACCATTCAAACACTTTTGAAGTGGGTCACTGAAAATCCAGAACGAATCAAAAATCACGAGGCACTCATCACAGAGTTGAAAGACTTGAAACGCGTATTGGAGCGGGCTGATGCCGAAGGGATCAGGTGGCATTTAGATGTTGATTATTAGGGCAGAAGCTTCTCCGTCAAAGACGCAATCAACCCAGGCGATTCACACGAGGTGAAACTGACAATTGTGATTTGTTCAAAGTGCAAAACCTTAAATCCTGATAAGTTCGTGTCTTGTACTGAGTGCGGAACACCATTAAAGGCAAGCGAGCGTGCCTGTTCGGTGGATCATTCCCAGCCAGTAAATCAAGCGTCAACTCCAACCCCAGTTGGCAAATGTATCACCTGGGAAGGCCACCAACTGCGGTTTTTCTCATTTCTCTCGTCCCGGTACTGGTATTTTGCAACCGAGATGTATCTCTATGTTGACGGGAAGCTGCTGGGAACAGCAGGTGGCTTTGGGTTTATTGACCAGATTGAATGCCAGATCACCCATCACCGAAAGCAGGTCCAAATTAGAGTGAGGACACGACCAGGTTTAATCCCCATGTTTGAGAACTATCAGGTATTTATCAATGATCGGTTGATTGACAAAGGGAGAATGCGGGTCGTTTTCGGGTTCAACCCCAATCTCTAAAGAAAGTAAGCCAGCATGACTGATTTGGAAATTCCAACTGTAACCAAACAACAAATTGCATCGGGGCTCAAAGCGCTCGGTGTTGAAGCCGGCCAGACAGTGATGCTTCATGCTTCCGTAAAGGCCATCGGCTGGATTTTGGGCGGCCCCATTGTGGTGCTTGAAGCGCTCATGGATGTGCTGACACCCGATGGAACGGTCATGATGATGGCCAGTTGGGAAGGGAATCCCTATCAAATGGCCGAGTGGCCAGCCGAACAACAAGCGCGTTGTTTGGCGGAATGTCCGCCATTTAATCCAGCGACATCACCCGCAGATCATCGCACCATGAGTATCTTGACTGAGTACCTTCGGACGTGGCCCGGTGCCTGTCGCAGCAATCATCCAATTGCCTCATTGGTGGCGGTTGGAAAAAGGGCATCCTGGCTGACCGAAATTCATTCGTTGCAATATAACCATGGTCTCGATTCTCCTCTGGCCCGGCTCTGTGAGGTACAAGGGCAGGTACTGCTGCTGGGTGCCCCATTTTCAAACATCACGCTGTTACATCATGCCGAACATCTGGCGAATATTCCTGACAAGCGCCTTGATCGCTATCGCATGCCGATTTTACAAGCCGGTCAACGGGTGTGGGTCGAGATTGAAGAGTTTGACACCTCGAATGGGATTGCCGACTTTGGCAACTGGGACTACTTCCTGGATATCGGTCAGGCGTATGTGGCATCGGGGAAGGGTCAGTCAACGCAAATCGGGAACGCCCCCTGTTATCTGTTCAATGCCGATGACTTGAAACATTTTGGCATCACGTGGATGGAGCAGAACTACAGGTCGCTGTGGTGATAAGTGTGACATTGATTGGCCTGACCGGAAACTCACTCGCTATCGCAATATTTTTGGAGAGCGGGGACTTGTCACCGCTTTGGTATTTGGCGACAAGTCGCCAGATAGTAAAGCTCCGACAAGTCGGAGCACTCCAAAGATTTTGTGGGAACTCAAAGCGGTGCTCGAATATCACGGGTATCTGGTCGAAGTTCAAAAAGTCCGACAGTTGGGAAATATTGTGTATGAAGACGAGTTCCAGGTTGCGGCATTTCCATCAAGAAAAGATCTGAAATAAGAGAGCGCCATATGGGTTTGATTCGATTGTGGTTGGTGTTGTGTCTGATGATGGTTTTGGTGGGGTGTCACGCTTCGACCTCTGTGCCGTCATCAGTTGCCAGGCCGGAGGCAACATCCAGTCAACAGGCCGAACCACTGTCTCAGCTTCAGGATTTTTTTCTCAACGCCAACGCCCTGACCATCAATGAGTATGAACTGGTCAAAGTGAGAAAAACGACTGCGCTCAAAGGCGTTCGAGAACCGGTTCCGGTCAATGTGGCTGTTCTCAAGCACCAGGGAACTGTCCTGGCTACTTTTGAAGGACCACCCTATCCGCTGGGGAACTCGATAGATTTCGCCCTGGTTCCCCTTCTCAACCGTTCCCAAAAAGAACTGGTCATTTCCCACCTTATTCCACGAGGAGGGAGGCATTGGGTTGTCGGTTTCTCTCCCCAACCGGAAGTGATTTTTGATAGTGCCGAATTTCAGCTTGGCGAAGAGGATTTTTCCTTTGCCGATCTTGATCAGGATGGCATGGCCGAGATTGTTTTGCACACTGAAGCCTTTCGTGGATTTGAGTACCTGAGTATGGCCAACAGCCCACATCCAGAGGTTATTTTCAAATTTGACCAGTCCACAAAACGTTACAAAATCAGTAATAAACTGTTTCGGAACAGGTATTTGGAGGGCATTGACAAAAAACAGCTTCATTCTGATCTGACTCAACGGGAACGCTACCTTGCTGACAGACTCGACATTTTTCTGCGCTATATTTATGCTGGGGAAGAAGCACAGGGTTGGGCGTTTTTTGACGCCGCATATCAACAAAATGATGACAAAGCCCTGAAAGCAAAGATCAAGGCAAGGCTTGCAAATGAACCGGTTTACCAAATGCTCAACAATAGACATTATCGGAGATAAAGCCGACCCATTGAAAAAAGGATGGCGTCAAGTCAGTACCACCCGCGTGAGCGGGTGGGTTACGACTGCGAGGAAGCTCCACTTTTGGAAAATAGTTAACCCCGATAATGTCTAATCAAAGCGCAGACCGTTGAGGACGTCTGCACAAAAGGAGGGAATTATGTCACTTGGACCAAACCAATCCGAATCCCTAACCCATCAGGAATCATCTGAACGAGCAATTGGGATAATTTTTCTCGTGTGCGGCTTAGGGGCAACCTATCTTTCCGTTATTTCGCCGCTCATAGCTGCCATGCAACAGGAACCAAGAATCTCAATTACGCTCAAAGGGGCCATTGTTACGCCGTTGTTGCTAGGATTCGGGGTTGTGTATACCATCTTGGGGCCAAAGGCGACACCAATTTTGGGTGATCTACAACATCGTCTATCAGCGATTGGATTGGTGTTTTCTACTATCTGCCTGGGTATTGGGATTTTGCTTTACATGTGGTTAAAGCAGACATTGAGTGAGTACGGATATCAGTTTTAAATCGAACTCAGTAACTGACAGTTCTCTTTTTGCTGAAATACCAGGGAGGGCAACTCTGTATGGGAGTACTTTGGACGGTCCTGCCCCTTGATAACGAAATCAAGTCCTGGCTTGAAGAGCTGGGCCTTGCCTATCCAGGTGGGTCTTCTCGGCTACCAACAGGCCAGGAGGTGAAAGAAGTAATATCTTCACTCAAAGAATTTGATATTGAGATCATTGACAACGGGATTGGCGCCCACTGGCAAGCAGCTATCGTCTCAAAATTGGGTGGAAGGAATGATGAGTGGACGCTGCTCAATATCAATGAGTATTCCGGTGATAATGAGGAACAAAAACTCTGGTTTGACAAAGGATCAGAACGTCTCATTACACAAATTCTCGAAGAACTTTCAAGAAAAACTGGCCCACTTGTGCTTATTGCTGACACAGAAGGAGATCCGCTGATCATTTCGGTGTCATCTGCATGAAATTCTTTCCTTGTGTAAATTTTCCCGTGATGGGTTTCCTTGGGACAGGCTGGAAATTCAGTTTTAGCCTGTGAAGCAGGTCCTCAGTGTCGTACGAGCTAAATGGTTGTTTTGAAATAGTTTCTTAGAGCAATTGTTATTCTGAAGGGGAAGATTATGGGATTTGTTGCAGCCTGCCTTGAATTTCAAAACCAACTGGTTGTCATTGATCCAGTCCACGGCTGGGGCTGGTCAATCGTTGATGCTTCACAAAATATTCCAAAGCTATCTTGTTCGGGGATGCCTGTTATCTATGATGCATTTGATCCCAGGCAATACGGAAAGTTTAAATCAGCCCCAATCAGTCCCCCATCTTATTTCCACTGCCAGATAATTCGCTTTTTTCAATTTCAAAATGAACTGCGTGGGGCTGTGGCGCAGGTGCAAGAAGAAGACCATTGTTTAAAAGGACAATGGTTGGTTTTTTATACCAGAAATGTTGGTGAGTTTAATTTCACCGATCAACAAGGTCATTGTAATGTAGAGATTGGGGTGAACCCGCCTGTTGGCGAGTGGCCAATGTTTACGGTTGGTCAAAAAATACACTTTGGTTATGGACTTGTGGCTGACTCAAAGGCTTCTATCAAAGCTCGTCATATTCAGGAGCGGAGAGATTGTCAGTGTCTCATCTGTCAGTCCCCATCCATAAAAAACTGATCAAGGAGCACAATGCAAATTTCCATCCATGATTTTCAGGTGCTCCCAAAACCGAGTCATAAAGTGGCTCTTCATTTTTATCTGGTGGATTTTTCTTCCAGGGAGGTAACGGGCAAAGCCCAGCTTTACACTTCAAAAAAACCAAACGAGCTACGCCAAACCCAGGAAATCAGTGTCGAAGTGGAATTTGATTCGATTCAGAACCTGACATTCCCCGGCCTCACTGACCAAAGAGGATTTCAGTTTATCCCACTGGGTTCCGAGACAAATTATTGGGTCAACGGACAGGTTGAACGTGCCTTTGAAGAAATTGAAGGCGTTCCATGTCAGGGATTTATCGTCACAACCCGTGATGCCAAATTCTGGATTATTGACGGGGAAGTTTCCTCCCCATCTGTGAACATCGGACAGTGGGTTCAATTTACAGTCACTGGATTAACGCTCTGGGATGCCAGTTATTAATTTTGTGTTTCAGGCTCAAACGGTTGATTTTATAAAACACAATCTGTACTGTTTTTCTGTACAGATTTTGAAAGGTGTTCCATGCCAATTCAAACCACCTACACTGATGCCCGAGCAAATTTTGCGAAGTTGTGCGATCAGGTGACATCTGATCGTGAGGTGGCGATCATTACTCGTCGTGGTGCCGAAGATGTCGCCCTGATTTCAGCCTCTGAATTATCCAGTTTGCTTGAAACGGCACATTTGTTGCGCTCCCCAAAGAATGCGGATCGGTTATTGACCGCGCTCAAGCGTGCTCAGGAGCGGACGGTCTCTTCCCAAACCGTTGATGAACTGCGCCAGGAGCTTGGGATTGATGAGTGATCGGGATGCTGTGTTCCAGCCTGAATTTCGTGAAGATTTGCGGTTTTGGGTTGAAACAAATCGCAAAACCGCTTTACGGGCATTTGCTCTGATTGAAGCCATCATGCGCGATCCGTTCGAAGGCATCGGTAAACCCGAACCGCTCAAATATTTGGGGGCCAATGTCTGGTCACGCCGACTGACCCAGGAACACCGCATTGTCTATCTGGTCAGTGACGACCGAATTGATTTTCTCCAGGCCAGATATCACTACTGATGCGAATGAAGAGTTGAAAAAAGAGCCATTACCCTGCGAAGCGGGTGGAAGGCGGTTTTTTTCCTTTCATTCGCCCAGAAACTTGTCTAAACTTCGGCCCTCCTTGCTAAATCCCTCCAGATAAATGTCTTATAAGAAAATTCCGAAAGTGTGAGTTTGTGAACATAAAAATAAAGCAAGGGGAGCCCTGGTCGCTGGCAGGAATGATCAATAATTTTGAGACCATCTGTGATACTGAAGGTCGCCCGGTGTTTGAGGGACGCGCACCAGTTGGGGTCAAAGAAAAAGTGCCAATGGTGATGCGCAAATGTCCATACCCTGACGAACGCCAGGGGCGGATGATGAATGTGTCAGCCTTAAACCAGATTACCGATCACCTGGATGCTGCTCTGGAGAACATCGCCAGTTATCGCCTCACGCTACCTTCAACGGTGACAAGCTGGGACTTTTTTTATCGGGCCATTCTCGACCAGCTTGGGCAGGCGGCGCTCTACATTCTGCGAAACAAACCCGTTTTACCGGTCCAGTTGTCGGTTACCTACAAGGTCGCAACCGGGTATCAGGTGCCGCTCCGCGAATTGCTCAACCTGGAGTTAAGCCGCCAGGCGCCGGTGCCGACAGTTGCAAACCTGCTCGATTACGTCAAGCAACGCAAAGCACTGGTCGGAAAGCGCGAGGTGTGTGCGGCACCAATGAGCATGGTCACCAAAGTCACTGAAGTGTTGTATGAAGGATTGCCAGGCCAGAAAACGAAGGCCAGTCCTGAGCGTGTCGCCGTGGCCCAGGCACTGATGCTGCAAACCTGGTTGGGAATCGTCTGGCGGCGGTTTGACCTTGCGGCGGAGCGCCAGCTTTTGCTCGAAGATCTCGGGCCTGCCACGCTCTTTCCACGGACTCCGTACCTGAAGCGGTTGCTGGCTGATCGCCTGGGCGAGATCGAACAATCCGAGGTCATTGACTACTTTGAACTGCCACACTTATTGCAGCCAGACCTTCGCCAGTCTCTGCGCCGCACGATGGCGTTCCTTGAAGGCGGTCAAGAACTATGCGGTGAGACCGTGTCGCTGATCCAATCGCTGATGGAGCATGATGATGCCGTGGTGGTGATGTCTGATCTGACGCGGCGACCGGTTTTTGCCCAACGATTTGTTGCCTATCTAAAAGCCTATCGCTCGTTTGTGGCGCACTTTGAAGCGATTGAAATTGATCTCCGCCAGCGGCTTGGTTTTCCAACTGAGGCCCCGGTGCTGCTCGATCCCAGTTTCTTTCCTTCGCCACGGGCGCTGAAGTGGTTTGAACTGGTGAGCGGGCACCTGATTCGCCCCAATCCGGAAGTGTCTGGCGGGTTGATGTTTCAGAATCAGCATCGCAGTGTGCCAATTCCATTGACAGCCGTCAGTAGTCAGTAGATCACTAAGGGAGCGTTAAAAATTATCTTCCCGTTTTCATTTGG
>CAZXCE010000236.1:0-11821 GCA_964639175.1 uncultured Clostridia bacterium
CCTGGACCTAAAAGGGTGACCGTGCTCCCAGGAACTTATTTTTTAAGGCTTCCTTTGTCTTTCACTCCTTCGCTCTTTCGCTATTTATTATTTCGCTTCATCAGCCTTCTCTTTTCGCCAGGCTTCAAGACGTGACGCAATGGCTTCCGTAAACTGGGTGGTGCTTGAATGGCCGCCCAAATCACGAGTGACTGACTTCCCTTCAGCCAGAACTTCAAACAGCGCCTTCTCAATATTGCGGGCGGCGTCAACCTCGTTGATATGATCCAACATCATGATGGCGCTCATAATTAACGCGGTTGGGTTGGCCAGTCCCTGCCCGGCAATATCTGGGGCACTGCCGTGAACGGCTTCAAAGACCGCCATGTTATCGCCAATATTGGCACCTGGAACGACCCCAAGGCCACCGACTAATCCAGTACACAAGTCCGAAAGGATGTCGCCATAGAGGTTTTCCATCAACAGCACATCGTACTTTTCCGGATACATCACAAGCTGCATACAGGCATTATCAACAATTTTTTCATCGGGTTCGATTTCTGGATAATGCTGACTTACCTTGCGGAAGCAATCCAGAAAGAGGCCGTCAGAAAGCTTCATGATGTTGGCTTTGTGGACGACAGTTACCTTGCGGCGCTTATGCTTGCGGGCATAATCGCAGGCAAAGCGGGAAATGCGGGTTGAAGCAACTTCGGTAATCACCTTCAGACTTTCCACAACTCCTGGCACCACAACGTGTTCAAGTCCTGAGTACAGGTCTTCGGTGTTTTCACGAACCACAATCAGATCAATATTTTCATATCGGGATTTGACACCGGGCAATGATTTGACGGGCCGCAGGTTGGCATACAAATCAAGCGCTTTCCGCAATCCAACATTGACGCTGGTGAACCCAGTTCCGATGGGTGTCGTCACCGGGCCTTTGAGCGCAACTCGGGTGCGGCGAATTGAGGCCAGGAGATTATCGGGGAGCGGGGTTCCATACTGCCCCAGGGCTTCAGCCCCGGCGGCATATTTCTCCCATCGAATTTCAACTCCAGCCGCCTCGATCACACGCAGGGTGGCCGCCGTTACCTCAGGTCCAATTCCGTCTCCGGGAATCAAAGTGATTGTATGTTGCATAAAGTATTCTTTTGGAGTGCGGCGGCTTGACGCCGCTTTGAGTTTTTTGGAGTGCGGCGGCTTGACGCCGCTTTGAGTTTCTTCTACAGAAGTGCGTCCCAGCGATACGTCGGTTTCTTCGCACCCTTTTTGGCGCATTCGATAGTGTAGTCAGCCATCGTGTCAATCACCCATTTGAAATAGGTTTCACCGATGGATTCAAGCGCAAAATCAGGTGCCGTGTTCATAAAGTCAATCGCATAGGGAATGCCGTCGCGGACCGCAAATTCAACCGTGTTCATATCATAGCCAAGGGCTTCACACAGTTTGATCACATCGGCCACCACGCGTTTTTCAAGCGCTGGCTCAAGTGGAAGTGGGGTGCTGGCGTCATAGCGGAGATGGTGCGGTTTGCGGGGATCCCAGTTGGTGATCAACACATGTTTTTTACCGATGCAGATGCAGCGCACATATTGATCCCATTCAATTGATTCCTGCAGGATCATGCACAACGTGTCGGTCTGGTTGTAGGCTTTCCATAATTCCGGCAGGGAGTTCACTTTGTAGATGTGTTTCCAGCCACCACCCCAGTGTGGCTTCATATAGGCCGGAAAGCCGGTGTAATCAACAATTGCCTGCCAGTCAATCGGGAATTTGAGGTTTGACAGGCTTTCAGCCGTGATGTCGGCAATGTAGGAATGTGACGGCAACGCAACGGTTCTGGGAATCGCAACGCCAATTTTCTCAGCCATGGCGGTCCCAAAGAATTTATCATCAGCCAGTTTCCAAAATGGGTTGTTGACCACATGGCAGCCATTGAGGGCTTCGTGTTTCAGAAATGTTTGATAATAAGGAACTTCGTGGGAAATGCGGTCCACAATCACCGCATATTCGCTGGTGTTTGAGGCAATGGTTCCACCCAGGGAACAATATTCAGCCACCACACCGGCATTGCGTGAGTTGACTTCGGCAATAAATGCATCAGGGAATGAACGTTCGCGTCCGACCAGGACACCAATTTTCTTAACTGTCTTTTTAGCCACGTGAATTTCTCCGTTTCAGATTGAATGGGATAGTTAGAGGCTGGAAAGACGTGACGCTGGACCAAACGAAAACCGACCTGGAACGGTGTGCCACCACTGGCCCGCCGTGACATGCAGGTATAAAAGAGTATGAGTGCAGTAAGTATATGAATGGTCTGGTTTTGTGTGATCAAGCAGCGTTTCAGTCACCCAGCGAATGAGCTTCAGAAGGGGGGATTACATTATTTTTGCCTGCAAAAAAACGCTGATACAGCCAGACTCCCACGGCCAGAATACCAACTCCGAGGAAGATCCAGCCGCTGTTTTGGGCAATCAGTTTCAGCGCTTGTTCACCATAGTATCTGGCCAGATAGGCCAGTACACCATAGCGGATTCCACGTCCAATCAATAGACCGATAAACAGGCGAAACCGGTTAAACCGAACCGCACCAGCACAAATGATAAAGGGTTTGAATGGAAAAGGTGGTGGCAAGAGTGAAGCCACAATCAGCGTCAGAAGATCCCAGCGACCAAGGAGATTTTCAATTCGGGCGCGACGATCCTGGCTGACTGAGGCCAGCAGTTTTTCACCAGCTTTTTGTGCCAGACTATAGAGAATGAAACACCCAATCGTTGAGCCAAGGGCAGCAGCAATCGCAAAAACCCACCATTGTTCAGGTTTAGCAAGTGAAAATGTGACGATTGCGAGATCGGGAGCACCAGCGGTTGGTATGAGGGCGGAATCAATGAGGGTAAGAGCAAATATCCCAAAAGCGCCAAATCCAATGAGCCATTGACTGAGAGAGGCAACCCAGGTCTTCGCCTTGTTGACAATCCCCGGAAGTAAGAATGCGAAACGGGTCATAGAGTACAGAGGAAAGACATTGACGCCGGGAGAAGAAAGCTAAATGGTCGGGGCGAGAGGATTCGAACCTCCGACCTCTTGATCCCAAATCAAGCGCGCTAGCCAGGCTGCGCCACGCCCCGAAAAATCAAAAATGCAGATGGAAAAGCGAAGTCGCCCTTTGTAGCCGGATTGATGTCTGATGTCAAGCACTAAATATTTTCAGGGGTCAGGGGTCAGGGGTCAGGGGTCAGGGAAAGCTACGTCTTTTCAATAAATTAGCTTAATTTTGGAGCTACCGGAAAACATTTTGGAGTGCGGCCCACTTGACGCCGCTTTTCATTTTCTTCAGCCCCAGTTTTCAATACTCGCTTTCCAACCCATCGTCGTCAAATTCTTCATCGGTGGGCTCAGTATCTATCGGCTGCCAGTTCTCCTCATCGTCACAGTAAATTTGCTGTTCCAGGTCATTTAAACCGTAATGCAGAACCTGATACCGTTCCCAATCAACGCCTTCGGAAACTCGGGTTGATTCACCTACCTCCAGGAGCGGCCCTTTGAGGGGCACAATGCCCATCCCGTCCCAATCAACCGTCACCTGGGTTGGGTAAATGGCTCGATTAAACAATTTGGTGGCGAGCTGGTCTTTTTCGGGATGTTGCCGCTCGTCTTCTTTGAAACTAAACCCGATGACCTGCCCCGTTTCATCAAAGCTGATTTCGGGATAGTCGGGTAATTCAATTTTCACAAATGGCAGCAGGTAAATGTCCTGAACTTCTTCGTTGAAATGAATGGTTCGCAAGCTCAACGTTGCGGGATATTGGGTAAAAAGGTAGAGGTTTAAGGGGTCTGAAAGTTCCGCTTCGAAACCAGTCTGGATTTCTTCTAAATTACTCGAAACAAAGGCCAGATTTTTGTTTCCCCAGGTTGGGGCAATCAGTGACCGCAGCACATAAAAACTTCGCATGAACAATGCTCTTTCTCAGTGTGATGATTTTTCCCGTAATTCTAGCATTCTTTACGACATTTAGGGTTTTCAAATACCGGTATCTAGGCTAGAGTTTCAGGACCTTTCATGCGTTTCTCGCATTCTCTTTTTCACTCACAACACTCAGCATTTATTGCGTTTTTCAAATTTTGGTCAACGGGATGAGGTCGCAACGTGGCTTGTGGAAAATTTCCATCTGGCTGTTGGCGCTGACAGGGTGGTTCAATCTGGCCACTGACGCAGCGATTGCCCAACGTGCGTCCTCCCCTAAAAACGGAAAAAAGGTCGAATC
This sequence comes from uncultured Clostridia bacterium, assembly GCA_964639175.1. Classification (GTDB taxonomy): domain Bacteria; phylum Acidobacteriota; class Blastocatellia; order Chloracidobacteriales; family Chloracidobacteriaceae; genus JACQXX01. The sequence continues at coordinate 4,248 of CAZXCE010000236.1, forward strand.
AACCCGCAATGCGGCTTCGGAAGATACCGCATTGGGCGAATCGCTCGATGACCGGCAGGCACTGGCAGCTCAAAAATTTGATACAGGTCAGGATTTTCATGCCCAGGGCAAGTTAACCGATGCCATCAAGCTCTATGACGAGGCCCTGCAACTCGATGATCAGTTGTTTGCCGTTCATTACCAGCGCGGCATCGCCCTGCTCTCACTCAACCGGTTTGAAGACGCCGCAGCCTCACTAACCCGCTGTGTCGAACTTCAAGATGATTTTGCCCGTGGATTTGCGATGCTTGGTGAAGCCCAACTCCGCTGCAAAAAGCCGGTCGAAGCTGAAAAAGCATTTCTGCGAGCGACTGAACTTGATTCGTCCCTTGGATTTGCCCGCTTTGGCGCTGCCCAACTGATGCTGGCCCGAAAAGCTCCAACCGAAGCACTCACCCTGCTCAAAGAGCTTGCCCAGACACCGCCCGAAGATCCTGCATTTTATGCGGTGTATGCCGAAGCCCAGCGACTCAGCGGCGACGCTCCTGGTGCCTTTCAGACCCTGTCTGATGGTCTGACCCGGTTAGGCAACCAGCCTCAACTTCTGCGGGGTCGCGCAATTGCCTACCTGAACCAGAAGAATTACCCCAAAGCACTGGCTGACTTTCAGGCGGTGTACACAATTGAACCGGATCCGGTTTTGGCCCGTGATATCCTTGATCTCTATCGGGCAGCAAAATTAACCGAGGATGGAATTCAATTTGCCCAGGTCGCATTCAAGCAACATTCAAGCAACGGACCATTGCGGGCGGCTTTTGGGGAACTACTGATGGAAGGCAATCGGACGACCGAAGCCATCGAACAGTATTTGGAGTTGACCAAACAAGAACCGAAAAATGCCACGTGGTGGGTCAAATTGGGAGATGCGGCACAAGGCACCGATCCAGCGGTCGCGCTGGATGCCTACCAAAAAGCCCTCTCCATTAACCCCCGTTCCCCTGACGCACAAGCCGGAGTCGCATCCGGTTTGCTCAAGTCGCAACGCTTTCAGGAAGCTGCCTCCAGCTTTCGCACGATTCTCAACCAGGACCCGGAAAGTTATGCCGCCCACGCCGGGCTGGCAACGGCCTTGTTCAAACTTGAACAATTCCCGACCGCCGCCCAGCACTTTCTGTGGATGATCCAGAAACGCCCGGATGTCCCCGTGACCTACTACTTTCTGGGAATCTGTTTTGACCGGTTGGGAGATTATGCCCAGGCCCTGAAAGCCTACGAGTTGTTTGTCGAACGAGCCAACCCACAAACCAATCAGCTTGAAATTGAAAAAGTGAACCTTCGTCTTCCCAGCCTCAAACGCCAGGCAGAAAAGCAAGGGACACGCAAATAGGCTAAGCGAAATAGGAACGAGCGAAGTAGCCAAATAGCGAAAGCCATTGGAGTTAGGGGCTGACTCAACTGATTCCAAACGACTTCACGACTTTACTACTTCACGACTTCACCATTTCGCTATTTCGCGACTTCGCTTCATTTGTCAACTTGCTGAGCTTCCATCTCAGTCGCCTTGTCAGGATCAAACATTCTGGGTGAACTTTTCAGGTGCAAACGGCCAGCCATAAGGCCAGTCCCCCAAGATGCCAGATCGCGGTCAATCCCCTGACGGAACTCGGCCACAGCAGCAAGGAGGGACGCCATGCGACACCATCAGACACAACATTTGGTTCTCGGAAAGGTTTGGCTGGTCTGGGGGCTGTTTTTCCTGGTGATTGGAATTCAGACACCCCCTTGTTTGGCAGGCACGGCAGGCACGGTTGAAACAGGAATGGAAATTCCTGCCGTGTTGACTGAGGCTGAACGGTCAGTTCTGGTTGAGGAAAATGACCCGGAAGATCACATTGAGGCTGGCCTGAAAATCGGATTGGCCCGGCTTAACCAGGCGGTCCAGGCGATGCAGACCGAAGAGTTTGACAATGTCCATGGATCGCTTGCGGCCTATAACCAGCTTTTAAGCTATCTGGAATGCTATGCCCGCCAGTCGCCGATGAAGGCGAAAAAACGCGATAAGCTGTTCCGGTTGATGGAAGTCAAACTGCGGCATCAATTGCCTTTGCTTGAAGCCATTGCCCGAACCTGCCCATTTGATGAAGACAATAATTCTCCGGAAATGACCCTGAGCCGGGTTCAAGGACTGCGTAAGCAACTCTTAAATGTGGTCTTTGGCGGTGATTTCTTCAAACCATGTGAAAGCACAGCGATCAATGCGTTCAAAGACTAGCAAATCACGAAAAGAAGACCCACGTGCGGTTGCAGGTGGGTCTTCTTTTCGGGTTCCGCCGGTGCCTCTATTTTTCCTCGCTTTACCACAATGCCTTTTCTGAAACACACTCCTATTCACATCGTCACCGGGGTTCTGCGGGTCAGTGTGTTTCTTCCAATCCTCCTGATCTTCTGTGCAGCCTGTACCCCCAAAATATCGGACCCGGCGCGTGATGGTGTTCCTGGAAATTCGGCGAAGAAGCCCCAACCGATTGCCCCATCAGTCGTCCAGGAAGACGTTGAGCAACAAGCAGCATTTCAAGAAGTGCGAAAAGCAGCCTGTCCACGCCGCATCCCTGACCGCATCGAAGCACGCCCTCCCTTCCCAGCCATCAATATTTTAGAAGGACTCCAGTATGTCACGATCTCAGACGATACCTCGCACGGTATGTATGAGAAGGTGATTGAGTTGACAGACACAGGACGCCAAACTTTTGCCAGCTACCTTGAGGAAGAATCAGAGCGATATATCATCACCATCGCCCGGCGGGAATACCTGCCTGGGCGAGAGCAGTATGAAAACGCTCCTGGGCGGACTGACCGCATCGTGGTCAGTTTTCAATGGCAATGGAAACCACTCAATCCGTTGGGAGAACGGCTGAATCTCTGGGCACCGTACAGTGATCGCAACGAACATCAGGGGCGGGCAACCTATACCCAAACTGGTGGAGTGTGGAAACTGGATGAGGTGTGGCTGGACAGGAACCACAGAGATTACGTGGGCGGCGTGTATAAATAATATCAGTCAGTAGTCAGTAGTCAGTAGTTCACTAAGTTTATTTGATTGAATTATTTGACTGTTTTCTAATCTGGGTGTTCATTGCAAAATGGCAGAACGGGGTCCCGTTCTGTAAATCTCTGGCTTGAAAATACTTTGCAGCAACAAAGGCACGTGGGGGGATAAAACTCATCCCCCACGTGCCTTTGTTTTTTGGTAATACCAATTTGGAATGAAGCCATCGCATTTTTTAGGAGCTAAGTTGCTGATAAAAATGTATTTCCCTCAGCCCCTGGCCCGATACCCTCAGCCCAAAATGATATTACTTCCCTTTCTGATCGGGCATTTTCACGTGGACCACCTTCCCTTCCACCGGCAAAAAGACATCACCTGGATCGGCTAGCAATCCCTGTCTTCCCTCCCGGCTCAGTTGTTCGACCAGGCCAAAATATTCAGGAGTTCCAAATTCGATGATCCGGTCAGCTTTGAGATTTTTATTCTGAACCAGTCGGGCATCAACCCAGCCATTGGAGCGTCGAAACAGGGTTTGATCCTGAATCTGCCTGACATTTTGAATTTGGGTTCTCTCGTTTTGCTGCGTTACATAGGCGTTGGAGTAGTTCAACGTAGTTTGCGTCCGCTGGGCGGCATTATTGCCAACCTGGGTCATGCCGCCGACCCCGGTTCTGGTTCGTTGAGCATTGTGGACCAGTTCGTTTTGAACCCGATTCAAAACTTCGTCGCGCCGGGCAAGGTCAGTGGTTTCAGTCGCCAGAAATGCCGTGTATTCGGTCAATATCCCAAATTCCATCGAGAGCCGAACAATTTCGTCGGTCAGTTCCTTCAAACGTGGGTCTTTGGCCGCGCTCTGAGGATCAGCACCTGCTTTGGTGATTTCCTGAATCAGGCTGGCAATTTTTCGACTCGCCCACAGCCGTGGAATAAATGAATTCTGCTGGCTGGCCCGGTCAAACCCAAAGGTAAAACTGAAACTTTGAGGAACACCCAGATAGTTTCCACTCACGTGAAACGTCAATGGCGCATTGGTTTGATATTTTCCAAGCACCACGAACTGGTCATTTTCATAAATGTCGTTCAACTCAGCCGGAAACATCTCGCGGGCACCGCGTGAGGTGATCTCGCCCCTGGCGTTACGCACTTCGAGCTTCGGATTGACCATCAAGGGATTGCCCAACCGCTTGAACAACTCTGACACCTTCACTTCAACATCTTCATTTGGCTGGACAAAAGTGGTTACCGCGCGCGAATCGGTTGCCAGCCCGTCGAGCAATGGCGAATTGACGTCATACCCTACACCAAAAGTAAAAATTCGGCGTTTGGCCTGATTGGCCTCGATTGCGTTCTGACGAATCTTTACTTCCTGAGTTTCTCCGACGGTTGGGCAGCCGTCGGTCAAGAATATAATCACGGGAACGGAAGCTGAGGTAGAAACGGGTTGCTTCAACGCCATTTTCAGCGCCCCATCAATATTGGTTCCGCCATTACTTCGAATTCCAGAAATATAGTCTCTGGCCAGTTTTAAGGTTTCAGCCGTCTTTGATACTGGTTTTGGACTAAAGCGCTCAACTTGATCAGAAAAATCAATGATGTTGAAAGATTCGCCCATCGGCAAAGATTCCAACACCTGGAGTGCCGCCGCACGGGCCTGCTCGATCTTTTCCCCACCCATGCTCCCCGAGCGGTCCACCACAAAGGTGGTTTCTCTGGTCAGTGAAGGGATTTCCGAACTGATCATTGATCTGGCCGTGATTGGCACCCCGGCCAGCAGCATAAAATACCCACCCTGGCCATTTGGATTTGGATAGGCCAGCAACGTCGCGGAAAGCCCGTTTCCTTCAAGTAAATATGACAACCGGAATGGTCCGGGAATGCCTTTTCCATCACCGGAGGTGCGAGCAAAAACCAGCCCAGGGTCTGATTGTTCGGTTGTGAGAGGATGTGAAGGTGAGTACACCGTGGCAATTGTTTTTTGCGATTTGATCACCGCCTCGATTTTCCAGGGAATTTGAGCCGCTTCCAGGCGTTCACTTCGCGGTAACACATAATCCACCCGGTCACCGTCAACTTTGAGCAGGTGTTCAAAGCCGAGCTTGAGTTTTACGCTACCTCTGGCTGGGACCGGGAAGACGTTTGATCGAATGAGATTATATCCGGCAAATTCGACCAGCGCTGGATCCCGCATCTTATTGACAATAGACAGGTACAGAGTTTTGGCCTCTTCCCTGGGCAACACTTTTCCGGTGAGTTGAGCCGATGGCGGTGTTGGTTCTCCGCTTTTTGCAACCGGCTCAAGAGTTAAAGATCGAATAATGGCTCCATCCGGTACAGGGACCACCAGTTCCGTCTCTTGTGGAACAGAACTATTATTTTTGAGCGCAATGGTTAAAGTCGTCGAGGCAACCTGTTCAATCAAGGAAATATTCGCCTTAATATCGCTGATTTCGACCGGAGCATATCGTGCAGAGGTGGTACTGAAAACTCGTGAGGTTTGTGGGATGACCACATTGGATGCCAGGGCAGAGTTTGTACTTTGAAGGAGTCCGCCAGCTCTGGGCGGAGACGGCTTGCTGATGATTTGTCCGGTGAGCGACATCGCGCCTGACAGGCAAACAAAACACAACCCAAATAACACTTTTTGAAACATATATGGGCCCTTTGAATGATAAAACACCGACAGGTTGATCATTCCCAAGCCTCACGGAAGCGTGAGACTTGAGCCTTTCGCGAGGCATGACACTCAGGCGGAAACACCGGACAGGCTGAAAGTGCTGAAGTATTATTTTTCACGTGGATTGGGGCTGAGAGTTTCAAAACCTTGAAAACGATGCTGACTTTTCAACTGGAGTGAAGCTCTTTTATTCTGGCGACAAGTTTTTACAGTCCTGAGTTTCAAGTCAAACCACCTGGCGGGCAACACATTGCAGTGTGGAAGACTCTCGTGTGGTATCTTCAAGTTACCTTCATTTCCATCTTCAAAGGATTGATCTATGTTCCACGTTTTGCTTTGCGTTCTGGCTTTGTGGCTTCCCTTTTCCACGCCCTCTCAAAAACACCGCGACCATCTCAATCCGCAGGAAGCCGATCTGGTCCGCGAAGCCCAGGAAATTGACCGCCGAACCGAAGTCTTTTTGAAAATTGCCGACCGGCGATTGAAAGCCCTGGAAGTGCTGGCCGATCCCACCAAAGCCGAAGCACCGCTCCCGACTGACCCCAAGAAAGCTAAAAAAGAACAGGAAAAGCGGGCCGAGGAAGCCGAAAAATGGGGACCGCCACCGACTGGAACGCGGGCCGAACTCCTGGCCAACTATCAGCACGTCATCGAAGAACTCGAAGACAAACTGGATGACGCCTTTGATCGTGACCCAAAAAATGCCTTGCTCAACAAAGCGGTTGGACTCTTAAAAACCGGCCTGGAAGCCGAGATGAACCGGTTGTTGCTGCTCCGAAAATCCTATGGCACAAGTCTGACCCGCGAGGAAGACCGCGCCATGACGACGGCCTACAACATTGCTCAAGAAGCCTTAAACGGCGCCCGAACCTATCTGGAACAGAATCCAGCCCCCAAAAAACAGTAGGAAGCCAAATCGCAAAGTAGTAAAGTCGCCAAATAGCCAGTATCTTTGACGGAACACAAAGATTCCGATTTCAATTCAGTTTGTGGGAAAAATTTGGAGTGCGGTGACCTGTCACCGCTTTGGTATTGATCTGGTTCTCTGGCGACATTTCGTTGAGAGAGCAAGCGCCCGCACATAGCGGCGTTTACCCGCAAATGATCGAGAGGAAAGCCTATGCTCCGTATTGCGTTGCTGGCAGTGGTGTGCGTACTGTTTCAGGGAATGTCGGTATGTGCCCAGGAAGCGCCTCCCGCTTCACCCGATACCAGATTTTTTCAGGCCCAAAAGCTCGAAAAAGAAAAAAAATTCACCGAAGCCCTTCAGCTCTATCTCGACCTTCCTGGTGCTGAATCTTTCGCAATGAATCTGGTCCGCCAGGATCCGGCACAGTTTCTTCCAGAACTTGAAAAGCTGGCCAGTGAGAGCGAAAAACGCCGCAATCCACGAGTGTTGCTGCTCCTGGGCGAAACGCTGCTGGCATTGAACCAGCGGGAAAATGCGCTCAAACGGTATCGCCAGTTTGCGGATTGCCTTGCTCGCAACGCCACAGATGGCTGGGAAACTGGAAAAATCCCAGCCGATTACTACCCGGTTGGATTTGCCACTCCAGAGGATGCTTTGGATTGTTACCGTTGCTCAGCAGACAGCCCACATCGTCCCTTTGAGTGTGGACCAGGGAGTTTTCGCGACAATGTGTTGCTCAACCGGTTTCTGATGCTGGAAGCCTGGAAAGACGCTGAACAGGAATTTGAGCGAATCTGGAACCTCCATCAACGACTGGTTGGGAACCGGGCTTTTCCTGGTCAGTCGCTCCAGTTTGCGCTCGACTACGCCTGGTTTCTCAAAACCCGAAATCAACCCAACCAGGAACTGGATGTCCTGCTCAAACCTATCAACCGGATGGACCTGGATCGCAACCCGGTTTTCGA
>CAZXCE010000237.1:0-11759 GCA_964639175.1 uncultured Clostridia bacterium
CAAAGGGTGACGGCACTCCCAACTGAAAACGGGAAGTTGATTTTTTACAGTTCCTTCGTTCCTGAAGTAAACCCCAGGTTTTCAATCCAAACCCTTGCTGTCGTATTAAGCCGGCGCCTCTATTTCGGCAGAGCCGGAGAACGCGGCTTTGATTTCTTCAATGGTTGGGAGACAGGTATCGAGTGGTTTGGGGAACCCCGAACAATCTGGCGTGGAGCCAGCCCGGCTGGACGGAGCCTCAATTGCCCCGATCAATAACCACAGCCATTGGGCAGCATCCTCAGGTTGCGCCTCGATCTCTCAGGTTTATTTGCTTCTTATTCTAACTTTTAAATGTTACGGTTACTGAAAGTCACAGCTTCTGTGGCCCGTGATGGTGCTCTTTTGCGCTACTTCAGTTGTAACCCAAATTCCTGACAATCCAGAAAATCAATATTTTTTCCGAAGACCAAACTGGTAGGACACTGGATTTCCTACCTGGAGGAATACGATGTCAACTCAATCATTTAAATCAACCCGTGACCACCAACGGTATCTGGAGAGGATCCACTGGATGGACGAACAGCTTCGAAGCCGTAAGTTTTTGTCAGTAAAGGACATCCAAAACCAGTTTGGTCTTGTGGATAAAACAGTGAGGCGTGACCTGGCATTTCTGCGGGACAGACTCTATCGCCCCCTGGAGTATGTCGCGGCTGAGCGTGCCTGGAGGTACACCACGCCGGTGAACCCACTGTTGTCTGTGACACTAACCGAAGGTGAATTGGCCACCATCCTGCTTTCAGAACGGCTAGCCCGTGCCTATGCCGGCAGTTGGGCGGCTGAGCAAATCGAAGCGATTTTGGCCAAAGTTGCCGGGGCCCTGACCGATTCAATTTCCATTGAGTTATCCCAGCTTTCCACTTTACAGACCGTTGAACCGCTTCCATCAACTTATATTGACCAGAAGTTGTTTGGAACATTTGTCGAAGCCATCCAGACAAGAACTCAGGTTGAGATGACCTACTTTACCCAATCGTCAGGCAAGGTTTCGACCCGTCGCGTAGACCCACTCCACCTGCACAGTTCTAAAGGCGAATGGTATGTGATTGCCTTTGATCATAACCGCCACAAAGTGCTGGACTTCCACCTGGGTCGGATTCGTGAATATTCACTGACGAGTGAACGCTTTGAAATTCCGGAAACCTTTGATTTACAGGCAGTTCTGGATTCTGGGTTTGGGATGTTTCGCGGCAGCGGAGACCGCTTGTATGACGTGGTCATCGAATTTGACGCCTACCAGGCCGGCTGGATCGCACAGCAAAGCAAAGTCCATCGCACAGCGGAATATACGCCGCTCGACGGCGGCGGCCTTCGAGTGACAATGCGAGTCGGCGCACTGGAAGGCGTCAAAATGTGGCTGCTGCAGTACGGCGCCCACGTCAAAGTCATTGAACCAGAAGAGTTACGGGAAATGATCTATTCCGAAGTAACCCGGATGTTGGCACTGTATGAATCTTCTAACCCGTAGAATCCAGGAGGTGAATAATGAAACCTGTTGCTGATGAGTTGAGATTATTTTGGGGAAAAGCTGGAAAAGACAGTGAGAAAAAGGAACCAGCCTATCATTCCGCCCTTTGCCATATGTTGGATGTGGCTTTGGTTGCCTATGCCTTGCTGAATTATTTGCCTGATTCGTTTCGTGATACTTTGTTTTTACCCATGACGGGAACAGACGATGAGAAAAGACGATGGATTGCGTTTTTTATTGCTGGACATGACACAGGGAAGATTTCCCCAGGTTTTCAAAACAAGCGACCAGACCTGATTAAAATGTTGTCAAAATTAGATTTTCCTTTTTCTGAAAGTGATGTCACAGATCATGGAAAGGTGACTCATTCAACATTTGGAAAAATACTCACAGAAAAGGCGAAGTGTCCGAAACTATTAGCGATGACTTTAAGCAATGCCGTAGGTGCTCATCACGGACGTTTCAGTGAACCACTACGGTCAGGTTTTGGAGGGGGTAAATGGGAAGATGCCCGTGTTACGCTCGTTGAAACCTTACTTGAGGTTTTTGATCTCTCGTGGGAGCGATTTCCCTTCGACAAGACAACCAGACTTCGTTCTGAATTTGTCATGGTTCTGGCAGGGTTAACATCGGTTGCAGATTGGATTGGTTCTGACGAAAGTCAATTCACCTATACCGGCAACTCCACAACAGACGTGAAGGCTTATTTTGAAGAGCGGTTGGTGATTGCACATCAGGCAATCAAAAGGCTCCATCTTGACGAGCAACCTCTTTCTGGGGGAATCAGTGACCTTCGCGAAATCTTTCACTATTTGGCAAAAGACAGCGAATTTATTCCCAATGCGTGCCAAACCGTCACCCTTGAACTGTTTCGAAGGCTTACCGGCCCGTTACTCATATTAGTTGAAACCCCAATGGGCTCAGGCAAAACCGAAGCTGCGCTTGGGATTACCGACATCTGCATCCGTGAACGAAATGCAGCCGGGTTGTATTATGCCCTTCCGACAAAAGCGACTGGGAATCAAATGTTTGGGCGCATTCGTGATTTTCTAAAGCATCATCCAGCCTGTAAAAATCCGGTTGAATTGCATTTGCTTCATGGGAATGCCGATTTGGTTGGGGAATACCAGCAAATGCAGATTGCCTCGATTTGCGATGGCGACCCGGAACGGGCATCAGTTATTGCTTCAACCTGGTTCACAGCCAAAAAACGAGGGCTGATTGCTCCGTTCTCAGTTGGCACGGTTGATCAGGCATTGCTGGCGGCGATGCAATCCCGGCACATGTTTGTGCGATTGTTTGGATTAGCTGGAAAAGTGGTTGTCATTGATGAAGTCCATGCCTATGACACCTACACATCAACGATCCTGGACCGGTTGTTGAACTGGTTAAGTGCATTGGGTTGTACAGTTATCCTTTTATCAGCAACACTTCCGGTCAAACGCCGTCGTGAACTTGTTCGGGCATTTTCCCGGCAGTGCAATGAAATCCCAGAAAGTCCTTATCCTTGCATCCTGGGCGTGACCCGAGATGGACACGCTCAATCACAACCAGTCACTGGTCTCGAACCAAAATCCTTTCAGATTCAGTTGCTTCAACTCAGGAAAGCAGAACGATGGAGCGCAATTGCCAGGATATTGCGGATGGAACTTGAAAATGGCGGCTGTGGTGTATGTTTGATGAATACAGTTGGCGAGGCTCAAGACCTTTTTGCTTACCTCCAAAACAATCTCAAGTTTGATAATTCACTCCCGACAGTCTGGCAATTATTTCATGCCCGGTTTCCAAGTGGTCAAAGACAGCAAATCGAAGAAGCCGTTGAAAAAAATTTTGGCAAGGATGACAAAGAAAATCCGAATATCCATCGCCCCAAACGAGCAGTGGTCGTTGCAACCCAGGTTCTGGAACAAAGTCTGGACGTTGATTTTGATGTCATGCTCAGTGACCTTGCTCCCATTGACTTGCTTTTGCAACGAGCAGGCCGATTACAACGGCACAAACGCCAGCGTCCCAACCACTTCCAAAACCAGGCGCGATTCTATTGCCTGATGCCGGATTTGGAATCAGAAGAGGCAGATTTTGGACCTTCAGGAAAGGTTTACTGGAACTCAATTTTGCTTCGAACCGCCTTGGTTTTAAAAGACAAGGATAAGACTCAGATTCAGCTTCCAGAGCACGTCGAAACACTGATTGGCTCAGTTTACGGACCAAATGAAATCGAATGCCCGGAACACCTGACAGGGTTTCTTGATCTTTGCAACATCGAAAAAAAGGAACTTGATAGACAGGCAACCTCCTTTGCCAAGGAGCGTTTGCTTGCAGAACCAAATGTTGGGGAGCCAACTGCAATAACCGAGCAAAACTATACCCTGGATGAAGATGACCAGGTCCCAATGCTCACTCGCCTTGCCCGCCAATCCATCACAATCATTGTTCTACATGGACAGGGAGATCAGGTTTTTCTGGATTCTGAATACACAACTCCGATCAATTTCAATCAACCGCCAAATAAGGAGGCCACTCGCGAGTTACTCAAATGCGCGGTGAACATCAGTAAAGCGGAGTGGGTCAATTATTTTAAAGGGAACGGAGAGCATCCAGCCTGGGAGAAATCAGCCCACTTGAAGTATTGCCGACCAGCAGTATTTCGAGATGGGGTTATCACACACAATCAATCGGTTTTGAGATATGACATTAACTTGGGAATAGTAACTTAAAAATTTAAGTTGCTTACTTTTTTGTGAGCACTTGTCATAAAGAAGTATTTGATCTTCAAGCCATTCTTCACTATCCTTCATCCAGATGACCCCACAGGCATTTTGAATTTGGATAAGGATTTAGAGTCGGGTTATCCGATTTAAATATTGTCGTGGTTAGCAAAATGGATTTATGTCCAGTACAGACACAAATCAGGTCAATGTAACTTCTTCTCTCCAATAAGACATATTGCTCTTCACTGGGTAAATCAATCTTCCGATTTACCCCTCTTCTCAAAACTGGGGGAATATATGCCATCATTTAACCTTGTCACCGAACCCTGGATCGGCGGTACAACGCTTGATGGAAAACCGTGTGAATTGTCACTGGCTGATGTTTTGGGGCAGGCTCACCGACTGGCTGCTATTGATGATAACAGTCCTCTTTGCACCGCAGCCCTGCACCGACTTCTCCTGGCAATTATCCACCGGGCGTTGGATGGACCGAAAAACCTTGATGAATGGAACGATCTCTGGGAGCAAGGAACTTTTTCTTCCACTCCCATATTTTCCTACCTTGAAAAATGGAAAGATCATTTCGACCTGTTTTCAACCACCGTTCCCTTCTTTCAAACTGCCAATTTTGAATTGAAAGAACCAACATCGGCCAACCGACTGCCGGTGGAGTTAAGTCGCCGATTTTTTAACCATTCACCTGAAGACGGCCCGGAAGCCTTTTCGCCGCCGGAAATTGCTCGTTATCTCGTTACGGCCCAGCTTTCCGCCCTTGCTGGAGGGAAAGGCGTAACGAGCAATTTTGGTGAACACCCCTATATTTCTGGCGGCCCCATGGCGGGAGCTGTCGCCACGCTTCTTCTGGGAAAAAACCTGTTCGAAACCCTGATGTTGAATTGTTTCTATTATTTTGGCGATAGCCCCATGCCTCGAATTGGGGATGATCTGCCAATTTGGGAGCAAGACACTTTCGATAAACCATTCGGAGACCGCGTACCAAACGGCTATGTTGATTACCTGACCTGGAAGAGCCGGCATATTCGACTTTTACCAGAAGAACAGTTGGGAAAAACGGTAGTGCGGTGGATGTACATCGGTCAGGCATACTCACTTCCAAAAGAAAGACTGCGTGACCCGATGTTCTTTCTAAAAATCAATGAAAAGGAAGGCACCAAATATCCAGTCGGGCTATCACCAGAACGTGCTTTTTGGCGAGATAGCGGCAGCCTGTTTACTTTTGGTGAAGACAAAGACGATCAACGACCTCAAGCTTTTAAACAGGCAAATATTTTAATTACCAAATATGGATATTTGTCTGAGGATTATCCGCTGAAATGTATGATCCTTGGTTTGGGCAATGACAAAGGGAATCCACTTATTTGGCGACAGGAATTTCTGCCGGTTCCGACCGAGCTTCTAACCAACCCGGATGTCGTTCATGAATTACAGTTAGGTTTACAACATACAGAAGCTGTCAGAGCTGTTTTGAATCAAGCTATTTGGAAACTGGCAGAACTTATCCTGGCTGCGGGAGACACCAAACGGAAAATTGACAAAAACTCAGTTCGCAATCTGATGAATTCCTTTGGCACGATGCGGTTGTATTGGAATTCACTTGAACTCCCCTTTCGTCAGTTGCTTGAAACACTCAAAACAACCGATGCCAGTGCCCTTGTAAATTGGAAGAAACAGGTCAATACCCTCGCGAAAAAAGCCTTTGAGGAAACATCCGACAACTGTCTTGGTCGCACCGTTCGGGAATTACAAGCCCGTGTACAGGCGGAAAGCTGGCTTTCGATAGAACTCAGCAAACTCAAGCCCAAAACCGAAGCGGCTGTTTCATAACCGGGCAATTACCAATTTCCAGTCCAGGCTGGAATCAACTTACATTGTTTGGAGAAGTTATTTATGAGTAAACAATCGTTCATTCGTTTCCTCCGGGGAATCGACCCGGAAAAACAAGAGAACCGGGCCATGCTGGCGATTTTGCGCCGTGGATTGAGAAATGGTACGGCTACGACCGATACCTTTCGATACCTCGCCCCGCATTTCTCTGAAAAAGAAAATGATCTGAAAAATCACTGGATGTTTGTCATTGCTGAGCTATTTGCTATCCACCCTGATTTCTACAAACCACCCAAACCAGAACCCTCAGAGCCTGGGAAAGAACCGAAAAAGACTCCACGCGAGACCATCGGACGATTATTTCTGCGACTGGAGCAAACAGAAAAATTTGGTGAAGGAGAATCGCTCACCAGGCGATTTCAAGCCCTTTTGAAATCGCATGAGGACGAAGTCGGCGAACATCTTCGCCACGCCATTAAACTTGCCAAAACCCATAGTATTGCCGTGGATTATGGGGTGTTGTTGGACAATCTCAGCAACTGGTCACATCAGGAAAAGTTTATTCAACTTCAGTGGGCAAAGGACTTTTGGCAACGTTCCTCACCTGAGGAATCAAACAACTCAGAAGCATCAGCCACATTGACCGTTACTGACTAACGCCCAAATCAGGGCTTCACTTCGAGAAAGGAAGACTCAGCCATGTTTGTCGAATTACATATCATCCAAAATTTCTCACCAGCTAACCTGAACCGCGACGATACAGGTGCCCCAAAAGATTGTACTTTTGGTGGGTTTCGACGGGCTCGCATTTCCAGTCAGTGCATTAAGCGCTCAGTGCGGAGCCATCCATCATTTGAAGAAGCCGTGCTGGCTTCAAAAGGTGATGTTGGGGTCCGAACCAAGCGACTGTGCAGTGAACTCAGTTCAAAACTGATTGAACTTGGACATTCACCCGAAGACTCAAACCGTGTTGCTGAGAATCTGATCAAAGGAGCTGGTTTTAAACTCAAAGATAAGCAAAAAACTGAATATTTGCTTTACCTTGGGCGCAACGAAATCAATGCACTGGCTCAGATTGCCCACACAAACTGGGATCTCTTGACGGTGGTCCAATCTGTTGAATCAGAAAAAGAAACTGACAAGAAAAAATCCAAAAAAGAGCAAAAGGAAGCAATTCCAAAAGAGCTCCAAAATGAAATCACTGCCGTTTTCGGTCAATCGTTTGCGGCTGATATTGCCCTTTTTGGTCGAATGGTCGCTGATGATGGCAACAAAAAAGTAAATGCAGCCTGTCAGGTCGCGCATGCCATTTCAACCAATGAAGTCCAAATGGAAATGGATTATTACACCGCGATTGATGACCTGTTGCCAAATGAAGAGACCGGTTCGGATATGATTGGAACGGTTGAGTTTAACAGTTCGTGCTTTTACCGATATTCGCAAATCAATCTTGGTGTGCTCAAAGCCAATTTGCAAAACGATGCTGAAATGGTCTGTGGAGCCGTTCGTGGCTTTTTAGAAGCCTCGGTCCTGGCGATTCCAACAGGAAAACAAAATAGTATGGCGGCTCAGAATCCCCCATCTTATATTCGGGTTTTGGTGCGGGATAAGAATGCCCCCTGGTCGCTGGCCAATGCCTTTCTTCAACCAGTGAAACCAGGACGACAAGAACTGGAAGATCTTGTAACCAGATCTGTCGAAAAACTCAGAAGCTACTTTGAGAAACTTGAGAAAATGTATGGGAAAAAAGGGATTCTCCTTGATCTAACCAGTTCGTTGCTGCCAGAGCTGGAAAATCAATCGCTTCCGCTCGAAGAATTGCTTGATCAAGTAACCTCCAAACTCAGGGAACTGGAGACAACGCTATGACAACGTTACTGATTCGCTGTGTCGCACCGATGCAGTCCTGGGGGTCTCGCAGTCGTTTTCAGGAACGGGATACCGAACGAGAACCGACCAAAAGCGGCATCATTGGTCTCATTTGTGCAGCACTTGGACGGGATCGAGCTGAACCCGTTGACGACCTGGCTGCACTTCGGATGGGGGTCCGGGTAGATCGCGAAGGAATCGTGGCAAACGATTATCACACGGCTCAGGCGATTATTCGGGGTGAGCGCGATTTCGATACTCGCTTATCAAACCGGGCTTATCTGGCGGATGCTGCTTTTCTCGTCGGACTTGAAGGCCCCTCGCCGTTATTGCACTCCATTCACGTGGCTCTACAACATCCTGTCTGGCCGATCTTTTTTGGACGCAAAGCCTTTGTTCCGGGCGCATCAGTCTTTCTTGTAGACGGATTACGGGACGACCCCCTTGAAACAGCCCTGGTTTCTTTTCCAGGCATTGCTCCAAAACACCGAACCGATGATCCCAAACACCAGAAATCATCACCCAATCGTAACCTGGAAAGACCTGAGACCAAGCTCCGCCTGATGATTGAGTGCTTACCTGGAGATCAAGATGGAGAGCTTCGACGTGATGTTCCACTCAGTTTTGCGCTTGGGCATCGCCGGTTTGCAAGCCGGTATGTCAGGATGAAGGAGGTGCCCGCACTGAAAGGAGACCAAATCGAATGTATCTAAGTCGTCTTCAATTCAACTTATTAAGTGCGAAGGTCCAACGGGTACTCCATACCCCCTACCACACGCATGCCGCTGTCATGCGTGGCTTTCCCCAGGGACAAATTGGAGGAGTGCTCTTTCGAGTTGAACCAGTCAAAAACCCAACGGCGCAATTTGCGGATGTTTTGGTACAAAGTCGAAACTTCCCTGATTGGACAGATCTGTCACTAGATTTCAAATCAAATCTCAAGCTCCATTCAAAAGAAGTCAGCTTGCACTTTGAGGCTGGTCAAATCTTCAGGTTTCGCTTACGAGCAAATCCAACCGTCAGACAAAACAAAAAACGACGGGCCTTGAATGGAAGTGACCTCCAATTTACCTGGCTCAAGCGCAAAGGGGAGGAAGGAGGATTTCAAGTTCAACCGTTCAACGTCACCATTATTGATGAAGGAATGTGGAAGGCGGTGAAAAAAGTCAGTGACTCAGATGGCCGTCAAAAAAAACAGATTTCTGTACCAGGCAGCGATTCTGAGTCACAATCGGAACAATTCGACATTACGAAAAAAGAACACTTGCTCCAGGTACAAACTGTGTTGTTTGAAGGGTACCTGACTGTGACTGAGCCGGATGTATTTCTTGAAACACTCACCAAAGGGATTGGCTCAGCCAAAGGACTTGGTTGTGGATTGCTTTCCCTTTCAAAATACTAACTTTCTTTCCCCACCTTCGTGGGGATGAACCGTTGCTAACTTTGTGGTGACACAGATTCCCCACCTTCGTGGGGATACATTCAGAAATTGGTCTTTGACAATTTCATATGTATTGAGTTCCTCACTATCGTGGGGATAAATCAGGTGCGATTTTCTGCTGAGGATCAAAGCTGCGTCGAGCCGCAGCACTCCATATATAATAAGGAGAAACTGCCATGGATCCACCAAAACCAATTCAAATCAAAGAACGTCTGTCGTTGCTTTTTGTCGAAAAGGGCGAAATAGATGTTCTGGATGGCGCGTTTGTGGTGATTGATAAAACCGGAGTCCGAACACACATCCCGCTTGGAGGCGTAGCCTGTCTGATGCTTGAACCAGGGACCCGGCTTTCACACCGGGCCGCGCAACTGGCGGCTACGGTGGGAACACTGTTGATCTGGTGCGGAGAAGGCGGCGTACGCTTCTATTCGGCTGGCCAGCCAGGAGGTGCCCGTTCGGATAAATTACTCTACCAGGCCAAACTGGCTCTGGATGAAACCGCCCGGCTCAAAGTCGTCCGCAACATGTATCGCATGCGGTTTGGCGAAGAGCCTCCGGCCAAACGAAGCATTGAACAACTTCGCGGGATCGAAGGCGCCCGCGTTCGGGCACTCTACGATCTGTTTGCCAAACAATATGGAGTGGTTTGGAAGAACCGGAATTATGACTACACGAACTGGAACACAGGCGATGTTCCAAATCAATGTTTGAGTGCCGCCACGGCCTGCCTCTACGGTGTGACCGAAGCGGCTGTCCTGGCTGCCGGATACGCACCAGCCATTGGATTTATTCATACTGGAAAACCGTTGAGCTTTGTCTATGACGTGGCCGACATTTTCAAATTTGAAACGGTCGTTCCGGTTGCCTTTAAGATTGCCGCCGCCAATCCGCCGATTCCCGAACGGGCAGTCCGTCTTGCCTGTCGGGACACCTTTCGAAAAACAAAATTATTGGAGCGGCTTATTCCCTCAATTGAAGAAATTTTAGCTGCCGGTGAACTCAAGCCGCCTGAGCCCGCACCCGAAGCCGTTTTGCCTGCCATTCCAAACGAGGAGGGTTTAGGAGATGCTGGTCATCGTAGTTGAAAACGTTCCGCCTCGATTGCGTGGCCGGCTGGCAATCTGGCTTCTGGAAGTACGAGCCGGAGTGTATGTTGGAGATTATGGCCGTCGAGTGCGGGACTATCTTTGGGAACAGGTGGAACAGGGAATTGGCGAAGGCAATGCCGTTATGGCCTGGAAAGCTCCAACCGAATCGGGCTTTGAGGTACAGACTTTGGGAACGAACCGTCGAATCCCAGTGGATTATGATGGAATTCAACTGGTGTCATTTTTGCCTGAACCAGAGCCTGATCCATCAATTCAGAAACAAGAAGACTCACGAAAGAAAGGGGGTTGAAAGTGCTCCGAACGGCTGCTATTTTAAGAGAATCAGTTGGTAGCCAAATACCACTTCTCCAAACCCTGTAAAATCATTAAGTTCTGAGAGGTGTGTTCCCCGCAGGCGCGGGGATGAACCGCCGCCAAAAACGGGAACAAAGAAGCACTTACGGTGTTCCCCGCAGGCGCGGGGATGAACCGTTCCCTGATTCAACCCTTTCGTGATGTAGGGGGTGTTCCCCGCAGGCGCGGGGATGAACCGGGTTTCGCTCAGCTACGTCTTTTTCTAGCGCAGTGTTCCCCGCAGGCGCGGGGATGAACCGCCCGTGTGCAGATTTGCTCTGATGATCGGTGCGTGTTCCCCGCAGGCGCGGGGATGAACCGGCAGATTGATCAGTCACTACATAATGACCTTCGTGTTCCCCGCAGGCGCGGGGATGAACCGAACGGCCATCATACGGCGCGGTAGAATCCGCCGTGTTCCCCGCAGGCGCGGGGATGAACCGTCTCTGGCCCTTTCTCAGCAGGTGCTTTTGGAGTGTTCCCCGCAGGCGCGGGGATGAACCGTAGCAGTCAAGATCTTTTTTGCCGTCTGAAGCGTGTTCCCCGCAGGCGCGGGGATGAACCGAGACTGACATAAATCCAAATCGGACTGAGCACGTGTTCCCCGCAGGCGCGGGGATGAACCGCCATCGGATACCTCAAAACCGTTCCAGGCCTGGTGTTCCCCGCAGGCGCGGGGATGAACCGGTTTATTGCCTACTGTGCAAGTTTCGTTCCAAGTGTTCCCCGCAGGCGCGGGGATGAACCGCCTTGAAAGCCGGGAAGATTGACGATGACGACGTGTTCCCCGCAGGCGCGGGGATGAACCAAGTTTCTGTCGCCTAATCTCATCCTGAATTACGTGTTCCCCGCAGGCGCGGGGATGAACCCCCCACGGCATACCTTTCCTCATTTTGGGTTGCGTGTTCCCCGCAGGCGCGGGGATGAACCGGGTCGGCTTTGTG
>CAZXCE010000238.1:0-11640 GCA_964639175.1 uncultured Clostridia bacterium
GGGAAATAGGGTTCCGGGTTCCGGGTTCCGGGTTCCGGGTTCCGGGTTCCGGGTTCCGGGTTCCGGGTTCCGGGTTCCGGGTTCCGGGTTCCGGGTTCCGGGTTCCGGGTTCCGGGTTCCGGGTTTTCGAATTTTGGTCCTTTTGGTCTTTTTCTTGTTGGAACTCTGAACCCTGAACCCGGCTGCTTCAGTCTTCTTCGAGAATCGCCAGCAGTGGCTCAAATTGATAATTGTTGACCATGTCGGTCAGTTCCTGGGCCAATTCGGGATGAGTGGGGCTCACCTGCTGGGCAATTTCCACAGCACGGATGATGTCACCAGCAATCAACATCTGATACAGAGCGGTTTTCCATTCGCCGTCCATTTGTCCCAATTGGTCAGTCAGACTGGGAGTTTCTGAGGCAATGGGTGATGCCAGTGGTTCGAACAAATGCCGGATTCCAAGATGGAAATGGATTTTTTCAAGCAAGGTTTGTAATTTGTAGGGCTTGGTCACGACATCATCACATCCGGCGGCCAGAATTTCGTGCCGTACGTCATCGAGCACATTGGCGGTCAGCGCAATGATTTTGGTTGAAAATACTCGATTTGGTGCTGTTGGCGGATAGAGTTCCTCAAGTTGCCGGATTTTCTGGGTTGCTTCATAGCCATCCATCACCGGCATCCGCATATTCATCCAGACCAGATGTGGAAACCATTCTTGCCAGTATGAAACTGCTTCGTGGCCATTGGCGGCCACCCGGACGTCAAAACCGTCTCGGGACAACAACATCCGAAGCAATTCCCGGTCATCTGATTGGTCATCAACCACCAGCAACCGAATCGGCGCTCCATAGTTGATCAACGTAGGGGTAAGGTTGGCCTGGCTGGATTCCTCATCGGCAGATTCTTTGACCTGGAGCGGGATAACAAACCGGAAGGTACTTCCCACCCCAACCTGACTCTTGACCTGGATGGTGCCACCGAGCAGTTCCACAAACTTTTGGCAAATGGCCAGCCCAAGCCCGGTGCCTTCAATGACCACATCTCCGGCTTTGCACTGCACAAAGGGTTCGAAAATCTGCAGTAATGCCTCTGGGGCAATGCCGGGCCCGGTGTCTTCGACTTCAAATTCCGCGGTTTCACCCTGCCAGCCAACGCGCAGGGTCACTTTTCCGGAAACCGTGAATTTGACGGCATTTCCCAGCAAATTGAGCAAAATCTGCCGCAGTTTTTCGGCATCGCCCTCCACCAGTCGAGGCAGGTTCGCTGAGATGTCAACAATCACCTGCAGGTGTTTGAGTTGGGCGCGGGTCCGGGTCCGGGTTTCCAGTTCATACAAAAACCGGTGCAAATCAAAGACCTGGGGTTGAAGCTGAATCCGACCAGTTTCAATCCGCGCCATATGCAGCACGTCGGTAATGATGTCGAGCAGGTGCTCTCCGCTCCGCTGGATGGCCGCCAGGTATTTTTGCTGGTCAGCGGTCAGCGTCGGAGATTGTTCCAGCAACTGGATAAATCCCAGGATTCCATTGAGTGGTGTGCGAAACTCGTGGGTCATACCGGCCAAAAAGATACTTTTGGCGCGGGCGGCGGCTTCGGCCTGTTCTTTGGCTTCACGCAAGGACTGCTCAAGCTGTTTGCGCTGGCTGATGTCCCGAATCGCAGCCAGCACAATGCCGCTCCGTTGCACCGGGTTTAAATTGATGTCAGCCGAAAAGACAGTTCCATCTTTTCGCAGGGCATAAAACTCAAGGCTGGTCTTCCCCATAGGCCGAAAATGAGGCGACTTTGAATACACATTCCGGTGTGAGTGATGAACATCCCGATATTGCTCTGGTATCAGGATTTCCATTGCTTGCCCAAGCAATTCCTGACGGTCATAGCCAAACAACTGTTCCGCGTGCTGATTGACCGAAACAATTTTTCCATCACGATCCACCGCAATCACGGCATCAGGCGACATTTCAAGCAAATAGCCTTTTAACTGCTCGTTTTCCTGTCGCAGAATGGTCAATTCATCCAGCAGAACGTGCAAGTCATACATAGCGGCATCACTCAAGTGGAAGGTCATCAGGGCAGGTGCAGGAATAAAGGGGCGGCTTCCAGGTTCAATACCTTATTTTTGCCAAAAATGCCATACGGGATTGGAGAATAGAGAATTGAGAATGAAGAATGTGGTAAGCGGTTCGTTCTTGGTGCTTGGTTCGTGGTGCTTGGTGACTGGTTCTACTTCGAAAGTATTGATTCCTAAGCACTAAGCACCAAGCACCAGGTACTTTCTTCATTCTTCATTCTTCATTCTTTCTTCATTCTTCATTCGGCTTCCGTTCCAAAATGTCTTGCACCTTTTTGGCCAGCGCAGTGGGAGTGAACGGCTTTTGGAGGAATGCCACATTGGCATCGAGAACCCCGTGCCGGACGATGGCATCATCGGTGTAACCGCTCATAAACAGGACTTTTAAATCTGGAAATTTGCTCCGGAGTTGTTCTGCCAGTTGCCGGCCATTCATTTGAGGCATCACCACATCAGTGATCAACAGAGCAACTGGTTCAGACATGGTTTTGAGCAGGTCGAGGGCTTCCTGGCCGCTCCTGGCTTCGATGACGTGGTAACTAAAGGCTTCAAGCGACTGTTTGGTGACTTCGCGGACAATGGGTTCGTCTTCAACCAGTAAAATTGATTCGTGTCCGTGTCTGACGGGTTCGATCATTTCAGAATCAGCGTTGGCAAACCAGCTTTCTTCAATAATCGGCAAATAGATTTTAAAGCTGGTGCCGACTCCAACTTCACTGTACACTTCAATATGACCTTCGCTCTGTTTCAGGATTCCAAATACCGTAGCCAGTCCAAGCCCGGTGCCTTTGCCCTGTTCCTTGGTGGTGAAAAACGGTTCAAAAATGCGATCTTTGACTTCAGCCGTCATGCCACAGCCGGTATCGGTTAAAGACAACTGGACATACCAGCCGGGTTTATAGTCAGGATGCACGCGGCAAAGTTCTTCTGAAAACTCAATCATACTGGTTTCAATCGTCAGGTGCCCTCCCTGGGGCATCGCATCCCGGGCATTGACGGCCAGATTGATAATGACCTGCTCGATTTGACCTGGGTCCACTTTGACTTTCCCTAATGCCGGGTTTAACACTGAGGTCAGGACAATATCTTCGCCGATCAACCGGCGGAGCATTTTTTCGATATTGGTCACAATTTCATTGAGATCCAGGATTTTCGGTTCCAGAATCTGCTTGCGGCTAAAGGCAAGCAATTGCCGGGTCAGGGCAGAAGCCTGTTCTCCGGCCTGTCGGATGTCAGTGACGTAGTTGCGTTTAGGGTCATACTCCGTCATCCGTCGCAACAACAAATCGCTATAGCCGATAATGACCGTCAACAAATTGTTGAAGTCGTGCGCCACACCACCCGCCAGTTTGCCAATGGCTTCCATCTTTTGTGACTGGCGTAACTGGTCTTCGAGTTCAATCCGCTCAGTGATGTCTGACCAGGAACCAACGATTTCAGTTGGAATTCCCTGCTCGTCCCGCAAGAGCTGAGATTCATCGCGGACCCAAAAATAGCTTCCGTCTTTGCGGCGAAACCGATATTCCGAAATCTGGTGCCCGGTGCTATAAACCGTTGAAACGATTCCTTCTGCTCGCTCCCGATCTTCCGGGTGAACATTGCCTTCCCACCAGTCGTCCGCCATCACCTCGGTGAGGTTGTATCCAGTAATGTCGGCGACATTTTTACTGACCCAGATGGTGCGTGCGTGCCCTGGTTCGACGGTTAAGGCATAAATCACGGCTGGATTGCCCGAGATAAACCGCTGCATCTCTTCCTGCACCCGTTTGCGTTCGGTAATGTCGCGTAAAATCACGGTAAAGAAGACCCGTCCAGCGACTTCGATTCGGGAAATTGTGGCCTCGATGGGAAAAGATTCGCCACTGGCCCGCAATCCATAGGCGATGCAAAGATTTCCCAGTTGAGCAGCGGCAGGTGGTTTCTCTGGCGACTGTGAGTCAGCAGCCAATTGAAAACAATCTGGAATCAGCATTTTGAGTGGTTTTCCAAAAAGCTCAGCCGTGGAGCGGCCAAAGAGTTGCTCAGCCGCGGTGTTTAACAGCGTGATTCCGTGTTGTTCTTCAACAATAATGATTCCATCGAGTGCCGAAGCAATAATGCCAGCCAGACAATTTTGGCTTTCATAGAGTTCGCGTTCTGCACGGCGAAGCTGATTCAAATAACGTTGCGTCAGGATTCCAAGCAATATGGCCGTCACTGAGACATAAAACCAGCCTTTGTAAGTCTGCAGCCGGCTGATGAGTTCCGGGTCCCGAATCAGACTTGAAATCAGTTGATCAGACACCAGGATCCAGGTTGCCCCAACCACCAGATAGATCAACACCAGTTTGACAACCGGGTAAGCCCCCAACAACTGCAACGGCGGTGTGGAAATAGCCGAATGCAATCGCTTTCGACGTGATTCACTGGCCTCCAGGGAGTGAGATTTCTGGGTAAGATTGCGAAAAAAGAGAAGTCCTCCCGACGTCACCAGGATAACAGCCAGAAAGCCACTGCCCACAATCAATCCCACAAGGTCTACAGGCTCAGATCGAGGTTGAAGTACCTGCCAGAGAAAATACATGATGGCCATAAGCATTGGGTCAATCCCAGCTTTCCACATTTGGAATGAATGAATAAGGAAAGAGCAAGGCGCGCAGAAATAGTGAGGAGCGAGTCGTCAATCGAGAAGTGAGTGTGGGGTTGCCCGGTTAAACTCACACTGATCGAATCATACCATGATGCAACCCAGGCATTGTATGACAGGAACGCGAATTCGTTGAAAGAAGTGTAGTTCCCTGCCCCCTGAACCTGATACCCTCAATCCGAATGGGTCTTTGCTGTCACCATTTCACGACTTCGTTCTTTTGCTTCTTCCATTTTTCTCTTCTAACACTTCACGCACCTTTTTGGCCAGCGAGTTTGGGGTAAAAGGTTTTTGGATAAACGCATACGTGTCGTCAATCACACCATGGCGGATAATGGCATCGTCGGTATACCCGCTCATCAACAACACCTTCAAGTTCGGAAATTGTTGCTGGAATTGAGTGGCGAGTTGACGCCCATTCATTTTGGGCATAATCACGTCGGTGATCAGAAGTGAGATCGGCTCGGTCAATGTTTTGGCAAGTTCAAGTGCTTCGGCGCCGCTTCCGGCTTCGATCACCTGATACCCAAACGTTTCCAGCGAGAGCCGGGCAATGGTGCGGACAATGGCTTCATCTTCAACCAGTAGGATAATTTCATTCCCATGTTGAGCGTCCTCTGTCGGAGTTTCGGTTTGCATCACCGTCCATTTTTCCTCAATTGCTGGCAGGTAGATTTTAAAGCTGGTGCCGACGCCCACTTCGCTATAGACCTCGATGTGGCCGCCGCTTTGTTTGATAATTCCAAACACGGTTGCCAGCCCGAGCCCCGTACCTTTGCCCGGCTCCTTGGTGGTGAAAAAGGGTTCAAAAATGTGATTTCTGACCTCTGGTGACATTCCACACCCGGTGTCTGAGAGAGAAAACTGGGTATACCAGCCAGGGGTGCATTCTGGTCGCGAGTGGCAATACTCGTCATCAAGTTCTGTCATGCCGGTTTCAATCGTCAGGTGACCTCCCTGGGGCATGGCATCACGCGCGTTGACCGCCAGGTTAATAATGACCTGTTCAAGCTGGCCTGGATCAACTTTCACTTTGCTCACCGACGGCGGCAGGATCGTGGTCAGGATAATATCCTCGCCAATCAACCGCCGGAGCATTTTCTCAATCTGGCTGACCGCTTCATTCAGGTCAATGATTTTCGGCTCCAGGATTTGTTTGCGACTAAAGGCCAGCAACTGCCGGGTCAGGGCAGCGGCTTGCTCGCCGGCATGCTTGATATCAGCGACATTGGTTCGCTTTGGATCCGCAGGCGGCATTCTTGCCAGCAATAAATCGCTATAGCCGACAATCACAGTCAATAAATTGTTGAAATCATGGGCAATGCCTCCGGCCAGTTGACCGACGGCCTCCATTTTCTGTGATTGGCGGAGTTGTTCCTCCAGACGCACCCGTTCTGTGATGTCAGACCAGGATCCAACAATTTCGGTGGGTTGATCGTGCGAATCAAACAGGATCCGTTTTTCATCACGGACCCAAAAATAGGTACCATCCCGACGGCCAAACCGATACTCCACAATCAGATGGTTGGTGGTTTCCAGCGCGGATTCGGTCGCCAGTATCCGGTCATGATCTTCCGGGTGAAGGTGACTGGCCCACCAGCCAGGTTCGTTGGCCTCGTCAGCGTGATAGCCAGTCAAATGAAACACATTCTCACTGGTCCAGGCTGGTTTCCAGCCGGCCCCTTCTCGCTTGAGGGCAAAAATAACCGCCGGACTCCCTGCCACAAACCGGTGGACTTCTTCCTGGGCCTGTTTGCGAGCCAGAAATTGGCCAACCTGACTTCCGACAATACCCAGTTGTGCCTGCAGTGGCTGGTCAAAAACAATCCGAGTTCGGTTCATAAAATCCATAACCCCGAGCGTTTCCCCACGATGCACAATGGGGAATGCAATCACGCTGCAAAGACCAGATTTGATTGCAAATGGTGCCCGGGGACAGGTGTGATGCTCGCCGACAACATCCTCATCTCCAGCCGCTTTGCCTTCTATCCAAACCCGTCCTGGCAAACACACATTGGGAGCAAATGTCAGGGACCGGGTCTGAGCGACCAACCCTTCAAGTCCAAGCTCAGGACGTGCCCACACATCAACACACTCCAACTGGTTCGCCTTTTTATCAACTTTCCAAATCACACCATAGTCCCAGGCTTCGGCTTCACATAATGTCTGGATGATGTCGAGGGCTATTTCGCTAAAGGTATTGGCTTCAGCCAAAATACGACTGACCATTCCCTGGGTCCGCAAGCGGCGCTCGGCCTGCTTCCGCTCGGTAATATCGCGTAAGACAACGTGAATCGCCTGTTTCTCCTGATCCAGAAACGATGATGCGGTTACTTCGACATCAACCACCTGGCCGTCCAGGCGGACAATTTTTTCTTCAAGTGCCCTGGCCGATTTTTTCGTGGCCAGCATGGTTTGAATCCGATGACGGATCAACTCGTGATAGTCTGGGTGAAAGAGATCATAGGGAGACTTACCAAGGAGTTGATCACTGGTTTGGGCCCCAAACAACTTCAGCCCCTGGCGATTCACAAAGACAACCTGGCTGTCACGATTGATAAAAATGGCATCTGGCGAAACTTCGACCAGATTGCGGTAGCGGGCTTCGCTTTCCCGGATGATTTCCTCAGCCTGTTTCCGGTCGGTAATATCCTGCATCGTCGCCACCCGATATCGAACCCGCCCGCTCTCGTCACGCACAGACACCACATCCATCTGGACATTGAACAGAGCGCCATCTTTGCGCTGCATTCGGGTTTCGTAGCGTATTTGCCCAATCTGGTCGGCGCTGGCAATACAGGCTTTGATGTAATCCCAATCAGCCGGGTCATACAGACTCAGGAGTGGTTGTCCCACAATGCCTTCCGGCGATTGATGATGCAACGAAGCAAAAGCCGGGTTACAGGCAATGACGCAATTGGTGACCGGATCACCAATCGCGATGCCATGCGCACAATTTTCGAAGGCATCAGCCCACTGGCGCAGGGCGACTTCGGTTTGCTTTTGATCGTCAATATCGGTACTGGTGCCGATCCATTTCACGATCCTTCCTGACTGATCACGGAACGGAACCGCCCGCACCTTAAACCAGCGATACACCCCATCTGCCCGCTGGATCCGATATTCCGCATCAAACATCCGTTCTTCAGAGAGCACTCGCTGAAGGAGGTCGGTATTGCGAATTGAGTCCTCGGGATGAACAACTTGCCCCCAGTTGAGTGGCAACGGGGTTACAGGCTGCAGTCCAGTGTACTCATACCATTGCGGACTGATGTATGTCGTCTTTCCCTGAGCATCCATGGTCCAGACAATCTGGGGCAAACTTTCGATTAACTCCTGCAAATACTGCTGATGTTCACGCAAAGCGATTTCAGCCTGTTTGCGCTTGGAAATATCAATCACGATGCCATACCACTGGATGCTTCCATCCGGCTCAATCGCTGGCATTGAATGCCCTTCAACCCAAATCTCACCTTTGATTGGGTGGAGATACCGATACTCATCGCGCCAGGCGGTGAGGGTTTGGGCAGATTCCTGAATTGTTTTTTGAACATGCCCAATATCATCCGGGTGGACCCGATTCAGAATTTCACTCGAATCCTCAACCACATCTTCTGGTAAAACCCCATAGAGATCAACCAGCCCCCTACTCGTATAGGGGAACCGTGACCGGCCATCCGGCCATTGTTGAAAGGCACAAATGGCCCCAGGAACAATTGCCGCAATCCGGTTAAACCGGTCTCGTTCCTCACGCAGGGCTAATTCAGTCCGTTTCTGGTCATCAATATCGGTACTTCCACCAAACCATTTGATGACCTCTCCCGCTTCATTTTTTAATGGATGGGCCTGCGATTTAAACCAGCGGTACGCACCGTCGGCCCGGCGGATGCGATATTCCCCCTCAAAACTGGTCTGCTGGTCAACCGACTGCATCCATTGGGTGGCATTTTGTTTCTGGTCATCAGGATGAATTGATTCCAGCCACCCAAAACCAAACTGGGAGGCTTCAGAAATTCCGGTATACCTCACAGCTTGCGGGCTGAGATAATCACAGCCTCCTTGAGCCGTACAGGTCCAGACAAGCTGTGGCAAACTTTCAATCAGTTGTTTGAGATAGCGCTGACTCTCGCGGAGGGCATTGGTGGCCTGTTTGCGCTCAGTAACGTCCATCAGAAAGCCGTGCCAGAGGATACTTCCGTCAGGTTCGCGGACCGGGGTTGATTTGGCTTCAACCCAGATCTCGCCTTTGTGCGGATTTCGGACGCGGAACTCAAGCCCCCACGTTGTCATCGTCCGGGTAGATTCGCGAAAGGTGATTCTGACTTGCTCAAGATCATCCGGATGAATCAACTCAAAAATCGGCGATGCGTCAATGGCCAGAGCCTCTGGTTCCAATCCATAGATTTCAAAAATCTTGGGTGAAGCATAGGTAAAACAAACGGCGCCATCCGGACTCTGTCGAAAGGTGCATAAGACACAGGGGGCCGTCGTTGAAATGGCCTCAAGCTGTTTCTGCAACTCCTGTCGTTCCTGTGCAACCTGCTCTGCTTTCAGACGTTCGGTGATATCCCGATGGATAACGGTAAACTGTTTTCGCCCTCCAACTTCAGTTTGGGAAATAGTCGCTTCGAGGGGAAATTCTTCCCCGTTGGTCCGCAACCCATAGATAATCCGGGGCATGGACATTTTTCGGGAACTGATTTCTGACTGTGCAAAGGTATGGACAAGCTGCGCGTGTGAGGTACGAAATCGCTCGGGAATAAATGTATCGAGGGGCTGGCCGAGCGCCTCGGCTGCCGAACAGAGAAACATGGCTTCAGACGCCCGGTTAAACACAATGATTCGATAGGTATCATCAACCGTAATGATGCCATCCATTGCCGTGTCAATAATCCCAGCCAGGATCAGTTGCTGTTCCTGGATTTTCTGTTCATTGGCGTGGCGCTCTGAGAGATCACGGAGCACTTTGCTAAAGCCAACCAATGCCCCGTTATCATCAAACAGCGGCGTAATCACCCCATTGGCCCAATAGCGCGTACCATCTTTTTTGACCCGCCAGCCTTCATCTTCCACTTTGCCCAGGGCAACTGCCTGTTTAAGATGCTGTTGTGGAATGTTCCTCGCCACGTCTTCCGGAAGGTAAAAACAGGAAAAATGACGTCCGATGATTTCATCGGCAGAGTACCCTTTGATGTATTGAGCACCTGCATTCCAGGTTGCCACATACCCATCCGGGTCAAGCAAATAAATGGCATAATCCTTGACCGCTTCAACCAGAAACCGGTACGGATCTGCGAATTGACTGATCGGGGTGAGAGGAACTTCACGATAGGGGGAGTCGTGTCCTTCCATAGATGCCTCCATCCCCCTGGCCAAAAACGGAACGAAGGGAGGGAACCGTCGAGGGAGTTTATTCGGCCTGGGAATTACTTCTTTGAATACAGAAATGACGAAACTAAAGAACCTGCGGGTTTACCTGAAATGTAGAAAGTCATCAACCTGGCGGCAAGGCTGGCAACATCAGGGATAATGCAATGCGAGTCAATGTTGGGCAAAACCCTCAAGACGATCTGTTTGTACCCTGTCTTTTCGCAATGAGCAAGGCGTTGTGATGGAGTTTTTCCAGATTTTGCCCAAATTTCTCCATGTTAAACCAGCGATGGTCGCAGATGATGTGATATGGGGCACGCCGAAAGAGAGTGTCACTGGCCAAGAGCCCGAAACTCACGCTCAAACTCCTGGGCGTAGACGGCTTTGCGGTCTGCAGGCAGAAACGAATACTCAATCGCATTGCCACTCAACCGACATACCTCGTGACGTGAAAACCCAAAATCGGCAAGCAGGTGTGCATATTCGTCGTTGAGCGAACTCCCAAAAAAAGGCGGATCGTCAGAACCAATCGTCACAGCCAGCCCGGCGTCACAGAGCCGGCGCAAGGGGTGCGCCGCATAACTTTCATAGACGCCAGTGCAGAGATTGCTGGTCGGGCAGATTTCGAGCGGGGTCTGGGTTTCGCGCAAATACTCAATCAACGCGGCATCTTCAATACTGCGCACACCATGCCCCAGCCGTTCAGATTTGGTCACGCGCAGGGCTTCCCAGACACTTTCCGGCCCGGCGGCTTCACCAGCGTGGGCGACGGAATGCAGCCCGGCGGCCCGGGCGCGGTTCATATGTGATTCAAACAAACGTGGCGGGAATCCGGCTTCGGCGCCGCCAATACCAACGCCAATAAACAACTCATCAGCCCGCCCGGCAATGGCAAAGTCAACCACCGGGTCCGCTTCGGGGACAAACTGGCGGCTGATGTCGGCAATAAAGTGGAGTTCGACGCCGTGTTCGGCATATCCGTCTTTGACTCCGGCGGCTAGCGCTTCGAGCAACGCTTCCTGAGATAAACCAGGTTTTCCGAGATGCATGGTTGGACTGAAGAACGCTTCGCGATAGCGGATGTTTTGGGCCCTGGCATCAGCCAGAAAGTCTTTCACCAGCAGGTAATAATCCTGGGGCGTCCGCAGATACCCACAGACTTCCATAAAGATTTCCAAAAAATGAGGAAAATCCCGGTACTGGAAATAGGCCGCCGATTCGTCCAGCGTCTCAAAGGGAGGCCGTAACCCATTGTTTTCAGCCAGTTTCAAAACGGTTGCCGGTGGGAGCGAACCTTCCAGATGAACGTGCAATTCGGCTTTCGGCAGCCGGGCAATAAATTCGGAATCAGAAAGTACAGGTTGGATTGGTTGTTGTTCTTGATACATGAAAGCTGATCCTTGTTGAGATAGGGATGGAGAAACCAGGGCTGAGGGCTGGGCTGAGGGTTGAGGGCTGAGGGTTGAGGGCTGAGGGTTGAGGGTTGAGGGCTGAGGGTTGAGGGCTGAAGAGCGGTTTTCTTCATCCTCATCCTTCATCCCTTCAATCGCCCCAAGCCCTCAGCCCCTAGCCCAATGTCTTCAGCCCT
>CAZXCE010000239.1:0-6234 GCA_964639175.1 uncultured Clostridia bacterium
CCATCCGCGTTTTATCAGCCCCAGAAAGGTGGGGTATTTGCTGGACCCAGATGGCCTATCTGTGTTTTATCAGCCCCAGGAAGGTGGGGTATTTGCTGGACCCAGATGGTCATCCGCATTTTATCAGCCTCAAAAAAGTGGGGTATTTGCTGGACCCAGGCGTTATTTTTATTTTCTAAAAAACAGTATTTATTTCAAAATAAATCGGCCTTTACCGGCCAAAAAAGGTGGGGTATTTGCTGGACCCGCAAATCTGATAGTAACTCACTCAAGTGGGGTATTTGCTGGACCCATGTGGGGTATTTGCTGGACCCATGTGGGGTATTTGCTGTACCGAAGGCCCATTTTTTGGTCAAAAGTGGGGTATTTGCTGTACCAGGTGGGGTATTTGCTGGACCCAAGTGGGGTATTTGCTGGACCCAAGTGGGGTATTTGCTGGACCCACGATTTTTGTAAACTATTGATAATAAATAAGTTATCCTGTGGAAAAAAACCTCTAACTATATAAGACTATTTTAAAGACTATAAACACACACAACGCGCACGCGCGCGAGCACGCGCGCGAGGCGCTTTTGTGTGTGTTAGTGTGTGTGTGTGTTTCTTCTTTTTTCTTTTTCTTTTTTTGTTTTTATTTCCGGAACAAGTGCTTGCCCTGGCTTGATTCAGCAAAACCGATGGTGGTTCAATAGCCGGGTCATTCCACACATCACATTTTTCGTTTCGGGCAGTGCAGACCCGGGTTGGGTCTTTTCGGAGGAGGAAGCGGTTCGATGACAGACTCAATCCAGGAGGTCTTGTTTGAAGACCCCAAAAACACCAAAAAACAAAACCTGACCAATGAAACGCTGATTCGGTCGGAACTCAATCTCGAACGCTGGCCGTCAATCTGGCAGCTTTCCAAGGGAACTCCGGTCCTCGATGACCGCACCCTGGTCAAACAGATTTCGGTCCCAAACGGCAGCCAGCTTGTCGCCCGGGTTGAACTCAGTGCCGACAAAGTGCTTGGCAATCTCACGACCGAAGACCAGAAAACGCTCTACGGGTTGATCTACCTCTGGGAATCACAGGGCAAACCCAGGGTTTTGACGTTTGCCATCCGCCAGTTGCTCAAGGTGCTGGGCAAGCCTTACGGGTCAAATTCCCGCAAAGCCATCCGCGAATCCCTCGCCCGGCTCAAAAAGGTCAACATCACCTGGGAAAACTCGTTTTACGACAAAAATCAACGCAATACACTGTCTAAGATCAGTCTTTTCAATATTTTATCAACTCTGGAATTTATCAGCCGGGGCGAGGGAAAAAACGTTCGCGAGACCGTGCGGGTCGTGTTTGACGAGCGAATCGAAATGAATCTCAGGCTGAATTACTCGCTCCCGACGCGGGCCAAAGTGCTGCTGGGGTTTCGGAGCGGGATTTCGCAACTGGTCTACAAACTCATCGAACCCAAGCTCTTTCGAATTGACCAGTACGAACGCCGAACCAAAGAGCTGTTCGAGGAAATGGGGGTGCTCTCAGAGCGCTACCAGAAACTTTCGCTCCGGGTGACGGCGCTCAAAAACGTGATCAGCGAACTCGAAGGGCTCCCGATCCAGGATGGTGTGCTTTCGGTGCAACTGATCGAGGCCGACGATACCGACTACAAGCTCATCGCCCGCAAAAAACGCCTTCAGCCGCAGCAGGAAACCTCTGAAGTCACGATCAACATTGACGATCTCGAATTGTTCGGCGGCCAGGCCGGCCTGCTGGTCGGAAATGCCGATCTGGATGTGCCGGAATTCACGGCTGAACGGCATCTGACGCTGGCCGAACCCGAGCGCTTCGTCAAACACTTCCTGAAAACTTTTGACCTCAAACGCAAACCGACCGCCAAGGAAATCTCGCTGGCGTCGGGCTGGATCAGCAAATACAACCTGTCGGTGGATGACGGCAAACGGGTGGTTGAGTTTGCCCAAAACGCCGCCCAGAAAACCGGGTTTGAAGTCCAAAACCTGGCCGGCATCGGTCAGTACATCGAACTCGCCATCACGACGGGTGGAAAATCAGGGAAAATAACCTCCTCCGGCAAATCCAGCCTGCTGCCGTTTGACGAACCCGCGCCGCCAGCCGCCCCGGTGGCGCCTCCGACCAAGGAAGAAACCGCCAAGGAAACCGCCTACCAGGTCCTGGAGCGCCTTTCCGCCGAAGACCAGGAGCAGTGGTGCCGGCGGGCGCGCGAAGTTCTGGAAAAATCCGACAAACGAACCCTGCTCAGGCAAATTGACAGGTATGACCCGACCACGCGGCGTGAAACCCTGCTCAGCAATGCGGCAAAATTCTTCGCGGATGAAATTCTGGCTCAACCGGGGAAGCGATCCCGCTCACGAAATGACCGTTAATTGCGTTTATTGCCGATTTAAGCGACTTTTATGGGGTAGATAGTCTCTTTGGTTATCCTGGCTATTTTTCGTCGCTTAAAAGGCAAATAAACCGAAATCAGGGTTCCGGGTTCAGGGTTCAGGGTTTAGGGTTTAGGGTTTTCGAAAAAATAAGGTTTTTTGCCGGCGGCTTTGTCAGGGAAGGAACTGCGATTGCGAGGTGATTTTACAACGTCCGTGCCGGGCTAAAACCCTATCCGCCTTGCGCTTACTGGGTTTTATACCCTGAACCCTGAACCCTGAACCCCGAACCCTGAACCCTGAACCCCAGACCCTAAAACCATGCCAACTCTCGACTGGAAATTTTTCGGAATCGTTCTCAAGCTCAGCGATGACACCTATCTCTCAAAGGCACTGTTGTTTCCAGAATTTTCGTGCCTGACAAACCAGCCTGCAAAAGCCCACGCTGCATTGTCGGCAAATGTTGCTCAGGTGTTGGAAAATCTGTCACTGGGAACCGTCTATCAGCGCCAGCTTACCGACCCTATTGAACCAGGTCGGTGGAATCTCACTCTGCCCCCCCCAAAAGGCGTGTTTTGGCGCGAGCCGCTCAATCTGGAATTTTCTGGTGTAACCTGGCAGCACGGTGACGCCCAACTGGCGTATTTACCACAACTTGAAGAAACAGTGATTGTGAGCGGGACTGGAGATTTAAACGAAAAAATTCTTCAGCAAGTCCGGCAGCATATCTTGCGAACAGAATCTAACCTCTCGCTGTACAAATTACTGCTGCTGCAACAGGCTGAGGAAGTTCAAACCAGCTACCTGACCCGACAGATTACTTTACTGCGGCCAAAGCAGGTGATGTCCAAAAAGGACGAAGATTCAGAGAAAAAGAAGTCTGTGCTGGAACAGGTTGCCACCAACCTCAACAGTGGTTTTTTGCCGGTTGCTTATGAGGTGGATGACCTGGTTGAAATGCTTGCCGCCGCATTAACCGGACGAGTCCAGCGAAGTGTATTGCTGGTTGGTGCTTCCGGCACTGGAAAGACGGCTATTTTTCACGAACTGGTTCGCACCCGGAACAAACATCATCTTGGACATACTCCGTTTTGGGCAACTTCGGGCTCCCGATTGGTGGCTGGAATGACCGGGTTTGGGATGTGGCAGGAGCGCTGTGTTGACATCTGGCGCGAAACAACGAGTACCAAAGCGCTACTCCATCTGGGAAATCTGGTTGAACTGATGGAAGTCGGCAAATCTGTCAGTAACGAACAGGGAATTGCCAGTTTCTTCCGTTCGTATCTGGCTCGGGGTGATATGCTTGTGGTTGCTGAATGCACTCCGGAGCAAATCACGGTGATTGAACGCGAAGACCCACATTTGCTTCAGGTGTTTCATCGAATTGACATTGCCGAGCCATCGTTTGAAGTTGGCCAGAAAATCCTGCGCCGGGTGGCTTCAGATTTGGTTCCAGGGCGCGAGGTTGTGCTGGATGACCTTGGAATTGAGACCCTTGACCGGCTGCATCGCCGATATGCAACGTATTCGGCCTACCCTGGGCGACCACTCCGCTTCTTGAAGAATTTGATCCAGGATGCCGTTGAAGGCTCAACCCTCACCAGCACGGAAGTTACCCAGGCATTTTCACGTGAAACGGGTCTGCCGCTCTTTTTGCTGGACGAATCCATTCCGCTGGATTTAGAGAACGTTCACGCCTGGTTCAGTCAACAGGTCATCGGGCAACCCCAGGCAGTGGATCTGGTGGTTGACCTTCTGGCGGCAATTAAGGCTGGCGTAACGCGACCAAACCGACCGCTTTCATCATTTCTGTTTGTTGGGCCGACAGGTGTCGGGAAGACTGAAATGGCCAAGGCGCTGGCAGAATTCCTGTTTCGTGATCGAGCCCGGATGACCCGCTTTGATATGAGTGAATTTGCCACACCTGCTGGAATCCTGCGCTTAATCGGCGGTTTGGGGCTGGCCGAAGGACTCCTGACCGCCAAAGTGCGCGAACAGCCTTTTTCGGTGATTTTGTTTGACGAAGTTGAAAAAGCCCACCCGATGTTTTTTGATTTGCTGCTGCAGGTGATTGGTGAAGGCCGCCTGACTGATGCCAGCGGACGGTTAGCCGATTTTCGCAATGCCGTGGTGATTATGACTTCGAACTTAGGTGCTGAATCCTATCGTCGAAATACCATCGGGTTTGGCGATGATCGCCAGCCAGCAGCCGTTGTCCGGCACTTTGTCGAAGCCGTGCGGGGTTACCTCCGGCCAGAGATGTTTAACCGCATTGATCGCATCGTTCCGTTTGGACCGCTTTCACCTGAAACAATCGTAGCTGTGGCCCGGCGTGAAATTGATTTAATGCAGCGCCGTGAAGGGATCAAATTTCGCAATCTGCATCTGGATGTCAGCCCGGAAGTTCCAGGTTTTCTGGCTGTCAAAGGGTATGATGTCGTGTACGGTGCTCGTCCGCTCAAGCGGTGTCTCGAACGTGAATTGCTGGTGCCGCTCAGTACGGCTCTCAACCGATATGCCCAGGCGCTTCCGCTCAGGGTTACGGTTTCAGTTGCTGGCGAAGCGCTTTCGGTGATAGTTCAGCCGCGAGAAGATGGGTCAACCAAAGCCAGCGCCGTTCGACTGGCTGAAAGTCGGCTACGGGACCTGGCCGACCGCAGCTCCGAATTTGTGCGTAAAGTACTGAAACTCACACATAGCATTGCCTTTATCAATCTTCGAAATGAAAAATACCGGGTTGAACGCAGTATCCAGCAGCAACAAAAGAAAAAACATGCCCCAGCCCTTGGAGCATTGCTGGCCCGGTTGCCGATTTTAAAACAATTGACCATCCGGGGAGTTGAACTGGAGGAAAAATCACGGGCTCTCGAAAATCAAATCCTGCTTGATTTTTACCAGCATAATTTGAAAGACCTCAAACCCTATCAGCTTGAACTGGAACAGCTTGCCGAAATGCGATTGAGGCTGCTGATTGATATGTTTGCGTTGACCTTCGAAGAACCTGACCACGTGATTGTCGCGGTCTATGGAAAAAATCCAGAGTTCATTCGTGACCTGGTTTCGAGCTATCTGGAAGTTGCTTCCCGACACCAGTGGACAACGAAATTAATTCAGTATGCCCAGCCCAGGGAAAAAACCAAAGATCCTCTCTCGCTTGAAGGGACGGTCGTTGAAAAACCGGATGAATTTTTCAAAGATCCTCCGGAGGTTATGCCAGGGCTGGCCATTCAAATGGATGGCCCACAGGCCGGATTGTTGATGCTGGCTGAAAGTGGCCTCCACGTATTTGAAAAAAATGCCAAAACGATTGGCTGCCTGGTTGAAACCAGTTCGGCCAGTCTGGCAGCCTATGAACCGATTATCTGGGCTGAACTCACTGAAAAACTGGATGCGGCAGAAAAACGGCGGATCTACTCGGTTGAGGAAGGAAAGGTAACCGATCCACTTTTATCGCGTGTGTTTCCAAAAGCTTTTCTGCTTGGCCAGAGTCAGTCTGAACCTCCTCGACTATTCGTTGAAGCCATCCGACTGGCCACCGAACAGTATTTGCACAAATGCGCCGAAGAACATTTAGAATAGGGGGTGAAGACATGGGGCTAGGGGCGATTCAAGGGATGAGGGATGAAGGATGAGGGATGAAATAAGCCAATTTTTCAACCCATTGTCTTCAGCCCTAAGCTTTCACGTGTCGGTTTTTGGTTTTGCACCTCGAAGAGTTGCAGTTCGGATAGCCGGTCGGTTGGCCGCTTTGGGCCTACCACCGGATCCAGTGGCCGATTCTTTTTTTGCCGCGCGAGCCGCGCCCGCTGGGCGCGGCGCGCGCGGGGGTAGTGAAACAACCTTTTCCCGGTGGTAGCTTCCA
>CAZXCE010000239.1:6244-11621 GCA_964639175.1 uncultured Clostridia bacterium
CCAAAACCTGGCAACCAACCGGCTATCCGAACTGCAGCCTTTCAGGATGCTCAATCCAATTCACACAAGGTCTCGTCCCACTGGAGCGCAATAAAAAAATCTATACCTGAAAGCTACAGACGATGGGTTGAAGACCTGGTTTTCTTTCATCCCTCATCCTTCATCCCTCATCCCTTGAATTGCCCCAAGCCCGCTGTTTTCAGTTCTCACCCTGAAAGGAGTCAACACATGCCAGTACATTTGACCAAAGGTGGTCGCGTCAATCTTTCGAAGGAAGCTCCGCAATTAAAGCGGGTGCTGGTTGGGCTCGGCTGGAAAACAAGCCAGTCTGGTACACCCTATGATATTGATGCGTCAGTGTTTATGCTGGGAAGTAATGGAAAAATCCCGCACGAGGAGTATTTTGTCTTCTATAACAATCTCCGGTCACGGGATGGATCTGTCATTCACTCAGGCGATAACCGCCAGGGAGGCGCTTCGGAAGACGCTGAAGTGATCCGGGTTGAGCTTCCCAGGGTTGACCCGGCGATTACCGAACTGGTCTTTGTGGTCACGATTGATGGTGCGCTTGAAAAGAACCAGAGTTTCGGACAGGTCCGTGATGCCTTCATCCGCGTGGTGGACGAAGACACAAACCGCGAACTGGCCCGGTTTTCACTCAGTGACGATTCGAGCACGGAAACGGCGCTGGAGTTTGGCAAACTATACCGCAAAGACGGAGACTGGCGATTTCAGGCCGTCGGCCAGGGGTATCGGTCTGGATTACAAGGCTTTGTGGATCGCTATTACCAGGAACATTCGACCTCATCGGCAGGCACTCCATCAGCATCAGCACCAGTTGCTGTGGCTCCACCAGCACCAGTTGTTTCGTTTGTGCCACAAGCACCGCTTCCCCCAAAGGTGAGCCTGCTCAAGCAGAAAGTCGAGGTGACGCTGGCCAGGAAAAACCTGACAGGTGTGAAAGCCAGAGTTGGGCTTGCAATGGACATCACGGGCTCTATGACCCAGTTGTATAAAAACGGGACGGTGCAAAACGTCGTGGAGCGCATCCTGGCCGTCGCGCTTTCCTTTGACGATGACGGCAGCCTTGATGTCTGGCGTTTTGACCATCGGTTCAAACGGCTGGCCCCGGCCACGGTCCACAATTTCGAAGGGTACGTCAATCGCGAAGCCCTCTCTGACCGGGATATTTACGGCCACAACGATGAGCCGCTGGTAATGCGTAATATTCTTCACAAATATGTGGTTGAAGAACCAGGTCCAATTCCGGCCTTTGTTGTCTTTGTCAGTGACGGAGGCGTGAAGAAGAATCAGGAAATCCAGGAAATCATTACAAACGCGGCGCAATATCCAATCTTCTGGCAATTTGTCGGAATTGGAAATGCCAAATTCGGCGCTCTGGAACGCATTGATACGCTGCCGGGCCGGATTGTGGATAACGCTTCGTTTTTTGCCCTCAACGACATTGCGGCGATTTCAGATGAAGAACTCTATGACCGATTGCTCAACGAATTCCCGCTCTGGCTGGCCGCTGCCAGAAGCAAAGGAATTGTGAGGAACTGATTGGCTCCCAAAGAGGGGAAAAGAGCCAGGAAGACACCTGTCTTCCTGGCTCTTTTCATTGAGGAGCAGGATTTGAAAAGCTTCCACTATTTTGGAAGCGTATTCGCTCTTAAAATATTGATAAAAATTGGATTATTGACCTGGGTTGAACAGAGTGAGAACGCGAAAAGACCTGCCTGCCAGTTGGAAAAATATTCAGTGACAGGTGGGAGATTCAGTCCAGTTGAAGTGAAAAAAAGTGATTGATTTTAATCAGAAGATCGTCTTATGATCCGCACCAGCAAGCATTCAAAATACATTCATTTTGTCTGTCCTTTCATTTTTCCAAAAAATTCGTTCACTGCTGTCTTCTAAAGCGAAAAAACTGACTCTTCAGGCCAAAATTTATATCGAAGTCAGTACCACCTGCGTGAGCGGATGGTACTGACTTCAAGCTCGATATTCATCACAGGGAGACCTCCGATGCCGAAAGTCACGATTCCTGAAACGGATATTCTCTATCATCTGGTGTGTTTTGATGAAAACGGCAACGAGCGCGCCGATGATGAAGATGGGAAGTTGAGCGAAGTCGTGGTCAGTACCCTGACTGAAAAGCCAGTCACGGATGTGTTCCTCATCAGCCACGGATGGAAAGGGGATATTCCGGCTGCGATTGATCAATATAATCGCTGGATCAAAGCGATGGCGGATTGTGAAATTGATATTGACCGGGTACGGACGGCCTGTCCGGAATTCAACCCCCTGCTGGTAGGACTCCATTGGCCAAGTTTGCCCTGGGGCAACGAGCAGCTTGCCGGACAACCTGAAACGACTGATTCGGTTGAGTTTAGCCACGGAACAACCGACGAGCACACGGCTGATTATTACCCCTGCCTGACGCCGACGGACCTGGCCAACGAAGCGCTCGAAATCATCCTGGGCTATGAGCGAACCCACGGTGACTCGAAGGAAAAGCCGCCCCGTGAAATCTTGTTTGCCTGCAAGGTGCTGTATCAGGAATCGGGCTTGATCGGAGGCGGTTTGGATTCAGCACCTGGAAGCGACCACCATCCCTTTGACCCACTGACCTTTTATGAATTGCTCGAAGCCCAGGTTCCGGCATCGGATATTCCAGCCTTTGACGATCAGATTCCGAGCTATGGCACTGATAAAAACTTTGCATCGCGGGCGCCGGGTTGGATTGTGAGTTTGCTCCAGCAACTGTCGTTCTGGAAAATGAAAGATCGGGCCCGGAGTTTTGGACAATCCGGAGGGCTTCACTTTCTGAACCAGTTGTTGACGACAGCGCCAGACGCCCGCTTCCACGTGATGGGGCATAGTTTTGGTTGTATCGTCGCTTCGTCAGTGTTGTCTGGTCCAAACGGAGCGGGACATCTGGTCAGACCCGTAGACACGCTGTTTCTGGTTCAAGGTGCGCTTTCGCACTGGTCCTTTGCCGAGGACATTCCACACTCAAACCGTCCTGGGTATTTTCATCCGGTGGTTCGCGAACAAAAAATCAAAGGCCCACTGGTGACGACGCGTTCAAAATATGACTCAGCCGTCGGAGTGCTTTACCCAATGGCTTCAAAGGTCAAAGGCGATGTCTGTTTTGCACCCGCTGGCCAGCAGCCAGACCTTCCCGAAATCGGAGCGCTTGGAGCATGGGGCGCCAACGGAATTGATACGGTTGCCGTCAACAGCCCCATGTTGCCGGCGACGCGGTTATACCGGTTTGAACCAGGGAGAATCTACAACCTGGAAGCCAGCCAGTACATTTCGAAGATTGAAAATCAGACTTCCGGCGCACACAACATGATTGCCGAACCCGAAGTCGCCCACGCCTTTTGGGAAGCCGTTCTGTCAGTGATTCCAGGCAAAACGAGCCGTCCACCATCTGCGCCGACCACACCTGTCAACCCAGAACCTCAAGCTGAGTCAGCCGCTTCAAATGAATCACAACCAACTGAACCTGAGCCGGATGCTGCTTCAACTGTGGAATCACCAGCAATCATTTCATCCAAGCCACTCAGTGCAGAGGACATGCAATCGAGGTTTGCAAACAACGAAATCATTCCTTCCTTTGCGGTGTATGCCGAAACCGGTTATCCGCAGTATGAAGAGATTTCAACCATCGTTGGTTTGGCCGTTGGTGAACCTGAAAACAGCACTGAAAATATCGCCTTGATTGGAAAACATGGTGATGGCATGCCTCATTTGGGTTTGATTGGAGGACTGACCCCAAATGATCTTGCTGATGCTGGCTGGGGAGTTATTTTCCCACCCAACCTCGACCCGGCCATCAAAGCGGCACTGAAACCGCTGTTGGAGATAAGAGAAGCGCAGGCTGGTCATTATTATAAGGAGCTTGAATACAAAATCGGCCAGAGTTGTATGGAATGGCTGACAGAACATGGCGTAGGGATGTTCCCGGTAGACCCGAGCATGGGTGTTCCGTTTTATCTCTTGATCGTAGGTTCACCCGAGCAGATCCCGTTTGAGTTCCAGTATTTACTCGACATTTACTGGGCCGTAGGCCGGTTGCATTTTGACAATGTAGAAGACTACTCGAAATATGCTGACGCTGTAGTTGCCCATGAAAAGGGAGAAACCCAACCACGAGCGAAAAGCCTGGCGTTGTTTGCACCGCATAACCTGGATGACGTCGCTACGAAACTGTTTTCAGAACAGGTTGCCAGTCGGTTTGTCCAGGGAGATAAGCGCGGCCCGCTTGGCAAACGATTTGGATATGACTTGAAGTCTTTTATTGGACCACATCAGGCGACAAAAGATACGCTCGGAAACATTCTCACCGGGAACATCGAGGGAGGCCCACCTTCGATATTGTTCACCGGGTCACACGGGATGGCTTTTTCAATGCGGGATGCTGCCCGGCAATTTTCCGATCAAGGAGCGATTGTCTGTCAGGATTGGGAAGGCTACGGCAGTATCAGTCCAAAGCACTACTTTGCGGCCAGCGATGTGCCGGATGATGCCAGTTTGCAGGGGATGGTTCACTTTTTCTTTGCCTGTTACGGCGCCGGAACGCCGCAACACGATGACTTCTCAAACTTCAGAGCCGCAACCGACCGCCAAATTGCCCCGAAGCCATTCATTTCCCGGTTGCCGCAGAAAATGCTTGCAAAAGGTGCGTTAGCCGTTTTAGCCCACGTAGACCGTGCGTGGGGATATTCCTTTCTGCAAGCCAACGTCAACACCGCGCAAGTGCAGGGATTCAAAGGCGTTCTGCAGGGTTTAATGACCGGAGACCGCATCGGCAATGCCACCGACCAGTTTGACGTCCGCAAAGCCGCGATCTCAACCATTTTAGTAGACAACGTCCGAGTCAAAAACCGCAACCCGGCTGCTATTCCCGATTGGGAACTGGCCAACCTGTGGGTCGCCCGCAACGACGCACGGGACTACATCATTTTGGGAGATCCGGCAGTGCAGTTGAAGTTTTGAATCAAGATAAAAACTGGGAAAGAGAAGGGAAGATCAAAAAATTGATTTTACCCTTCTTGTTCTCGACAGGAAGTAACCTACAAGGAAAATAGGCCAAACATTATGCCGAGATTTGATTATTTTCTGACCAGCCCTACCCACGCACAGGTAACAGGTAACGGAGGTACTTTTCAGGGGAATCCGGCTATAACACAGGAGTTCCAGAAAAAACTTTTAGC
Source organism: uncultured Clostridia bacterium (assembly GCA_964639175.1). Classification (GTDB taxonomy): domain Bacteria; phylum Acidobacteriota; class Blastocatellia; order Chloracidobacteriales; family Chloracidobacteriaceae; genus JACQXX01. Next base: position 11,470 of record CAZXCE010000239.1, read on the forward strand.
TGCACTTGATCCCGATGAATATAGAAAACTTCTTTTTCGGGCATTATTTCCATCAGAAAGTAATAGAGTTATTTAGTGCTGTTTAAAGTCAATAAGTGGTAGTGGTATAATCAAAACTGATCAATTCTGAAGGTGTGCGAGGTAGTGGATGG
>CAZXCE010000240.1:0-11617 GCA_964639175.1 uncultured Clostridia bacterium
GGTTCCGGGTTCCGGGTTCCGGGTTCCGGGTTTTCGAAACCAAGCACCAGTCACCGTTTCCGAGTTCCGGGTTTTTGAGAGCCTGAACCCTGAACCCTGATTTCGAATAGACACCACCTCAACCCACTTTGTTACCGAAAAACAAAAATAAAAGCAGGTTGCATTGCCTGAATTGGGCACATCGTTCGCATGTTAAGAACCGCCCGGACCTGACTGGGGAAAATACCGATTTTTGAACAAAAACCGATTTGAAGCGACTGATTGAGCGATACAGGAAAAGCACCTCCGTAAAATAAAGTTGATACTTCCTTCTTCATACCTGGAAACCTGTGGAGTGACATATGAAAAACAGAGTGCCGCGAAATGGAATACTCATTGGATGGGTCATTTTTGGACTGCTTGGACTTTTGATGTGGCAGGGAAGTCGGTTGAGAGTTGCTGGCTACGCCGAAACTCTTGAACTCTCTGCCCGCCAGGCGCCGACCTTGACTTCGATTGTGCCGGGCCAAACACCTGTCGGACAGGTGCCCAAAAAGATTACGCTTCGCGGGAGCGGTTTTTCGTCCGGAGCGACGGTGTTGTTTAACTCCACGCCGGTCACTGCAAAAGTCAAAGGGAGCGATAAAATCCTTTTGAAAAACCCTTCGGCCACGTTGTTTCAAACCGATCAGACCTATGACGTTCGGGTTCAATTGAGCAATGGACAGGTATCGAACGTGCTCAAGTTTGTGGTGGGGACGGGATCAAGCCAGCAAAATGGAACGATTCGCGTTGATGCGCCGCGCTCGCTGGTGGTCAATGTCGGGACAACCGTGAAGATTACGGCGGTGGCTGTAGATCAAAATGGAACGCCGATTCCGGGTGCCACCATTGCGTTTATCAGCGATAACCCTGACCGGGCCACGGTGGATGCAACTGGAACCGTGACCGGTGTGTTGCGCGGAGCCGCAACGATTCGGCTCACGGCTGGAACCATTACCCGTCGGCTGGTATTTTCCGTCAACGAAGTCAATTCAACCGCTCTGGCCGGGTTTGAAAATGGTGATATCGTCCGGTATGGCGGGGCCGTGTATGTTTCAGACCGGGAAAAACACATTTTAATGGGTGCTTTGCTTGGACAACCGCTTGGACCGCTGGCGGGAAGGCTCAACACCAGCGGCAATATTGATGGCATTTTTGGTGATGCCCGGTTTAATGGTCCACTCGGAATTGGGATTTCCGGTGACCAGATTTTTATGGCTGATACCAACAACCGGAGCATTCGCCGGGTGAATCTTGGCACCGGTCAGGTCCGAACCGTGGTGGCTTTGAGCGATATGATTCCGGCTGGAATCTCTGACTGGGCGCCGCGGGCTGTGGCTATTGATTCCAACGGTGATCTGTATGTGACGGATGCCGCCAATCACACCATCTGGCAAATTACGCTCAACACCACGCTGGATTCAGTCACCGCTTCCGCCAAACTCCTGGCTGGTGAAATTGGTCAGGCTGGTGGGCAGGATGGTACTGGTCGGTCAGCCCGGTTTAACAGCCCGCAGAAAATCACACTGACGGGAAATATTCTCAGCGTGGTGGATCGCAATGCCGGTGTGCGCCAGATTGCCCTGCCGGGCGGCACCGTGAAAACAATTCGCTCAACCCAGGGGCGAACCGAGGTCAGCAGTCGCTTTGACCCCCAACAATCTCCAACGCTGGGCACCTTGAAAGCCGTGGCGTCTGATGCTCTGGGAAATCTCTATGTCGCCGAAGAAGATCAGGTTCGGGTGTTGACGATCAATGGCGAACAGGTGGTGACCTCCGAACTGGCCCAATCTGGAACCTTCGTCAACCCGTTTGCCATTGCCATTGCCGACAATTCGATCTTGATTTTGGACAGCCAGAAAACCCAGGCGTCGTTGTTGCGTGTGGCGATGGCGGCGCCGGTCATCAATGCCGTGACCCCAACTCAAATCGGCACTGGAAGCAGCATTGACGTTACCATCACCGGGCTCAATTTCATTCAGGAAACCCAGGTTCTGGTCGGGCAGCAACTGGTTCAAAACCTGCAGCTCATCAGTTCTGGGGAACTCAAATTTACACTTCCGGCCCAGACTGCCGGTGGAACGTTACCGATTGCGGTTCGCCATCGGGGTGGCACCGCCCAAAGCTCGATCAATGTCAGTGGGACTCCACAATCAACCGTCAATTTGTCGGCCTTTCCAACCGAGCGGAGTTTGAGAGCCGGCCAAAGCACGACCTTTACTCTTTCACTGGCTCGAACCAATGCCACCCAGGCCATTGACCTGTCCGCCCAGGTGCCAGCCGGGCTTTCAGCCACGATCAGTCCAAATCCTGTGGCTGGTGATTCGTCACAGGTGACGGTGACTTCCAGCCCAACTGTTTCGCCAGGTCGGTACAATGTCCAGGTGACTGGAACGGTGAGCGGCGTCACCGTCAATTCAGTGACGGTGTCAGTCGTGATCGAAGCCCAGGCCCAGCAACCATCAGTTGTTCTGGCGTCAACACCAGGTTCGCGGTCAGTATCTTCAGGACAATCAACGACCTATGCGATTGATCTCAGGCGAACCAACTATCAAGGCGTTGTGAATTTGTCAGCCGGATTGGTTGGGACACAGACCACTGGCATTGATCTGAGCTTTAACCCGGCTTCAACCAGCAGTAACACGGCAACGTTGACCGCGCGCACCAGTGCTGCCGTGCCGCGTGGTGAATACACTATTCGGGTCAATGCTTCATTTTTGGGTGGTTCAGCCGTACCGATTCAGGTTCTGTTAGTGGTCAATCCGGATCCGGCGCAGGTGACGCTTTCGCTGGCTCAGAATTCGCAAACGGTCAATGCCGGTGATGCGGCGCCATACACCGTCACCGGTACCACCTCGAACTTTTCCGGTTCCGTCAATTTGTCACTGACTGGAAACATTCCATTTCAAGCCACGATCAGCCTGAGCCCCTCGCCGATGCCGGTGCCGGGAAGTTCAACCCTGACCATTCGAACTGCCACGACCACACCACCCGGCACCTACGCCATGCAGGTGGTTGGCAGTGCCAGCGGGGTATCCATTGCGCCCGTGCCCTTCACGCTGACGGTTCGGAGCGCCCAGGGTCAATCAACCGTGGCGCTGGCCATCAGCCCGGCGACGCAGACCGCCGCATCCGGACAAAATGCTGAGTATACGTTGACGCTCCGGCGCACCAACTTTACCGGGGCGGTGGATATTCGGGTGACCGCTACCGGATATGATCCATTTGGTGGGACAATTACGGGCGACACCGCAACGATCACAGTTTGGAACACAACGCCTGGAGCCTACACCTTCACCGTGACCGGGACGGCTCAGGGAGCGACGGTGACCAATACCGTTACGTTTACCCTGGTGGTGAGTCAGCAATCAGGCGGACCGACGGTGACTATTTCCACCAGTCCAGGTTCGATGACTGTCAATCGTGGGCAAAGTGCAAATTATGCCATCAATTTATCGCGCAATGGATTTACCGGGCCGGTCACGCTCCAGACCTTTATCCAGTCAACCACGATTCCACCTGGAATCACGCTCAACTACAGCCAGAACCCCGTAACCGGGGCCGCAACCACCCTGACGCTGTTTACCACAACGGAAACGCCAGGAGGCACCTACAATTTTTATCTGGAAGGCACCGCGACTGGGGCAACCGTGACCAGATCGGCTGATTTTACCCTGGTGGTCAATTCAACCGTTACTCCAACGGTCAATTTGGGAGTCAGCCCCACGACCCAGACGGTGACTCAAGGGCAGGGGAGTACCTTCAATGTGGCGCTCAATCGAACCAATTTCACCGGGCCCGTGTCGCTGCAGGTCTTTATCCAGGCCCAGGTCACTGAGCCAACCATTACCTTCCAGTTTGCCCAAAATCCGACGACCGGAAATTCGACTTCACTGAGTATGTTCACGACCAGTGCGACACCGCCGGGAGTCTACACATTCTTTGTCCGAGGGACAGCGAGTGGTGCCAATGTTATTGATTCGCCGACTTTTACCGTAGTGGTCAATTCGGGGAATGGCGGCGGCGAAAACGGGTGCGCCGTGCCATTTTCAATCAACATTGGACAAACGATTGATCGCACGCTCGACACCAGTTGTGTCTATCAAGGCACGCAACGCAACATTGACGTGTACCGATTTAATGGCACTGCCGGTCAGCAGGTGACGATTACGCTTTCATCGTCAGCCTTTGATGCCTACCTGTATCTGTTTGACAGCAATCGCAATACGCTGGCTTCAGACGATGACACCAATGGGACGGATTCACAAATTGTCTTTACGCTGCCCTATAGCGGGAGCTATCAGCTTGATGTGACGTCGTACTTTGAAAACTCAACCGGACCATATCGGCTGGTTCTGGCCGGAGCCGGCGGCAGTTGCAACTACTCAATTTCCCCAACCAGCCGCTCGCATGGCGCCGGAACTGAAACTGGTTCTGTTTCGGTCACGACGACTTCGGGGTGTAACTGGACGGCCACCAGCAATAGCGCATTTGTGACCATTACCTCCGGAACCAGCGGCAGCGGTAGCGGCAGCGTGTCGTACCGGGTTGACAGCAATACTGGCAGCACAACCCGAACTGGTACACTCACCATTGCCGGGCAAACATTTACCGTCACCCAGGCAGCAGGTGGCGGTGGCGGAGAAGATGGCTGCGTGACGCCATTTACTGTCAGTATTGGTCAGACGATCAACCGGACACTCGACACCAGTTGTGCCTATCAAAACACAACCCAGTATCTGGATACCTATCGGTTCTCGGGTACTCAGGGGCAGTCGGTGACGATTACCCTGAGTTCATCGGCATTTGACACATTTGTCTATTTGCTGGATGCCAGCCGCAACACGCTGGCTTCAAACGATGATTTCAGCGGCACCAACTCGCAGGTCAGTTTCACGCTCCCCTCAACCGGTCTATTTGGAATTGACGTGACTTCAGCCGTTTCTGGCGCCACCGGGCCGTATACCCTGGTCATCAGCGCTGGGGGTGGAACCAACGAAGACGGGTGTGTGACGCCATACACCATCAACTTTGGCCAGACCGTGCGTCGGACACTCGACGGAAGCTGTGTCTATTCCAACAATGAAAATCGGTTTGTGGATGTGTATCGGTTTAACGGTTCGGCTGGCCAGCAGGTGACGATTACGCACTCCTCAACCGCCTTTGACGCCTATCTGTACCTCTACCTGCCCGGCACCTTGCTGGCCGAAGATGATGATTCGGCTGGTGGCACCAACGCCCGGATTGTCTATACCTTGCCATCCAGTGGAACGTATTTCATTGATGCGACAGCTTTTAGTGATAACTCAACCGGAGACTATAGCCTGTCGTTGTCTGGCGGTAGCCTCAATCGGCTCGACAGAGTGCCAAAACCCACTGATCTTGAATTTGGTGAAACCGTGGCGGTCAAATCCGACTCGACGGGTATCACCTTCAACCAGAAACCAGAAACTTATCAGTTCTTTGGTCAGCCGGGACAACGGGTGATGGTCACACTCGCTTCATCCGCACCAAACTGGCAGGTCCATTTGATTGATCCGTCTGGAAATCGGCTGGTGGAAAATGCTATGGTGGGAAATCCCACATCTCATCTCACCCAAACACTTCAGTCCGGTGGATTCTACAAAATTGAAGTAAGTTCGACTGGTGAAGTGCCGTCAGGTGGATATACACTGACACTCGCACTTATCAGCAAACTTACTCAACCAACGACAGTTTCTTCCACTTCAGTCCTGAACCCAAAACCGCAGGTTCCCGGTATAACCCCCCAGGGATTACCTGCCGGTCTTCCCACTGCTTTACCGCGTGTGAAGTGTGTGGAATGTCCAGCAACGGATGAAGCCGAAGCCTTGCCGCCGGCCCTGAAATCGGAAGGAATCCCCGCATTTCCCCCAATGATTGCGACACCAGCGATGCTCCGGCCAATCCCACCGAAGTCCGGGCATCAGCGACTAGATGTACCTGTACGAGGAGGCACAGTATGGCCAAACGGGCGTCAAACGAGCCCTGGGTTTTAGAACGACGGGCATTTTTGCAACTCGGTGCTGCCGGGTTGACTTCATTGCTGGTGGGATGGCCCAACCCAGCCAAAGCCGAAACCCTTTCCCGTCTTACAACGGGAGTCCGAGCCGTAACCCCGCGCAATTCCGCGCGGAATTGTATTCTGGTAATGCTGCGTGGTGGTCCCAGCCACGTGGATATGTTCGATTTGAAGAAAGGGCGCTGGACGCCCAATGAGTTGGGTGTTGAACGCCTGTCAAATGGCATTGACTGGCCGACCGGCATTTTGCCGAGACTCAAAACCCAGCTCAATAAATGCTCAATTATTCGTTCGCTCCAGCACTCAGAAGTTGTCCATGAACGGGCCGAGTACTTTGTTGAGACCGGGCGGCGGCTCAATCCAGGCTTGCGCAATGAAGTTCCACACCTGGGAGCTGTTATTTCGCTTGAATCTGAAGCCCAGCGCACCGCCCAGGATGTGTTCCCATCCTTTATGCTGTTTAACTATGGGTTTTCCTATTCCAACAATGGATTCCTTTCGGCCACGCATGCCCCGTTCAACGTGTTTTATCCGGCGTATGGTATTCCAAACCTGGATCCGCCAGATGGGCCGGAAAGTTTTAATCGGCGGCGGGTCGCACTCCAGTTTGTGGATGGGATTGGGAATCGGCCAACCGGGACTGCTTCAGAGTCAGTTTCCATTTTTCAGGCCCAGGCCGAGAAAATGATGAAGGATTCGGCGACCAAAGCGGCCTTCACGGCCACGGCCTCGGATATTGAGCGGTATGGCGACAACTATTTTGGCAGCTCGCTGGCGGTGGCACGCAACGTTTTGGCCGCCAATCGGGGCACGCGCTATATCGAAGTGGATCACTATGGCTGGGATCACCACAACCTGATTTACAGCAATGACAACCTGTATGGCCGAAGTCTCGAACTGGACATGGCCGTCAGTTCCTTGCTGGAAGATCTGGCCGCGACTCCGGGAAGTGCCAGTGGGAAGACCCTGCTGGATGAAACCCTGGTCATGGTGATGGGCGAATTTGGCCGAACGGTGGGTGATTTGAATCCTTCCTCAGGGCGTGACCATTACCCCTATGTCTTCAGCGGGTTGTTTGCCGGTGGCGGCGTCAAGGGAGGCCGCATCATTGGGGCCACCGATGACCAGGGTGGTGGGGTGCAGGATTTTGGCTGGTCGGTTAACCGACCGATTCACATGCCGGATCTGGTAACCACCATGTTTTCTGTGCTGGGAATTGACTGGACAAAAACCATTGCTGATACACCTTCGGGTCGCATCTATCGCTATGCTGACCCAGAAGCCGTCGGCGATGATGCCAGCTATGAAATCAGTCCGCTGTTTTGAGGGGGAGGGGAAACAACAATATGAAACGATTGGTTTTACTCTTATTCAGTTTTGCATTTGTGGCAACCGTGGCCTACCCGGCGCTCAACACGGAACCAGCCAAAACCCATTCGGCGGCCTCCTCAACCAGCGTTCAGGTCCGAAATCGTGAACAGGCCCAGAAGGATGCCCGTCGCAAAGATCCACACGCGGGGCTTTCGGTCCAGATTGATACTCTGGGCGAAGCCGAACGTGCCACCCGAACCGTGACCGCTCAACGGTCGGTTGGTTCACAAACCCAACAAACCCGGCGGCCGGTCCCTATCGAACTACCGCCTGAAATTTCACGAAATCTGATTGATCGTGAAATTTTCAAAGTACTTTCACAGCGAACAATCAAACCGGCGGTGCTGGCGACAGATGAGGAATTCTGCCGGCGTATCACGCTCGACCTCACCGGGCGCCAGCCCAAACCTGAACGGTTGCAGCAATATGTGGCCGATACCGATCCAAAGAAAAAAGACAAACTGATTACCGAACTGATGAACAGTCCGTTCTTTGTGGACCGTTGGACGATGTGGTTTGGTGATTTGACCCGCAACTATGCCCTGACAGGACCCGCGACTGATCGAAACGGCATGCACGAATACCTCCGCCAGGCTGTTTCGACCAATAAATCGGTGCGTGACCTGGCCACTGATGTGATTACCTATGAAGGCAAGGCGTCGGAAGGGCCAGGCGGATTTCTGGTACGCCCGATTTTCAATACTGAAATTGCCCAGGATGCCTATGATGAAATGGCCGCCGAAACGATGCGGACATTTCTGGGGACACAGGCGGTCTGTGTGTCGTGCCACGATGGGTCAGGGCATCTGGAACAGGTCAATTTGTATTTTTCAACCCGTCAGCGGTCTCAATATTGGGGATTGGCGGCGTTCTTTGCGCAGACCACGTTTCGAACCAACACAGAATTGAACGAATTCATCTTGGCGACTGACCGTCGGGGTGCCTATAACGCCGATACTGATAACGGGATGCGACCACCTCGCTTTGGCGGACGCATTGAGCCGTCATTTGAACTTTTCCGCGATGGGAAACCAAACGCCGGTGAAGATCTGCGCAAAGCGGCAGCCCGGTTGATTACCTCGGATCGGCAGTTTGCCCGGGCGTTTGTCAATCGCGTGTTTGCTCACTTCTTTACCGTTGGTCTGGTTGATCCGGTTGACGGATTTGACCTGGCCCGGCTTGATCCAAAGAACCCGCCTCCGGCACCGTGGGAATTACAACCGTCAAATCCGATTTTGCTCGAAGAGCTGGCTAAATACTTTGAGACCAAAAACTACGATTTCCGGTCATTGGTTACCCTGATGGTCACTTCAAAAGCCTATGCCTTGTCATCGCAATATGACGAAAGCGAGTGGAAACCTGAATATGCCCGGCTCTATGCCCGGAAGCTGGTTCGGCGGTTACAGGCTGAAGAAGTGCTGGATGCGATGTGTGACGCCACACAGAAGCCGGCGCTCTACCCGGCACGAGGTTATAGTCAGGGCTTTAGCTCGGCGATGTCGTTGCCAGGCGTGGATGAACCAAGCTACATCCGCAATGGTCCACGACCAACCGACGATCCCTACACGGTGTATACCTTCTTAGGTTCGTTTGGGCGTGGAGATCGCAACACCACCCCGCGCACCAACAATGGTTCGATTGTGCAGGCATTGTCACTGTTTAATAGTGAAATGATCATCAATCGGATTGAAGACCGATCCTCGCTGGCAAAACTGACGGAAGGTGCCCTTGATCGCAAGGAAATCACCCCGCAAGTCGCCATCGAACGGATTTATCTCAACACCATTGCCCGCAAACCAACGACCGAGGAGATTGCGGCTCTGGTGGCTCCAGTGAATTCAAAGCAAATCACGCTGGAAGACCTTCAGTGGGCGCTCCTCAACCGGGTGGACTTTGTGTACAACTATTAGAAAAACCAGGGCTGAACAATTCTCGGGCTCAGGGCTGAACAATTCTTGGGCTCAGGGCTGAAAAAAACGGGCTGAAGAGAATGGGTAAACCCACACTCTTCAGCCTGTTCTTTTTTCAATCCGAAGGAATGATCCCAACACATTGGCTACTGACGATTGGCTTCAAACTGGTTTATCATTCGTCATTCCCCAAATTTCACCTGTTTCCTCAATCTTGATTCCTATCTGGCCGATCAAGGACAAACAGGACAAGCAGATGAACCAGAAGTGAGGTTCAGCAATTTCTGTATCCTCATATCAATTTGCAAGGAAGTTCTTGTATGAAAAAAATTGTCAAATAGTTCAACCAAATAAACTTAGCAAACTACTAACTACTAACTACTGACTACTGACTACAAACTGGTCTCAATTCTTCATTCAAAGGGGTGTTATGGCTGCGAACTTTGATCAACCACTGGCTGAGCTGAAGCGAAAAGTGCAAACCGCGCACAACCTGAAGGAACCGTGGGAATACTTTTTTGATCATCTGGGTGAAAAAGACGAATTTCTGGCTGCCGGGAAGGAGATCCAGCATCCTTTTTTAGAATCGGTGTTGAGAGAAGTTGGAAAAGCGATACTTCAAACCGAACCAAAACCGACGCAGACACTGTTGATCCAGGTGACGAATCAGCCATTTATTCATGGTGCCAGTTGGATTTCAGGCCGGTTGTTCAACATTCTGTTTTTTCCAGATGACCAGATTGGAATGATCACCGTCGCCTCCCCCTGGGATATGAAAAATGTCACGTTTGCCCGTTTTTCATGTACCGAAGTTGATGGCGAACAACGGCTACTGCTTGAACCGCTGACGAGTTCCTCCACTCAGTAATCATCCTCCCGTTAGCCTCTGGTTGTGACCACACCTCATGCCACAGCGACCGTTTGCCCACCACGTGATCATTTGTCTTTGGCTCGGGATTTGGGGACTGATCTGCCTTCCCGGAATGGTCGTGGCGCAGCCAACCGCCCCCCGTCCAGCGGTGGCGGAGGAAACGGACGGTTCCGTCCTGCGTAATGCCCGCGAAGATTGGGTCTATCAACAGTTTACCGATCAAAACGGCCTCCCTCAAAATTCAGTCGAAGCCATTTGCGAATGGAATCAGTATGTCTGGGTTGGAACTCAGGACGGGATTGCCTGTTACAATGGCCGACAGTGGCAGCGGGTTCAATTTCCGAAAAATATTCTGTCCACATTTGTTTATGCTCTCTTACCAGCCACCGATAAAAGCCTGTGGGTTGGGTTAAATGGTGGCGGTGTTGCTCATTTCAAAAATGGCGAGTGGGAGCTTTTTACAACCCAAACCGGACATCTTTCCAGCAACTTTGTTCGCACCCTGTATGAAACCCAGTCACCGGATGGCACGACAACCATTTGGGTGGGAACGGCTGGGAATGGGATCGTGCGCTATCATCAAGGCCAGTGGACTCAGGTTGATATGCGCCCCTGGTTGCCAACCAACAACATCCGGTGCTTTTTAGAAACCGGGCAGGGTGAGACCAGGAGGCTCTGGGTCGGGTCGCTTGGCGGGGGACTGGCCTATCTGGAACAGGGGCAGTGGCATCGCTTTGAACCCGCTGATGGCAAATTGCTTGATCCCACCGTGCATTGTTTGCTCGAAACCAGCCAGGCATCGGGTCCAGGTCGGTTGTGGATTGGGATGGAATCCGGTTTGGCCTGTGTGCAAAACGGTGTGATTCAAAAAGTTCTCATCCACTCGTCAACCCGGCCCAACTCACCAGTGATTGCCTTGAGGGAAACCCGAAATCATCGCGGCGAACCCCGATTATGGGCGGCGACTTTTAGTGGAGTTCATTGTCTGGTTCAAAATCAGTGGCAACAGGTAGGGAATATTGCCGATAACCGCCAGCAGGTTGCGATCAGTTTACTGGAAACAACTGGAATCAATGGGGAAAGCAGCATCTGGGTTGGCTTCAACAGTGCCGGTGTGTCGCGGATCCAGAAAAGTTCCTGGTCTAAGTTTGGACTGGCCTGGAAACCTGCGAACAATACCATCACCAGTTTGCTCGAAACGGTTGATACAGATGGAACCTCAAACGTCTGGATGGGCACCAACGGCAGTGGTCTGGTGCGGTACCGACGCGGTGACTGGACGTTGTTTGATTCACAAACCAGCCAGTTGCCGGATGATGTGATTTTGTCGCTTCTGGAGACGACCGATGAAGACGGGTCGAAAACCCTGTGGGTTGGAATGCTGCGCGGTGGGCTGGTCCGCCA
>CAZXCE010000241.1:0-11598 GCA_964639175.1 uncultured Clostridia bacterium
GGTTCCGGGTTCCGGGTTCCGGGTTCCGGGTTCCGGGTTCCGGGTTTTCGAAAACTTTGTCCGTTTCGTCCGTTTCGTCCTTTGAAACCCCAAACCCGGAACCCGATTTCTCAGGCGTGGCCAGCATTCGATTTAAAATGAACAAGCAACCACCACAGGTGACCAGTGGGATCAGGTCTCATCTGGTTCAATCCTTCCAAAAAGTACTTCTGAATTGTCTTGTGTGCCTGCTGGCCGTCTGGCTCGTGGTACTGAGTATGCCTGTGTCTGGACAGAAGGAACGGCCCCGCGTGCAGCTAAAATCAGGCAAAGTGGTCGGTGTGGAACCCCGTAAAGCCGCCACGTCAGGCAAAGTGATGATTGTGTCAGACCCACCGGAGGCAACCATCCTGGTTGATGGCCGTGCGGTTGGGAAAACAGCGGCTGATGGCTCACTCAAAAAACCGGTTGTGCTCCCTGCCGGTAAGCACCAGATTGAAATCACAAAGGCTGAATATGAACCCTGGCGGCAGGAAATGATCATTACAGGTGGTGAAACCAGACCTGTCAGGGCCAACTTGAGAGCCAAATTTGGGTGGTTGCAACTCAATTTTAATGATGCTGCCGCTGAAGCCCAGATTCAGATTGATAACCAGCCCATTGCCGCTTCAGCCGTGATTCGCCACACCGACCAGGCATTCCGTCTCAAAGTCGCACCTGGCGAGCATCAGGTACAGATTACCCAGCCTGGAAAAACCGTGTTTACAACTCCGGTGACGATTGAGGTTGATCAACCAACCGTGGTGATGGTTGCACTTCGTTCTGAACCGGCAGTGCTGCTGGTCAAATCGCTTCCTGGGGCTCGGATTTATGTCAATGGTTCAGATAGTGGTGTGATACCGACCACGGGTGTGCTCAAGACGGCGGTTTCCCCAGATATTCCGGCTCAAATCCATCTTGAGCAGGATGGGTACGAACCTTTTCAGATCACCGTCACCCTGTCGCCTGGGGAGCAAACCTCACTTGATGCCGCCCTGACGCTGTTGCCCACCACCATAGAATTTTCCGATTCGTTTCAGGAAGGGTTAAAATACTGGAATGCTCCGAAAGAATGGACGGCAGACCAGGAACTGGTTCGGGTGCAGGGGGAACATACGTTTGGCACACCGCGCAACAAACGGTTCTGTGATTCTGATGTGGTGTTCGGACTTCGGTTGGTAGACGGGAAAGGGGCGGCCTGGGCAGTCCGGATTCAAGATGAGACAAACTACTATCTGTTTTGTCTGAATGGTCCTGATGGACGCACTCCAAACAAACTCCAGACGTTTTTGTGCCGCAATGGAAAGCTTGATCTCAATGACGCTTTGATTCCAGCCCAGCCAATTATACCGGCGTTGAAAGTCGGTGAAGATTACCGGGTTCGCATTCGCATCCAGGGAAATCGAGTTCAGCACTGGATTACCTCAGCGCAAACCGGCGAAGAGAGTTCCATCGGGTTTTTTGAGGACGGGCTGAATTTATTTCCCTGCGGAAATATCGGGTTTGCCACCCCCAACAGCGAAACTTTTCTGATCAATGGCTTTACCGTCAGACCAATTCAAAACAAATAGCGCAGTGCAAATTGTATCGTCCGGGCTGGAACGGACGTGGTGACCGAACTTCCAAACGCAGGTGACTCCAGCACGCGAACCGGCACGCCATAGTGGGTTCGATTCATCAGATTAAATACCTCGATTCTCAGGCCCAGTTTGTGCTGATTGGGAAGTACAACTGATTTTGTCAACGCCAGATCAACGGTTGCCACGCCTGCCGCCCGAAACGTATTGCGTCCAACCTGGCCGTTGATGGGCGAAAGCGGATTGAACGGAACCACCAGTGTCAGCGAATCCAGGCCCGAAATCAGAGACAAGCGTGTTCGGCCTTGATTGTGGATCACGAGTCCAGTGGTGGTTGCCAGTCGGTCGGTTCGATTGCCATCCAGATTTGGATCGAGGCTGGTGATGACCGTAAATGGCTGCCCGGTTTGCACGGTCACAATTCCAGACAGTTCTATCCCCTGGGCGACCTTCCATTTTCGAAACGGAAGCGACCATACCCAGGCCGACGTCAGCCGATGTCGCACGTCAAAATTGGCGCTTGCACGCTCAGTTCGCAGTGACGAACCCCGTTCAGTTTCATCTTGTGCCAGTGACGAACTTCCTGCCACGTCAAAAATATCTGACACATCATCCAGTGCATGCGCATAGGTGTAGGCGATCTGAAACTGGAAGCCTCGATGAAACCGGTGCACCACGGAGGCTTGCAAGGCGTGATAATCGCTGGTGGCTGAATTCTCAAAGGTAGTTACTGGTCCCAGGTCCGGATTGGGGCGGTTCAGTAACGGCACCACGAGTGGATCAGCATTGGGTGCCAGCCGGAGGCCAATCGGTGAAAACTGGCCTCCGTTGGGGGTTCGCACCCGCAGGAGTTTTCGCCCGTGGGTACCGACCAGCGCCAGGCTTGCCACCAGATTGTGAGCGATGACGTGCTCAAACGACAGGGCGTACTGATGGGTTAAGGGGGATTGTAAGTCTTTGGCCGGCAACGTGATTCCAGCGCCGAAGCCCGACCCGACAAAGAAACCGCCCGCCGTGAAAACCTGTCCAATCCCCGAAACAAATTGAGCGGAAGGCAACCCAATCGTGTTGAGCGTTCCCGGCAAAATCAACGGCTGTTCCAGTTTATCTCCCAGCCGCAAAAACGCCGGGTTGGCACTCAACCGATTTGGGAACAGCGCTGAAGCACCAAAGTTAACCGGGATAAAATTTGGAAAGGCATTGCGCGACTGGCTGACCACGGTGGTGAGGAGCGGGTCGTAAAACATACCGTACCCGCCCCGGAGCGATGTTTGTCCGTGGCCTGAAAGATCCCAGGCGGCACCGACTCGCACTGCGAAGTTGTTGCCATCCCCATCAAAAATCTTTTTTCGACCTGCCAGAAGTTGCTGTTGTGCCTGAAAGGCTTTCAAAAAACTCTGAACAAACGGCGCCTGCGGGTCAAACGGAGGCAAGTCAGCCGGTGTCGCCTGCAACGAGCGTTCAAGTCGTCCACTGACGTCGGTCGGTACGGTGTTGCGTTCATACCGGAGCCCATATTCGAGCGCGAGGTTGGATGTCAGCCGGATTTGATGGGTATAAAACAGGTTGAGTTCAAGGAATCGCAGACCAAGCGTCGAATCAGGTGTCAATGCCAGTGCCTGAGCGATATCGGAAGGCAATCCGAAGGCTGCAAAATCAACCCCGCTTCCGCCAAGGAGGGTGCCATCCCGCAGTCCAATCAACCCGGAGGTAAAAGCCACCTGGGCGCGATAATTCCGCTCCAGTTGGCCATTGAGCTGGATGCGCCGCAGATCACCACCCCATTTGATGGTGTGGTGACCTCCTGACCAGATGGCGGTATCAGCCACTTGAAACGTGTTGGTGGCCCTGGCCTGGGGAACGGTATACGGGTCAACGCCGAGTGAACTGAACGGCGCCAGAATCAGTCGTCCAATTGGACCGCTGCGTCCATCCGGAACGCCGTCTCCGGTCAAATCCTGGCCGGTTGAAGCTGATTGAAAGACAAATGGACTGTCCGGGAGTTCGTCAAAAGCCAGGCGGGTCCGTCCAAATGAAAACCGAAACTGGTTGGCAAAGCGGGGGGAAACGATAGTGTTGAAAATCAGGGCCAGATTGTGAGTTTGAGTCCGGGCCTGGACGCTGGCATTGATTGCCTGATCTATGGCCGGGAGCGTCTGGGTGTCATCGGTGAGCGCATACCGGAGGCTTGCTGTTGAGGAACGCCCGATCAGGTGTGTCTGGCCATCAAGTCTGGCGTCAAAAAGTGTCCCTGCACCCGACGCCGGGAGCCATTGCGTGAAGGTGTTGCCGCCATATGGCCCACCTGGAGTATTTGGCAATGGATAGAAGGTCGGTGAGAGCACGTCAATCCCTGATTGGCTTTGGTTCCTGGCCAGTGACAGGCTACGCTGGCGTTCAAGCCCGGTGGGTACCACAAAATGGTGTTCCTGGGTCTGGTGCAACTCCAGACGTTCAAATGCAAAAAAAGCCTGGAGTTGATTGGGGCGAACGGGGAACCCAACCGATCCGCCAGCCTGAGTTCGGGTGAAAGGATTTTTGGGTGGATTTCCAGGGCTGGAAAGGTCAAAGGCATCACGGGCATTGAGGGTCGCGTTGGTCAAAAACGTATGGGCTTCGCCGTGAACGGCATTCCCGCCGCCGATTGAAACAACATTGATTTGCCCGCCGGCATTTCGGCCAGCTTCGGTATTGGCCAGCAAGGTGGTGACCTGGACTTCGGTGATACTTTCGACCAGCACTGGCGCCGGCGTTAGATATCCCTGGCGGCGAACGCCGATTTCCTGGTCGTTATTGTCAGAGCCATCAATGGTAAAGGTATTGCTCCGGCTGCGCTGGCCATTGACTGAAAACTGACCTGCTGTGCCAGCCCCGGAGCCAATTCCAGGGCCGGTGGTCCCCAGGGTTGCTGGCGGCGGTGCCACACCAGGTGCCAGCAAGGCCAGTTGATCAAACGTGCGTACTCCAGCCAGCGGGAGTCCCTGGATCAAGTCCGATGTGCTGCTCCAGCGTATGGTCGGATCGCTTCCATTCACCTGGGTAAGGCCCTGTGTCTGTGGCACCGATGGCTGACCAGCAAGCGGAAGGAGTTGAATCGGAGGCGGTTTGATCAACTTTTCCCGGTTGACCTCGACCACAAACTCCGCAATCGCGGCTGATTGAAATCCTTCTTTTTCCGCCGTGATCAGATATCGTCCGGCAGGGAGCAATTCGATTCGGTACATGCCTTCATGATTGGTGCGCTGGGCATAGACAAACCCGTTGATCAGGTTTGTCAGGCGAACGACCACTTCGGCCAGGGGTTTTTGGTCTGGGTCAATCACCTGACCCACCACCGTTCCCGTGACGGTTTGAGCCCTGACCACTGTGCCACCGGTCAAATGGTGGAAATACAGAATGGCACTGGTAAGTCCAATGAATAAAAAGAGTTGGAAAAGAAAGCCTTTTATTGTTTCTGACATGATTTGCAAAAGAATAAAGACACATCGAATAGACCTTATCGGAGATAAAACTGGGGCCACTGAAAAAAGGATAACGTCAAGTCAGTACCGCCCGCGTGAGCGGGTGGGTTGCCAATGAGAGGAAGCTCTACTTTTGGCAAATGGTTAACTCCGATAATGTCTAATGAGTTGGAATGAGCCGGTTGGATCATAAATGGCGACGGACCACAGTTCACCGATAACGCGTGAAAACCAGCCAAGCATTCGCACACGTTGAAAAATAAATGAGGCATCCTTGAACCAGGCGAGAACTTGCTGAAAAAAATCTAGTGGCACCACGCTGGCCGTATCCGCCATCCGTTCCCAACGACCATAGTTTGATTCTTCCTCAAGCAATCACTTTATCCGCTGTTTTTCATCTGTTGAAGAAGTACCTTCCGTGAGAATGAATCTTCATTTTTTACGCGTTCTAAGGCAAACGAGTCAGCATTTTATTTTTGGAACACCGGCTCCCAATCTTTTTCACCCAATTTGGTTCGCACCATGGATCTCAATGATTGACACTTTCAGTCGTCAATCGCTCTGAATTTTTACAAGAAGCGAAGTGTAATCTGTATGTACCGTCGAATCATACCTTTAGGGTTGATATCAGTCATAGCTCTGTGTCTGGGGTGTCTGGCACCGCCATCAGTATGGATGAATTCTGTCTTGAGATCGTCCTGGGCAGTACCTCGTCAACCCAATCCATTGACGCTCAAAATTAGCCAGCGGCGGCCAGTCGTGAACGAAGGAAACCAGATTACACTCACGGCCACAGATGATGAAGGAAACCCGGTGCCTGACGTTCAGTGGAGTTCAGGCAGCCCTGATATTGCTGCGGTGGATCCGGTGACGGGAAAAGTACAGGGAAGACAGCGCGGATTTGCCACGATTACGGCTTTTCAGAACGGGCATTCGGCGTCGGTTTTTGTCACGGTGGTGCGGGTTGAAAAAAGAAAGGGAGAAAAGGTCCGTGGGGAAACCCGTTTAGACGGCAAGGGGCAAATTTATCTGAGCAACCCCTTACAAAATGTCATTATGCGGGCCGATAGTGCGCTCAATTCTTCATTTGAGGTCTTTGCCGGGAGCAAGAATGTCCCTGGTATTCGGGACGGTTTGCGATACCAGTCGCTTTTTGCTGGACCCACGGCCATTGGGATTGATAGCAGTATCTCTGGCGGGGTGTATGTTGCCGATACGCTAAACCATAGTTTGCGCAAAATCTCATTTACCAATGAGGTTCAAACGATTGTCGGTTCTGGAACACCTGGAACCCCCAGGTTTGACACCACTGGCGCCCTGCCGCTCTCTCAGTTGCGGTTGTCGAGCCCACGCGGCGTGGCGGTTGAAGCCGGAGGTAACCTGTTTGTTGCTGATACTGACAACCACGCCATTTATTATGTGGATTTTGCAACGCATCAGGCACGACTGGTGGCTGGAAGTCCCGGTGAATCAGGAAAAATGGATGGACCAGGGGCAGATGCTCGCTTTTTCCGTCCGGCTGGCTTAACGCTGAGTAGTGATGGCCGCACGCTCGGGGTAGCTGATGAAGGAAATAACCGGATTCGCCTGATTGAACTCGCCCGGGCAAGTGATGGAAGGTTCTCTGGTCAGGTAACCACGATTGGGGTTGCATCGAGTACGCGTGGCATCGCGATTCAATCGTTACGCCAGATGGATAACCCCCGTGATGAAATTGTATTTCGCCAGCCGAGCAGCCTGAGCTTTGACACCGTGGGCAATCTGAACGTCGTTGATCAATCCGGGGTGTATGTGATTTTGCGTCCGTTGGGCAAATTGCCGGAAGTGGTTGAACTGGCTCAACCTGAAGTCACTTTTATGAAACCGGTGAGTGTCACCGTCAATCAGGCTGGAAGCTATGTGCTTGACCAGAACGCCCTGGAGGAAGAATCACTCAAAGTTGTGGCCGTGGGCGCCCCTCGGATTCTATCGCTGAGCCAGGAGACTGCCCGCATTGATGGCGGCACCGAAATTACCATCACCGGTGAAAATTTTGCCCCAGAAAGCATTGTCACCCTTGGGAGCACCGCAATTCAGGAGGCTGAAGTGGTGAGGGCAACTGAAATTCGGTTTCGGGTGCCACCTCAATTTTTACCTGGTGAACGGGCCCTGAGTGTGCAAACTCGCGGAGGGATTTCGCAGGCCAAATTGACCATTCTTCCCAAACAACTGGAGGAAATGTCACCTGGGGAATCAAGTTTTATCGTGGGTGGTGCACCTTACAACGGTGATGGTGCCGTTGCCACTGACCCGTCGGTTGTTTTGGAAACCCAGCTTTTTACAGTTGATACCCTGGGCAACATTTATACGGCTGATGGTTCACGGACGCGTCGCATTGATGCTGGCACCGGGATTGTCACCACCATCATCGGAGGCGATATTGCTGGATACAGCGAAGACGGCGGTGTGGCTCAGGCTGCAAAACTATCGGATGCCCACGAGGTCGTTTTGGACCGGGCTGGAAATCTGTTTATTGCTGACAATGGCGGTCGCCGGATTCGCCGGGTTGATGCGCTCACTGGCGTCATTACCACCGTGGTTGGCGGAGGGCGCTTACGTTCAGATAACGCACCCGCCGATAAATTCTTGCTGGTTAGAGCCCAGGGGTTAACCATTGACCACAACAACCGGCTGTATTTTGAAGACCTGAATCAGATTTTCTCGCTAGATCCTGAAACACAAACTGTTCACATTGTGGCTGGAACCGGCCAAAAAGGAGCGGGTGGCGACGGTGGGCCAGCCACCAACGCCACGTTTAATTTTAATGGGACGTTGAAAACCAATTTGTTAACCGTAGATCAGGCCGGCAATCTGTATCTGGCCGATGTTGGAAATTACCGGGTCCGCCGGATTGATGCTGAGTCGGGTATTATTTCTACGGTGGCTGGAAACGGGTATTTGGGGTATAGCGGCGACGGCGGGCTGGCCGTCAATGCCCGTACCACGCCCAACAGTATCGCTCTTGATAAGCAAGGGAATTTGGTGATCGGAGAGTATGCCAATCGGGCCGTCCGCCGTGTTGATCTCCAAACCGGTAATATTTCAACCATCCTGAAACCTGAATTTCTGGAAGCTGGTGGCCCCGCCGAGGTGATTGGGATTCAATTAGACGGAAACGACAATGTGTATATTGGATCTAAAACCGGAATCTGGCGACTTGATGCCCAATCCCAGTTGATTACCCTCATCGCCGGTTCTGATCGTCCCCGAGAGCATAAACTGGAGGACATGCTGGCCTTCACGACCCGCATCGCCGATTCACGGGCCCTGAGCGTGGATTCTCACGGAAAAGTCTATCTCGGGGTTTCAACCGGTGTTTTGCAGATTGATCCCCAAACCAGCCGGATTGCCCGGTATGCCGGAACTGGGGCCCCTGGGTTTGATGGGGATGGCGGGCCGGCTGAAAAAGCGAGTCTGGGAAAAGTGAATGATTTGCATTTTCTCCCAAATGATAACTTACTGATTGCTGATGGTGGGAATGTCACGTTGCAAATTGGTCCTCGTGTCAGACTGGTGGATGGTCAAACTCATGTGATTACCACGGTGGCGGGAAATGGCGCCATTGTGGAGACCGAAGAAAATTTGGTTGCCCTTCAAACCCCGGTCTTTCCACAGGGAATTACTGCTGATCTCTCCGCAAACCCCATTATTGGTGAGTTTTATCGCCTTCGCCGGGTTGATTCCCGAACTGGAATGATCACCACGCTGGCGCGTACCCATGAACTGGCAGGCTTTTGTTCGGAACTGGCAGTTGATGGCGGTGGAAATATTTATGTGGTCACTGATTTGTCTTCAACCAGCCAGGTCCGCCGCATTGATGCTGAAACGGGAAACCTATCCCGTGTGGCCGGCAACTGGTCGCCGGTTATTTCGGCTGACGGTGTGCTGGCAACCGAGGGCGGATTGGGGTGGATTTCCGACCTGGCGATTGATGCTGACGGCAATGTCTTTCTGTGTTCATCCTCTCAAGGAACTGTCCGCCGGGTGGATGCTCAGACGGGAATTCTAACCACCTTGCCTCAAGATCCGGCTTTAAAGAACCTGAAAGGAACGCTCGGAGACCTGCTGAGTATTACTTTTGACAAGGAAGGAAACCTGTATCAACTCTACCTCAACGGATTTGTACAGGTTGTCAAAGGCGTCGGACGACCGGGCAAACCCGGAATCGGTCCCGTCGGAAAGGATATGGATCAACCTCAGCCAGAGATCTCATCCCTGAAGATTCAAGAGAAAAAATTGATACTGACTGGGAAAGGATTGGATGGGGACTCGTTGATAGTCAAAATAAATGAAGCTGATATGACTTCACGGGTGAAACTTCGTTCTGGAACGAAACTCGTCCTCAAGGGCACGCCTGCACAGTTAAACCTCTATCCGGGTACCAACATCATTCAATTGATCGTCAAGGGATTGCCATCAGTCACCTATCCATTCCAGTTTGTTGTGAAACAAGGCCGGCCCTGAGAGGACTGGTTGCCATTAGGCAGCCTGCTTTGAGGCGTACCCACCAGAATACCCGTACGGAATGGTTCGCGCCTGATCCGGGCGCGAATTTGTCTGGCTTCGGATTCCGGTGGTGTACCCAAGGCGGCAAACCAGTAGTTTTCGAAAACACGATTGTTCTGCTTTATACCATTTTGCACTGAAACCCTCGCATTACTGGAAGGCTAACTTATTGAAATTATTGTATTTCTCTGAACCCTGAACCCGATACCCTGAGCCCTAATTGGTATTACTCCCCAATAAAATCAATCACATCCATGATCACGCGAATTGTTTTCCCTTCGATGATTGCCACATCATAATCCTCATTGCCGCCAAAATATCCAACAAACAGGTGAGCGTCTGAACTGACGGCCAACCCTTCATAGCGAATCTGTTGGTCACCAACCAGGAGGATTCTCGCGGTTGGATTGGCTTGATCCTGAACCGCAACCACCAGGGGCGCATAGCCAGAGATGTTGCGTGGGGACGTGATGCCGAGCGGTTTGGTATTTTCCGGGAGTGCCACTTCAGCGATGGCCTCAAACTGACCAGTGCCATCGGTCCCATATAACCGGACACGATCATCGCCAAGCAGGTTCAAATCGGGAAAATTCCCCAGTTTTAGAGTTCGGCATCATCGGGCATCCCGTCATGGTCGGAATCAACACTGAAGATGAAGGGGCCGGCATTGACCGAACCCCAGGGAACAAGGGCAACCGTTCTTGTTCTTCCAATAATCTTTGACTGTGTAGAATTTTGTGAATGAGTATTAGAAAGGTAAAAGAAGAAAAACCATGATGTAAATAATAAGACGAATGTTTTGTGGATGGAAATTCCTTTAAACCTTTGTAAATCCATGAGTATACTCGCTAGGAAAACCCGACAATTGGTTGTATTAGAACTAAGTTCAACAACCTTCACCTTAATTGATTTTTTCGAGTGAGGTTCAAGAACTCTACAACTCCAAAAGCAACTTGTTATTTTAGTCAAAAACAAAAAATTGCAGTCAAAGCAAACTATTCAAATAAAATATTAAGGAGATTTCTCCTTACGAGTTGTCATCTCCGTTTTCACAAAATCAACAGCAATTTTTCTATACCCCTGTATCGGATCATTTGCCTGTTTTCTTTCTTCAATATTTTGCAAAATCGAAGCTTTTGCGGATTTAGCGTAGAGACTGTTGGGATATTCACGAAGCAATTTCTGTAACTTATCCAAGGCCCCTTCCTGATGTTCTGCATCAATGTTTTTATCCTGAATAATCTGTGCAAGATATTGATCTTTCCATAGAGTCACGACTGCTTCTGGTTCATCAAGAGGAAGGGGTTCGACAATCACCCTGAGGACATTTGAATGTATTTTTTTGTTGAAGTTATAATACGAATATCGGGCTCGGAGTTCATATACGCCAGGCTGAGCAAAAATGAATTGATCTCGTGCCCTGTCATACAAAAAAGTCATGGTTTTTGATCGTTCACTATGTGCTGGCAATGGATCTATTTTCAGATCGTTACACAAAACAAATTCGCCATATTGAATTCCATAATCCCACTCTTGGTCATTTTCCCGGCGATATTTCAGCCCGATTTTCTCTAGATTTCGCCAACCTGCTATCCCAAAATCTCCATTCAAATCCTGGTTGTGATCATTTTTGATAGTGAACTTAATTGAAATAGGCTCATATAAAACATATTTTTCTTTGGATGAAGAAATCGTGAAACTTGAAAGTTCCATTCTTTTTACTTGCCCGGAAGCAACTGTTCCCCAGCAAAAAAAAACACAAAGGAAAGTACATAACTTTAACATTTTAGATCTCCTCGCTAATTTCATATTTTTCTTGAGATTACCTCATCGAATGGTCAATCGTTCGGATTCTTTTGAGTGTTGTACGACTAAACCTCCTGTTAGTTATTAGAGTTGCTGTGACATTAAGAATCAATGAGTGAGATAGAAATTCCAGAGTCCAGCGCAAACTCCCAGAACCGTATTGTAGAGCCTGACATCTTGAACTCGAAGCC
>CAZXCE010000242.1:0-11572 GCA_964639175.1 uncultured Clostridia bacterium
TCCGTGTTTTCCGTGGTTAAAATGTCTGGAAATTTTCGGTAAGGTACTTATCAGCTATCTGTTCATCTGATGAAATGAACGATAGGCCGCTGGTGTTAAACTGAGCCCGGAACGCTATTCCTTTTCTTCAACCAGTTTTTTCAGTCGTTCAAGTTCAGTCAGGTCAAGTTCTTCCTGTTCCATTACATTCAAAACCAGCAATTCCGGAGAATTGTTAAAAAATCTGGAGAGAAGGAATTTTAAAGCACTTTGACGGGCTTGTTTTTGATCAACCACTGGTTTGTAAATAAACGCCCGGCCTTCCTGGACATGCGACACATAACCTTTGCGTTCCAGGATGCGCAAAGTTGTGAGCACCGTGCTGTACGCCAGTTGAGAATTTGACGGGAGCGCCGCCACCACATCTGCAACCGTACCTTGACCACGGTCCCAAATGATTTCCATGAGTTGTAATTCAGCTTCGGTGAGGGTTGGTGACGATTTTCTGGGCACGATCTGAAAACTCCCTTTTGAACTATTAAATATTTAATATGTCGAGAGGATACTCAGGATTGGAAAAATGTCAATTAAAAAATTAATAGTTGAAGAAGAAATACCTGAGGCCTACCAGTTTGCCAGGAACATCTTGTATGAAGAATGGTCAAATAGTTCAATCAAATAATTACTGAGTGAACTGCTAATGGGAATGAAGAATTGAAAAAATGAGCGGTTTTAAGCCTGCAAGCGAGCGGTTACTTTGTGAGAATATAAGTACCTTGTCATAAGTTTCCTGAGATATTGAGTTTGGTAAGTGTTTGATCTTTTTCATATTGTTTGTGGCTAAAATGTCTGGAAATTTTTGGTAAGGTACTTAAAAACAAGTGCGAAGACTGTGATTGGGCGAGATTGAGCGGAATCGAGGAGTTCTTCACTCCTGTCCAGGGGAAATTTCGGGCAATCAATAGGTACCCCGTTGAAAGCTCAAAATTATTGAAACAACCTTGTCTGTCATTCCAACTAGCATTGCTGATACAACCATAAATCACAGACCAAAAAGGGCACAGCAAGCTGTGCCCTTTCTTATTTGAAAAAGGTTGAACCTGAACCTGGAAAATGGATCACCGACGCAAGATAACCACGACTTCTTTTCCGCCAAAGGCGGTATTTCCAACAGTGATGCCAACAAAAGTGAATCCGTCTTTTCCGGCATTTTCGAGTTCTTTTTGCATGGTTGAGGTTTTTTGGGTGGCGAGCAATTTGTACTCAAACCGCCTGGTTTTGGTTTCTTTGTTACGTTCCAAAATCACCACGACTTCTTCGCCGCCAAACGCGGTGTTAAAAACGGTTTGGCCGCGATATTCATATCCTTCATCCGCTGCGGCTTGAAGTTCTTTTTGCATGGTCGAGGTCTTGTTGGTGGCCAGAAGCCGATATTCATATTGACCCGCCAGATTTTCTTTGGGGTTGCGCGACATAATTACCACGGTTTCAGACCCGCCAAACGCGGTTTCCCCGCCCATGACGCCATCATAGCGAAACCCGCTGCCTGCCGCCTGATTGAGTTCCTTTTGCATGGTTGAGGTTTTGTTGGTGGCAAGTAATTTGTATTCCAGGCCCGAGGTTACGGCTGGAAGCACCTGGGGTGATTGAACGGGTTCACCGCCGAAAAATCCGAAAACAGCCAGGACTGTGGCCGCAAAAAAGGCAAACATAAGAATCTCTCCGAAGATGTTGAGTGAATGAATAAATCGAGACAGGCGAAACAAAGTGTTGACTCAGTTGTGGCTGGTCAGGTTGCCACAACGGTTTCTGATGGGCGACTGTTCCGGTGAAACCACCAAAGGCTGGCTTTTGAACCTGCCGGAATTTACCTCCTAAAAAATTAGGTTGACAAAAACAAGCCTTGAAAGTACTCTCCTAAAAAATTAGGAGGATGTGCTCATGGCTCGCAAAAAAGAAGGCTCACAACTCACTCCGCTTGAACTGGACATCATGCAAATTCTGTGGGATCGCGGCCCGTCCACAGTTCAGGAAATCCGTGACCGACTCGGGAAAGAGCTGGCTTACAATACGGTTCAAACCATGCTCAACCTGCTGGTAAAAAAAGGGAAAGCTGACCGGACCCTGAAGGAAAAGGCCTATCAGTACCATTCAACGGTCAATCAACAGAGCGCGCTTCGGCAACTGATGGATGACCTGGTTCATCGCGTCTTCGGAGGCTCTGCCGAAAATCTCGTCATGAGCCTGGTGGAAACTGATCACCTGTCCCCTGAAAAACTGGCTCACCTCACCGAACTGGTAAATCGAAAGAGGAACCCTGATGATCAGTCAAATTAGCCTTACAGTGGTATCCTACCTTGTCCATTGTGGCTGGATCGTGCCTGTTCTGGCCCTGATTGGATGGTCATTTGAACGAATTCTCATTACCAGTCGTCCCCAGGCCCGGTTTCGAGTCTGGGCGGGACTCATCATCCTTTCAACTGTGCTCCCCCTGGCCTTTGTCCAGTTTCCAGTTTTCCAGCCGAATCAGGTCACCCTGGCAACCCCGGTTGCCGGCGTGGTAAAGCCGCGAACGGTGATGCCGCCCTCGACCCTGGCCGCTGATGTGAAGCTCAAACCCATTCACCAAGCCAAAACTGTGGAACTGCCGCAACTGGTTGCCTTTGGGTTGGCAGGAGGCTATGCCGTGCTCGTGGTCTGGTGGCTGAGTCGAATCCTGGTCGGGTTGTATCAGGTCCGTCAGTTTCGAAAGACCTTAAACCCGGTTGAGCTGACTGACTCGCTGTGTCAACGGTTGCATCATTGTGCTGAACAAATGAACGTCCCTCTCCCGCTGGTTTTTTCCGGCCCGGCTGAGACAAGTCCCTTTACCTTTGGGATCTGGCATCCAGTGATTGTGATTCCACAAACCATTCTGGAATCAGCCACTCCGGAACTCCTGGAATCAGTATTTGCTCACGAACTGGCGCATATTCGGCGACGCGACTTTGGGGTGAATCTGGTGCTGGAATTCTGTACCGCTTTTTGTGTCTTTCACCCTCTCGTTTGGTTTCTCCGGAAGCGACTCAATCTCTATCGGGAAGCGGCCTGTGACGAGATGGTTACTGAGCATCTGATTGATCCACTGACCTTTGCCCAATCACTGATCGTGGTTGCTGACACGCTGTCGAGCCGCCACGTTCTCACTCCTGGCATGTTTCACTCAAATACTTTGGAGGAACGCATTATGTCGCTGACTCATTCGGTTGACCAAACCGGGAAACCAACCGTTTCCTTGTTTCAACGCCTTTCATTTGGGCTGATTGTGAGTTGCGGAATCGGTGCCTTTGGTCTGATTCCCGCTTTGATTCCAACACTGGCAGAAACCAAATCTCCGCAATCACCTCAAGGTGAATCAGTCATCCTTCGACAACGATCTCCTGCCGGAGTGATGTATCGCGTAGATTCAGACGACTCGCATCAGTCCTATCTTTTTCGACTTGAGGCATTGGATCGGCTGGGAAAAAAGTATGAAGAAATAAAAGAAAAACCGATTCACCCACATCTTTATTTTTCTTATGAACTGCGTCGAATAGATGGGACCAAAGCTCAGGTGGTTTGTCTCATGGCTGCTCAATTTGGCAGTAACTGGGTTGAGGTCAAAGTTGAACCTGGAAAAATGGAAATTGGGCCGGATGGAAAACCAGTCATTGGGGAAAACGGATTGGCTATGGTTAATCCAGATGGGTCGAATGGGATGATTCGTACAGGATCAGACCCAACCGAAACGGCGAGTATTCCGAGTCCCATCACTCCGACTATTATTTTTGCGGTTCAGCCAGACACTG
Source organism: uncultured Clostridia bacterium (assembly GCA_964639175.1). Taxonomy (GTDB): domain Bacteria; phylum Acidobacteriota; class Blastocatellia; order Chloracidobacteriales; family Chloracidobacteriaceae; genus JACQXX01. The sequence goes on from CAZXCE010000242.1 coordinate 3,807, forward strand.
ATGCCGTCGTCATCAGTTTCAAGGTCAAAAAAGATGAAGAACCGATTAAACTGATTATGCGACTAGACGACCAAAAGCCAACCAGCGGGGCTATGGTTATTGATTGATCCATTTATGTTGGTAAGGAAATTTTGTCCACGCGTGGACAAACCACCTAAGTGTTGAAATGATTTGAGATCATTCAACATTCATGGTGGTTTTTTGTATGTCTGAAATCCAGTTCTATCTCTGATAGCGACTCTTATTTTGTACCCACCAGAACCTGGCTTTTTGAATTGCTGGGTCAGGATTGTTTAATCCAGGCCCGAGTGGAAAGCCAAAATCAGCTCCAGTAATGTGTTGTATTCCTTCGGCTGCAGGTATAGTTACATATGAGTCCTTGTGACCCAGGTAACTGGCAAGAAAAGGAACTTCTGCCTCTGACCCAAGCCTTCCAATAGCTTGAATAACCCAGACCAACGTTTGGGATGAATGGAACCCCTTTAACCTTAATGTTGTCCGTTTCAATTCGGGCAATGATTCCATAGCTTGAAGATTACCAAGGGCCAATGAAATTTGCTCGATGACACCACCGTTCTTTTCCTTTTTAAGTGTTGTAATCAACGTTGGAATTGCTTCAGAAATCCCCATGTCACCCAAAGCCCGAGCTGCATTGGCGCGTATCCATGGATGACTATGACTGAGAGATTTGATCAGAAAAGATTTGGCAGGGTGATATTTGATCTCACCTAATCCACGAATGGCAAGGTATTTGGTATTAATGTCATGAGAGGAACTGGCAATTTCGAGAAGTCTCTGACCACTATCAGGTATTTGTGTAATCGTTCGCAAGGTCATTTCCTTTTGTGCAATATCTTTTTCTTTGAGAAACTGGTTGATTACTTCATCTTTTGCTAATGAGTTTGGTCTTTGTGCACCATTTACAAGAAGAAGGCTATTGAACATGAGAAAAAGGGCTACCAGAAGGAAAGCCGACCAGCCTGGGATTTTCTTATCTCGTCCCATTTTTAAAATCCTTTTCTATTTTGTACTAACTGACCCCTCTGGCGTGAGCCACGACACCACCATTCAGATACATTTTCATTAAAAATGCTGATGGTGGGAGTTTTAGAAATTATGGAAAGTCCCTGCATACTATTACTTGAACTTGCTTCAAAAACAATCCCTAAATGACAATCCTTCACCGAAAGACTTCTTCAATGACCCTGCCTGGAAATGGACCATACCCGGCCTTCTGAAATTCGGGCAAAACCTTGCCAGTCTGTGAATACCCCAGAGCAAAAAATAATGTCGGCACAAAATCCAGGGCTTCATAGGGTGGGTGTACCACGACTGGCCCCGGTCGAAGCGGAGTTGCCTCACCGCCAAATAACCACAACGTAGATTGCATAGATTCCCGGAAAAACCCTCCGTGGTTTGAACCGGCGTTAAAATCACGCGAATCAAAATTCCAGTGTTTGTTGGCGTGAAGAAACAAATCGGGTTCCACCGCTTCCCGTCGCCGAAGTTGAAATTCCAGCCATTTTTTTTGAACTGGGTCCGTTGTTGCCTGAATCTGGGCGTTGAGTCGCTGGCGATAGGTGTCATTGAGAACCTGGGGCAGGTTGAGGACGCCCAATCCTTCTGCCGTCAAATGCACCGCCGTCAGCCATTCGCGACCCGAATGAAATGCTGAAAGCCACGTTGCTCTGGCTTCAGGTTGAACGATCAAGGCTGGATCTTCAAAGAGTTTGAGTGGCAATCCAGCTTTCCAGTCGCCAAATTCAATCTCGATTTGGGAACGGTTGCTTGATGAACAGTTGATTTTCCGAACCGGAAACACCGCATACGCCGTCTCACCGCCCGGTACTTCACCATTGAGTGCAACTTCAAGCAATTGGTGATCGGCACCGCCATAGAGCAGCCACGCCTGTGACAGATTTCGAGCCTTTTCAGAAGGAAGATATCCAGCTCGCACCAGGGCTGTTGCGACTGGCCCGGCTGGCATTCGACAGGTCACAAATTCGACGGGATGGGTTCCGATGTCAGAGCGAACCGAATTTTTGACCTGTAACCCGCACAGTGCCTCCAGGTAGTTTATGGTCTGAAAGCCAGGTGTCGGAGCCGCATCGTCTTTTCCGGTCAGTTGAAATCCGATGGGGTAGTTCACCAGGTCCTGATATTCAAGGTGGTCGCCCAGCATTCGCGGAGGGAACAGCCTGGCCTCAGGAAGTTTCACCAGTTCCGCCAGCGATGCGGCACCTGCCAGCAGGTCCAGGGCCCCGGCAACCACCTGGTAGTCTTTGATCAAGCCTTCGGTTTGAAACTTCACCACGGTGAGTTCTTTATGGCGTTGCAGGACATCAAGTTCTGGGTTCAGGGTGTGGAGCCGTGAACGGCTGTGAAATCGGTCTGCTTCAGCAGCGACGGTCGGCGGGTTGCCCTTTCGTTGTTTGATTGCCTTGACCTGCGGTTCGATTTGCTCAAGTTCCAATCGGGTTTGTTGTACCACCTGCCGGAGGGCTGCCAGTTCCTGCTTGATCTGACCAGCCTGGATTGCCCAGTCTGGTTGGGCACGTGCCAGGATTTCTCGGGTGTGTTTCTCAAGCTGAGGCCAGAGCGGACTTGATGGGGACTGCCTCTGGGCCTGAGACCGCAGGATTTGCAGGCGATTGAGGTCCGGGTGACGAAAGTGAATTAACGCCTGCTGGTTACCGTCATGGTCCACGGCACAGGTTACCTGTGCTGGCTTTTCCCCGAGATAGGGTGATTCCTTTGATTTTGAGACTGCCGCCGGGGGAACTTTCGGGCTCAAGATCGAACCCGCCAGCGCATAGGCCGAAAGCGTGCCAAACTTGGTCAATACATGATGACCACCAAACTCGCTCCGACGAAGATAATTGACCAGATTGATACCCTGGCTATAGCGTCCCTGACTGTCAAACGTCGTGCCATGATCGGAAACCACGACCAGTATGGTTCGGTCGAGTGACCCGCTTTCCACCAGTGCAGCATAGGTCTGCCCCAGCATGGTATCCAGTTCCTGAAGCTGTCCAAGAATGCTCTGTGGGTCAATGTCGTCGTGGATATGCTTGTCAAAGCTTGGGTTATAGAAATCAACGTACCTGATTTCCGGATTTTTCAGTGCTTTGAGAAATGTCGCCTGTGTGGTGAGTTTAAACGCCCGTGGATAATCAACCCCAAACATCAAATCTCCGATTCGTTCAGTGACGGGTGTGTTTGGGGTTTGGATCGGCCCCAGTCCAATTTTGAGAAATTCAAGGAAGCTCGAACCTCGTCGAAAAAGCTGAATTCCCGTTTCCCGACGTTCAAACGCAAACGCATCTGAAAGCAACGGAACCCCAAGGATATCCAGGGTTTCAACCGTTGGTGGGTAGACGGCCTGATTGCGTGCCGCCTGATAATGAAAACTGAGAATATTCAGAAAATCGTTGACCTGTCCGGTATTTCGGTCAAATTCGATATTGCCGTGGATCATCGGCGGCTGGCCGGTATCAAGCACAAACCACGAGGGAGACGATACCGAAGTCCCTGTGGTGTAAAAATTTTCGACCCGGATGCCGTTCGAAAAAAACAGTTTTTCAATCCAGGGCAGCACGCTGCGTCCAGTTCGCGGGTTGGTCTGGCTGATATATTGTTCGACCACAGACGGTGGTAAACCGTCAACTTTCATAATGACCAGCCGGAGCGGTTGGCGAGGTTCAAGTTGACTGGTCGCCCTGACGGTTGCTGTCCACCCTGAACAAAAGATCAGGAAGCAACCCAAAACCAATTGAAGACACATATCTGGTTTCTTTGGCATAACAAGTTGCAATGCGGTGACGTGTCGCCACTTTGGGTTTCCTGGTATCAATTTTGGGCCGGCATGAGCGAAAGCCAGCCGGTGGGTTCGGCCATAACCGGAGTTGAAGGCTCCTTGCGCAGTCCTCGTACGGACCGGGCTCGCGAAAGCTGGATCAATCGGCTATCCCGTTCGATTCGGGCCAGCGCCAGTTCAGCTTCTGGGCGCTTGAATGCCGCCAGTCCTTCAACTGAAGCCAGTTGAACCCCGGTATCGGTCGAATTCCGGTAAATCTTTTCGAGTACCCCCACCACACTGGCTGGCGCCTGGTTACTGTTGCGAGCCACGAATTCAAGCGAGGGAAGGAACCGGCTCGGCGCCCAACCAACTTCAATGGGCGCCGGTGTCTGGGCAACCTGCTCCAGCAGCTTGAGGTGATAGCGCATTGACCGGGCGGTCAGGTAGGTTTGAATATCTTCCGGCGTGTCAGCCTTTTTTCGAAAGATCCCCAGTGAGGCAAGCTGGAGCATTTTAAAAAGGGCGGTTTTCCCAGTCCCATATTTCAATTGAACCCGTTCGCGGCGGCGATCCTGCTCAATCTGGCGGTCAAGCTGGTTGCGTTCAACATCGGTCATCAGTGCCTGATACTGCGCTTTGGCAAAAGATTGCTCCAGGTTCCGTTCATCAGCCAGCGGATTCACATTTGCCGTTTCCAAATCGCGGACGATCATGGCCTTGAGTTCTGGATCAAAGAGATCTTTTAACATCAAGAGGGATTTAAGCTGGGCATAGGTGACCGCTCGGGAGGGCTGGTTGATATCAAACCCTTTTTTATTCGGAATGATGGCGGCACATTTTTGAACCAGAAACCCGCTCAAGTTGCGAAAGGGCGTGATGTCGAGCACAAACCGGCTGATGTCGTTGATGGCCTGGCGGGAAACTTCGCGCAGTTTGGGGTTGAGTACCCGGCGAAAATCAACCAGCAAGGCCGGAATCTTTGGAAAATCAAGGCCATAGAGTGCCAGTGGAATCATGTCCACCGGCTTTGAGTCAGGCGCTGATACGGCACTTATCCGACCGTCTGAGTCCTCGAAAAAGGTTTTTGAATACCCCGACCAGGATTTCAACGCCGGGTCACTCCAGGGATCCGCGATGTTCAAAAATCGTCGCTGAAATGGTCGGCAGTCCAGTTTTTGCCCGGCTTGGTCGCGTTTGATCCACACCAGGGCGTGTTCAGTCTGTCCAGTTTGATTTTCAATCGGATCAAAAAACAGTCCTTCTTCCTCACAGCGCTGGCGAAGCAATTCCCAGTTGCGACCAATGTCCACTCGCTGGCGTTGTTCATCAGCCTGAAATCGTTCGGCCAGTCGTTTTTCAGAAACAAAAGCTCCGGCCAGTCCCTGAGCGCCAAGATTGATAGCCATGCGCTGCAAATCGTCATCTCCGATCAATGAGCCGCCGATTTCGGTTGAATTCCGAAAGTCAGACAGGATCGAAATCCCAAGTTGCAGATGAGCCTGTTGATTGGCCTGACGGTTTCGGACATAGGTTCGCGAAGACGCCTGCCAGACCCACCCATGCGGGTCCAAAACCGAAAGCTGGATGGCCAGCCATTGAATTCGATTCCAGGTGGAGTGCAACGGTTTTGAAAAATCAAAAAGAACGGGTGGGGCCTCAGTCGGCTGACCATTTTTCGAGGGAGTAACCCGATGGTACAGGAAGGGAATTGCAGCATTTACTTTTTGTGCCAGCGATGGTGAGCAATATGAATAGACCCAGACATATCGAAGCTGGTCATTGGTTGGGTCAATGTCGCCAAACGTGTCATTGACGAAAGAAACCATGGGGATGCTTTCGCCAGACTCAGATTCGGCAAAAATGGTGTACAGGTCGGCGCCACAGTCTAATTGCAGGGTTTGCGTCCGGTAAGGTGAATTTGGCAGAACCTCAGTTTTTTCAGGTACTTCAGCCAGGATAGGTGCCGTCAGTTGAGTGAATTGACTCAAAAAAAACAAAACAGCCAGAAAACAGCTTCGCATTGTGGATCCTCATTTTCTCTGTCTTTGGATTCTCATACCAGTTTGCAATGAACTGTGTGTCTTCGAAGACGGTCAAATAATTCAATCACATGAACTGAGCGAATTACTGACTCCTGACTACAAACTGGTCAACTATTTGGAAAATTGCGGCGTGCTGACTTTCAACAATTTTATTTTGGGAGTGTTTTGAATAAAGCCGGTGATCAAAACATCCAGAGTGGATGAGCCGGCATCGCCTGAGCGTTGCCTGATTTGGGTTGATTTCAATTTCTCAACCCTGATCAGGGTACTGGTTCTGATTTGGATTGAACTGTCTGGTTGTCTCAGTTTTGTCGGCTGTAACACGCCTGGAACGTGATCCAAAAAGCAAAAAACCTGGGATTTATTTCAAGTTGAGCCAGCCACTGACAAAACAGATTGGGAATCGAGTCAATTTCAAGTAGGCTGTTTGCACCTGGATTGTCATGTTTTGGATGAGAACCACTATGCACTACAGCCCGATCAATCTTGGCAAAACCTTAAAAAAAGCGGACTTGCCTGACTTTGTTGTTACTGAGGCACTGCATAAACCAATGACGGTGTTGGATCGTCACGCGCATGAACATGCCTGTATGGCGTTTCTCTACCGTGGTTTTTACACCGAACACGTTGGTTCAAAGCGGCTCGAATGCCCCCAACACAGCCTGCTCGTTCGACCTTCAGGATTTGAACACAGCAACAACTATCAGCGGACAGGCGCTGCTTCAATCATCATTGAAGTCAAACAACCCTGGTTGCAACAGTTTGAGCAACGGTCAACTTTGTTTCAGGATGCCAGCATTATCCAGCACCCGCTTTTGATACCGATCTTTCAGCGAATGTATGACGAGTTTCATTCACCTCAACCGCTCTCAGATTTGTATCTCGAAGGGCTGATTTTAGAGGTACTGGTTCAATCTACCCGGCTCCAACCCCATCTACCTGAATCGGGCCAGCCTCTGTGGTTAAAGACCATTGTTGAATTGATCGAAGACGACTTTTCCCGCGACCTGTCTCTGGCCGAAATTGCCACTGTGGCGGGTGTTCATCCTTCGCACCTGACCAGGGTTTTCCGGCAACAATTCCACTGCTCCATTGGCGAATATGTGCGCCGGGTACGAATCACTTTTGCCAAACGCCAGCTTGCCGAGACGGATTGTTCGCTGGCTGAAATTGCGATGGCCGCCGGTTTTTTTGATCAAAGCCATTTCTCAAATGTATTTCGAATTGTAGCCGGTCAATCCCCTTTGAAATACCGACAGGCCAACCGCACACGCTCATCTGCTCCAAAAATGAGCTGAATTTCCAAGAATTTTTCATTGAAACCCCATATAAACCACACATTTCCAGAAGGTTGATGTCATCAATCACCTTCTGCCCTGGAGATTTTCTATGACCACTGACCACGTAAAACCCATTCTTGGCTCGCTGGCAAAATTTCCCGAGCAACTTCGCGAGTTTATTTCTAAGTTTCCTGCCAGTAGCTATCAGCTCAAGCCCTCGGAAAATGAATTTTCCCTGCTCGAACACCTGTGCCATCTTCGTGATCTGGAAGAAGAAGCATACGGCGTGAGAATTCAGCGAATGCTCTCTGAAGACGAGCCCTTTTTGCCTGATGTAGACGGTGGAAAACTCGCCCAGGAACGCAATTACCAGCATCAGGAACTCCACCCGGCGCTGGACCGCTTTTGCGCGCTTCGCGAAACAAACATTGCTGTGCTCAACTCGCTTGTACCCGACCAGTTTGATCGGCGTGGTGAATTTGAATTTGTCGGTCACGTCACGCTGGCACAGCTTCTGGAAAAAATTGTCGAGCACGACCAGGCCCACTGGGAGGAACTCAAAAATTTGAATCCAACCACGGTTTGAGAACTTGGGTTCCGGGTTCCGGGTTCCGGGTTCCGGGTTCCGGGTTCCGGGTTCCGGGT
>CAZXCE010000243.1:0-11555 GCA_964639175.1 uncultured Clostridia bacterium
TATAATGACATAATTACAAAATGACATGGGGATTCTTTCATCCCTCATCCCTTCGAAGAACCCTGAACCCTGAACCCTGAACCCTAAAATTTACCGTCCAGAGTGGGCCAGTTGTGCGGCAATGCTGTGTTTGAGATTGACCATTCGTTCCACCAGGCGTTGGAAGGCAATCGAATCAAAGACTGGCGCCGCAGTTGCCCGTGATTTGACTTTGGCAATGCGATCAATTGATTGTTCGATCCGATTGCGAGTCAGTTTATTTTCACCAGCGGCTTTGACCAGAACCTGATGCGCTTCGACGGCACGGTCCATGGTATTGCAAATGAGCAGCATGTCCTCACCTGCCAGCATGGCCTGCAGCACAGCGTCTTTGAATTCGTAGGTTTTGGCAATTGCCCCCATTTCAAGGTCATCCGAAATCGCAATTCCGCCAAACTCCAGCTTTTTCCTGAGCAAGTCCGTCACGATGTTGGTGGAAAGGGAAGCCGGGATTCCGGCGTTTCCATCAAAGGTCGGATAACAGGCATGCGCCAGCATAATGGCATGAAGTCGCGTGTTGAGGCTGTAAAACAGGTTTTGGTACACGCTGATGTCTTCGGCCATCAATTGCGCCTGTGACCGGTGAACCGTCGGAAGTTCCTTGTGTGAATCAACCGATGAATCGCCCAGACCAGGGAAGTGCTTGCCACAGCCAATGATGCCGTGATTTTGCAAGCCTTCGAGGTAGGCACCTGCCAGCCGGGTGACTTTGAGTGAATTGCTCCCAAACCAGCGATCCTGCAACGCATTATCCTGGCCTTCAACCACCGCCAGATCCAGCACCGGGGCAAAATTCATGTTGAGCCCCAGCAATCGGAGCATTTCCGCTGTCAAAAAACCCAGTTCATATGACAACCGGGCATCGCCCGTGGCTCTGATGTCCTGGGCTGAAGGCATTGGCTCGGTAATGGTGCGAAGCCGGTCAACCCGACCGCCTTCCTGATCAATGCTGATCATCGGTGGAACGCGGATAAAGCGCCGCAAGTCCTGGGTGAGTTCAGCAACTTGTTGGGGTGATTCCAAATTGCGGGCGAACAAAATCACCCCGCCTGGTTGAATTTCTTTCAACACCCGTTGGGTATCAGCATCAATGGTTTTGCCAGGAATTCCAATAAAAAGAAACTGGCCGACTTTTTGTTCAATCGGAAAAGAAGACATAAAAAATAGTGAGCAAGGTGAAAGGCAGCTAGTAAGTTGGTGACTGGTGTTTCGTGCCTGGTGCCTGGTACTTGGTACTTGGTACTTGGTGTTTAGGTACTTGGTACCTGGTACTTGGTGTTTAGGTACTTGGTACTTGGTGTTTAGTACCTGGTGCTTGGTTCTTGGTGCTTGGTACTTGGTGTTTCGTGCCTGGTACCTGGTGTTTAGTACCTGGTACCTGGTGTTTCGTGCTTAGGAACCAATGCTGTCCAAGAACCAAGCACCAGGAACCAAGCACCAAGCACCAAGCACCAAGCACCAAGCACCAAGCACCAAGCACCAGGAACCAGGCACCAGGAATCAAGAACTAAGCCCCCAGTACTTTGGTAACCAGGGCGCGCAGGCTTTGCGTGTAGTTTGGACGTGCGACGCCGCGTTCCGTGATGATGGCCGAGACCAGTTCGTTGGGTGTGACGTCAAAAGCTGGATTGGCCACCTGGACGCCTTCTGGAGCAATACGGTTGCCGGCGACGTGGGTGACTTCCGTGGGCGTTCGATCTTCAATCGGGATCTGGTCGCCGCTCGTCAGTGAGAGGTCGAGCGTAGAGATTGGGGCGGCTACATAAAACGGCAATTGATGCCGGTGCGCGAGTGTGGCGACCATATAGGTGCCGATTTTGTTGGCCACGTCCCCATTTCCAGCAATCCGATCAGCACCGACAACGGCACAGGTAATGCGGCCTTTTTTCATAAAGTGACCCGCCATGTTGTCGGTAATCAACGTGACCGGAATGTTGTCTTTCATCAATTCCCAGGCTGTCAGCCGGGCGCCTTGCAGGAAGGGCCGGGTTTCGTCAGCAAAGACTTCGATCTTTTTGCCCTGTTCGACCGCGGCACGAATCACACCAAGGGCCGTTCCATACCCTGCCGTCGCCAGTGCGCCCGCATTGCAATGGGTCAGAACCGTAGCGCCATCCGGAATCAAATCGGCGCCGTTTTTGCCCATCATCCGATTGATTTCGATGTCTTCGGCGTGCATGTCCTGGGCTTCGCGGATGATGCGTTCCTCAATATCGGCAACGGTTTTGCCATCGCGGCGAGCTTCGGAATAGACACGTTTCATGCGTTCAATCGCCCAAAACAGGTTGACCGCCGTGGGCCTTGTCGCCCCAATGACCTGGCATACCAGTTCAAATTGTTTATCGAGGGCATCAAGACTGGTAGCCGGAGGATTTTGCACACCCAGCGCAATTCCCATGGCCGCAGCCACACCAATCGCCGGTGCGCCACGAACCACCATTTCCCGAATTGCCTCGGCAACGCCTTCATAAGTTGTATAGACAGGGTACAGTTCTTCGACTGGAAGCCGTCGCTGATCGACCATGCGCACGCCTTCAGCCGTCCATTCAAGTGTGATCATGTGAGGAAGTTCCTAACCGTGTGAGATGAGAAAATGGGATGTGCCTTTCGGCGATTGGAGGAAATCAGCGCGAATTGGCAAGAAACAGACATCTTACCCAGACCGGGGTGGGTTTGCAATTGGTGCTTGGTACTTGGTGTTTGGTACTTGGTGCTTAGGAACTAATGCTATCGAAGAACAAAGCCCTCAGCCCCAAGCCCTCAGCCCTAATCATCACTTCCGAAGCTGATCTTCGATCTCGTGGGCAAAATCAATGATCGTCTCGCGTTTGCCTGGGATGCTGACATATTCCTTGCCGGTCTGATCAACAATGATGAGGGAATAGGAAAACGTTTTGGCGTTTTCGAGCCGGTAAGAAACATTTTTGATGTCGGTTCGAACCAGAATTTTACTTCGGCCAGGGAGGGCGTAGTGCAGCGCCAACGATTGCCCGTCAAATTTGAATGAATAAAACACCGTCCAGTACTGAATATAGACATAGATCAACATTGCCGAAAACAGCAGCCCGGCAGTGATGAGCGACGTCTTTTTAGAGAACTCGTATCCCCAAAATTCAGACCGACGCGAACGGTTGTCAGACATGAGGAAGAAAATGATGCCACTGAGCACTGCCCCGAGCAGGATCAGAAAGGTGCTCGCCATGGCGGCTGATTGGGTGGATTGGATAATGGCTTCTTGCATGGTCAATGTCGATTGGGTGAGTTGAGAGTTCCGCCTTCACGCGGCTTTGCGCAGTAAATCAACTTTCCCCGTGTTATACAACTTCCCAAAGAGCCGCAGCCAGAGAAACGTCAGGGCAATCACCACGAGCCAGGCCGTGGCAAACTCCCAGGTCGGCCTCCAAATTGCGAGAAATCCCAGACCTGTTATTCCTCCGCCTATCGCCAGGACAGCGCTCACACTGATGAAATTAAAGACCGAGACAATTCCAGACGAAGTTCCATTCCAAAAACAGTCAGCCATTCCAAGAATAAATACTGTCAACAAGATACAGGTTATTTTCAGAGCGACCTGGACACCCGTTACCAGTGGATACTGAAACAAATTGCAGTATCCGAGACAGAGCAAGGCCAGGCTTGGGAATATCAAAATTGAGCGAATCAAACACAGCTTCCATTGAATTCGAAGCATTGCCCAGAATCCAATGGGGTAGATGGCATGGCAGGGAATGATTTTTTCTGCGGCTCGATGCGACTGAAATCCAGGCAAGGAAAAACTAAAAGCTGGTGAACAGGAAAACTGCAAAATCTTGATTACCAAAACGAGATTGAAGAGCCCAAAGCCAAGTAGGAAGAGCATCCTTAAAAGTGGGAACAGTATCGAGAGCAAAAAGGGACTTTCTTTTGCCAAATATATGGAGAATTGATTTAATATTGGCAAAGTCGGGATCAAGATTAATGTAACAGCAGTCCCTCCAAACATATACAGCCACAGCTTTGTCCAGTTGGTGGTTTTCTTCCCGCCAGACATAAACTCAAAGACCTGTTGTTCTGATTGGGTGAGATAGCGAGCCGTAAGTTGTTCAACCCAACCTTCCCTGGCCAGATCAAAGCCTGGGGTAAACAGGGTTCGTCGGATCTGAGCCGCCATCAACTCTGAATCAACGACCGGTGATGGTTGAGCAACAAAAGCCGAAGGGTTTGCAAAGTCACCGATGGGTGATGGCTGAGAATCAATCACTGGAGAATTGGCGAACTCACTATATGCCGGTAACGATGGGGTCGGGCTGGGGGGATTGAACAACCGGTTTGGCAACCGTATTTCCTGCCCTTCAAGTGAAAACGATGCTCGCAGTTGCTGGAACCGGCGAGATTTTTCTACGAGAAACAAACAGGCCGGGACCAGAGCGAAAAGACATTGGGCATCTGAAGCGATCAGGCCGTGGGAAAAAGCATAACAAACCCAACCAACCGGGGTGATCAGTGTCGAAAACTCAAGGACGTCTCCCAGGAAAGGACTCAGATGAAACGAGTTGAGTCCAATTGGTATACCAAATACAAAAATAACCCAGGGGAACAAGGCATACCACAGAGTTTTCGAAAGGTATGTTGACCAGCCTCGAAGCAACCATACGGTACTGCTCTGAGTGATCAACGTGAGGAGTCCTGCCGCCCCAAATCCAATCAAAATTTGGAATACTGGATGGATGGAATTAATAATTGAGTGCCGTACTGGTTGCCCTCCCCAGATACTTCCTAACGTGGCGGCGCTGAAAAGAATAAAAAGTGCGGCTTGAAAAAGATAAGTTTTGCTCCAGACACAATTGAAAAAGCCAGGATTTGAAATTGGGAGACCACAAAAAACCAGGTGGGCTGGCGAGACCTGTAATTTATCTCGAACAAAGGAGGCCCAGGCGATGCTCGCACAGGTGGCTGCAACCGGAAGCAAAAACCAGAACGCTGACGCATCTCTCCCTTTTGGAACGGCAAACAAAAAACACACCATCAGCGTCCCCAGCCCAAAAACGAAAGCTCCCAGTCCATATACAACCCAGGTCAGAAGATTCTGGAGCATCCCCGTCACTTTCCGCTTGCGGAACTGATTCAAAAGCTCTGGTGATTGACTGATTTGGGCATAGGCTTTTTGCTTGAGAGCTGTTTCAAACTCAGGCCAGTACAGTTCTTTCATGGGTGTGAACCTCAACGAACGTGACAGGATGACAACGTGCCAGGGTGACAAAGTGACAGTCTGAGAACTGTCAATCCTCAAGCTGCTTTGCGCAGTAAATCAACTTTTCCGTGGTTGTATAATTTTCCAAACGCCAGCAGCCAGAGAAACATCAGGCTAACCGTAACCAGCCAGACCGTGGCAAACTCCCCGGTTGAACCGGCTGCAATCAGGTAGAGCAACCCGGTGATGCCGCAGCCACTGAGTAAAATCCCGATGCCGTGAATCGTCTCAAAAAGGGAAGCAAATCCGCAGGACGTACCACGCGAAAACCCATCTCCCATTCCTAGACAGAGGATGAGCATCAGGACGCAGATCATCTTGACGGCCAGTTCAATGCCAATTCCAGATGACAGATTGAAAACCGAGTTGATCCCAATGCCCAGCACAACCAGAGCCGGAAAACTCAAGATCAATCGAATCAGGTTTAACTTCCACTGAATGCGAATCATCGGCCAAAAGCCAATTGGGTAAACCGCATAGATCGGAATTGTTTTTTCAGCGGTACGATAGAGCCGAAACCCGCTCAAGGTGTACCCCGCCGCTGGTGAACAACAAAACAGGAGAATTGAAATCACTGCGCACAGGGCAAGAGATAGAAATCCCAGGATAACTCCCATTGCCAGAAGTATAAACAGAATTGCAAATTTACCGGGGGTGTTTTGGGTGAGATATTTCCAGAATTCAAATGCCAGCGGGGAACACAGCAAGCCCAGAGACGTGGCCGTGGCACAGGCAAGGCCCAGCTTCCAGAGTTTGGTCCAGTCATTGATTTTGGTGCCACCAGCCATAAATTCCAGCACCTGTTGCTCTGACTGGCTGAGGTAGCGAGCAGACAGCCGCTCGACCCAGCCTTGTTTGGCCAGATCAAACCCTGGCGTAAACAAGGTTCGTCGAACCTGAGCCGCCATCAGATCTATGTCTGCTTCGACTGGTGGAAGTTCTCCTAACACAACTTGAGTCTCAATCGCTGGTTGTTCAGGGGAAGATTGGGCTTGTTTGGTGGAACTGAATAACCCAAGGGGCAAAAGCCAGTTCAACTCATCACAAGTGAAGGTTGATCGCATTTGATGAAACCGATTCGTTCCTCCCAGAATCAACAAACAAACTGGCACTAACGTCATAAACCCCCACACGTTTTGCTTTAAAATACCCGACCATATTGCATACCCCAGCCAGCCTCCTGGGGTAATCAATCCGATCAATTCAACTGAGTTCATCTGCACCAGTTGGAGATCAAGCGGGTGTTGGATCAATTGCACTGTCAAAACAAAGATCACCCAGAGAATAATGATCCAGAGCAAAGTTTTAATAAAAAAAGTGGTCCAGTTGGAAACAAACCAGTAGGTGAGTGCCTGAATTGTCAGCAGGAACAGGCCAGCCAGACTTGATCCAATCAGAATCTTTGCCAGCAGGAATTTGGGGCTGAGTGAAGGAATGGGGTCTCGGAGTAGATACACCAGAACAATGCTGAAAAACACGAATAAGCTTATCTGAAATGGACGGTATTTTTTCCAGATCAAATCGAAGAACGTCTGGTCACAGATTGGCAACCCATGAAAACCTTTATGTGCAGAGGAATTTCGCAGGTTTTCTCGGAACAACATTGCCCAGGCAAAGCTGATAAAGGTGCAGAAAAAAGAGAGAAATGGTATCGGAGAGCCATTTGAGGTGGCCATTGAGGCTCCAAAAAAGAGTAAACTGACACCTCCCACACACAGCACCAAAAAAGTACCAGTCAGTATATAACCGGTTCTATCCAGGACTGACCGTCCAGTTTCTATGAGCTTTCGCCAACGATACAGACGAAACACCGCTAGTGATTGAGCAATGTGCCCCCGTACTTTCTGCTTGAGAGTTGTCTCAAACTCAGGCCAGTACAGTTCCTTCATAGGTTTGACTCCCGACGCAGAGATGCTCTGCACGATGGTTGCCAAAAAGGACAAAAAGGGCCAAAAGGACAAAAATAGGATTCTCGAAAACCCGGAACCCGGAACCCGGAACCCGGAACCCTAGCTCCGCTGTTCGCGCAACCGCTTAAACACGGAAGACAAATCATCACCCGGCATGGTCAATAACCGTTCAAGCCGGTCAAAGGCAAAGACTTCGCCTCGATTGAGAATCAGTACCCGGTGCGAAAAGGCTTCGGCGACTTCGAGAATTTGCGTTGTGTAGACAACGGTTTTGCCACGCGAAGCGGCTTCGCGCGAAAAGAGCTTCATGGCGGACATGCCCTGGGTGTCCATCCCGGAAGCAAACGGTTCATCGAGCATCAGGAATTCAGGCTCGGCAGCCATCAAAGCGGCTAAACCGACTTTGTATGCCTGCCCGCGCGAAAGCGTCGCGATGCGGGATTCGGCCAGTGGCAGCAAATCCAACCCGCGCAAAATATCCACCACGCGGTCTTCAATGCCGGCATAGGTTTTTTCGTAGAGTTTCAACACCATGCCGATATGTCTGATCGGAGTCAAGTCAGGAAACAAAAACGGCATATCTGGCATAAAGGCAAACCGGCGTCGGAGGTCCATCCGGTCCCGGCGTAAGGGTTCGCCGTCAAATAAAATTTCTCCGCTGGTGGGGTGCACAATGCCAGCCAGACACTGTAGAAGCGTGGTTTTCCCAGCGCCATTTAACCCCAACACGGCTACAATTTCTCCTGGCTCAATCGTGGCATTTACCTCTTTGAGTGCATCCAGAAGAAGATATCGCTTGGAAACCTGTCGAAGCGTAATTTCCATATCAAAACCCAGATTGAAGGAGCGAAAGATTGAAGGAGCGAAGTTGAGCTACTTCAATCTTTCGCTCCTTCGCTCAGTTGGTTGCCCGTCGCAGTTGCGTTAGTTTCATTGGACGCTCGACGGTGTCATTTGGTGCCGGTTTTATTTCTGGCAATTTAATTTTCATGCCTAAATCTTCGAGCATTTTCAGATCGTCTTCGGCTGACCGGCCTCTGGTGGTGAGATAGTTGCCAAGCAGCATGCCGTTGGCACCGGCCATAAAGATCCACGATTGCATATCGCGCAGGTTCACTTCACGGCCACCCATCACAAAAATATCTTTGGTGGGCATCATCAACCGATACACGGCAATGATTTTCAGGCATTCGGTTGGGGAAAGTCGTTCGACGTCGGCGAGTGGGGTGCCTGGGCGCGGGTCGAGAAAATTCATTGGGATGTGGTCAACATCCAGTTCGCGGAGCGTGACAGCCAGTTCAACCCGTTGTTCGCGGGTTTCGCCCATGCCAAAAATTCCACCGCAACAGACATCAAACCCCAGTTTTTTGGCTGACCGCACGGTTTCAATCTGGTCGTCATAGGTATGCGTCGTGCAAATTTTATCGAAATGCGACCGTGAGGTTTCCAGATTGTGGTGCACGTGCTGCATTCCAGCGTCTTTGAGGACTTGCAGCGAGTCTTCGGTCAAAAGCCCGAGTGAGGCACAGGCTTCGAGGCCAACATCACGGACGGCTCGAACCGAATCGGCAATCTGGGCCAGGGCTTTCGGTTCATTCACGCCACGTGTCGCCGTGACGATGCTAAATTCAGTGGCGTGGGCGGCAGCGGCGGCACGGGCGTTTTCAGCCACCTGCTCGGGTGTCATTAACGGATAGCGGGAAGCTTCGCCGGAATAATGGGCGGATTGTGAGCAAAACGAGCAGTTTTCAGGACAACCACCGCTTTTGGCATTCACAATTGAACACATCCGAACTTCGTTACCTTTGAAATGTTCGCGGACACGTCCGGCGCGGGCAAATACTTCAAACAACGCCGCACCTTCCAGGTTCATAAGCGTTAATGCTTCTTCGGCAGAAATGCCTTTTGGGTCAAATGCTTCGCAGACCATGCAGGTTCTCCAGGATTGTGTGGGAAATAAAAAACAAAATGCAAAGGGGATGACCAATTGTTGGTGCTCTGTGGCTGTGAGTCAATAGAGCCGAGCGAAAGAGTCAATCCAAAGCGAGGCATGAGTCGCAAATGGCGAGTCAATCTATTGTGACCTGCTTTGGGTTTTCCCAGCCAGCAAAGAGAAACTGGCCGACTCCTCGCTACTCACTCTGAATTGGCAGGGCGGGAGTGGTTGGGGCTGGGCGAAGGCGGCGCGTGACGTCGCTGACGAAATTGCGGACTACGGTGACTTTTTTGCGCTGGGTAAGGCGACCAAGGAACGCATCAACCTGTTCGGCGACGACTTCAGCCGTGTAGCGGAGCGCCGTGGCAAAGGGAACGATCCGGGCAATAATGCGCAGGCCGACCCGTTTGGCGATGGGAACGGCATCCCGAATGCTGTCAAAGTTGTCGTCAAAACGAATGGCCACGCCTTCGATCAGAGTGCCCATTCGCATCAAATACACCATCTGGCGTGGCATTCGGAGATGGTGGAGGATCCGGGTTTTTTCAAAAAGTTCTTCAACTGCCTGCTGAACCTGACGCTGGTGGGTGCGCACCAGAAATCGAAGGTTCAAAATGGTTTCAGTAACCATCCGCAAATCATCAGTTGGGGCATCGGTGGCAACCATCCCGAGCAGGTACAGTTTGCGGGTGACTTCTTCATAGTCGTTGTTGTTGGCTGCCAGAATCAACCCCAGAAAATCATCCCGTGTCACCGGATCCAATTCGTCCATCATGCCATAGTCGAGCAGGATAATCTGACCTTGCCGATTGATGAGCAAATTTCCAGGATGGGGGTCGGCGTGAAAAAAGCCGTGGACCAGCAACTGGGAAAAAATGATTTCAAGCAGGGTTTCAATCAGTTCGTTTAAATCCACGCCATAGGTGCGAATGGTCTCAATCTGGTCAATGCGAACCCCTTCGCAAAATTCCATCACCAGTAAATCTTCATACACAAGTTCTGGGATCATTTCGGGGATGATCAGCCGTGGATGGCGGGGTTCCTGAGCCCGGATCCGGTCGGCATTGGTGGCTTCGATCCGGAAATCAAGTTCAGCGACCACTATGCGCTTAAATTCGCTCAGTAACACTTCAAACCCACGATACAGATAATGCGATCCAAAGATGGGCCGAATCCACTCCATCAAAATTGAGAGGGTTGAGGTGTCAAGCAGAATGGTTTCAACCACCTGTGGCCGACGGATTTTGACCACGACGTCACGATTTTGATATCTGGCGCGATGGACCTGCCCAATTGAGGCGGAGGCAATCGGTGTGGTTTGAAATGATTCAAAAATGTCGGATGGAGCTTTTCCGGTATTTCGACGGACAGTGGCCTCGACATAGCTCCAGTTGGCGGCTGGGGTTTGATCCAGCAGGCGGGAAAATTCACGGGCGTAGAGTTTGGGGAGAAGGTCTTCGCGAACGGCGAGAATCTGAGCCAGCTTAATGAAGGCCGGACCTAAATGGCCGAAGATATTGACCAGCCAGCGGGCCCGCCGGTGATGCGCCGCGAGGGAAAGGTCACGGGGTGCCCCCCATTTGACAAAGCGGCGCTGATCCCGCAGAAAACTAATCAAAAAGGGTGACAGGAGTAACGTGACATATCCAAACCGCCACCCAGATCGAACAGCCTGGGAAACATTGTGGGTCAAGCGGGTCAACGTGAGGTTGGTCACCAGAAGTAGATGCCTCGCAGAATGTGGGATTCACCGGCGACCTGAATTGGGAACGGGGGATGAACTCTTGACGTGGTGCCGGATCGGCCGCCGTGGGCCAGTCGCCGACTGACGGCTGGCGGCTTCAGCTTCACACTGTAGCATCGAGGCGCTTGTTGTACCACTGAAGCCCGAGGGTGGCTGCCGTCCATAAAAAACTGGAGGAAATGACAAAGGACCAGGACAGGGTTTCAAGCGGAGCATAAAAAGCACTGACCAGACAGGCAGCAGTCAGGGCAATAAAAAACACGGTGGCGGCAGCGGTTCGGATCCAGCGCAGGTGGCGCAGCATGGTGATGCGGTTGATTTCAGCTTCCAGATAGTCTTCATCACTGCACAGCCGGCCATAATAGGAGGCTTCACGATTGGCCAGCCGGGCCTGGGCGGCATCAAGTGTGGAATGAGCTGCCGTTCCATAGAAATGGGCAACATGGGCCAGTTTGCCGGATCGGAGGGCAATTTCAGCCATTCCAACATGGGCTCGAAACAGATTGGGGTCGAGTTCCAGGGCTCGCGCAAAGCAACGCGAGGCCCGATCATATTCCAGACGTTCAAAATAGGTCTCGCCAATGCGCTCCAGTAACCGTGGCTCATTTTGGGAAATGCGAGCCGCCAGACGCAGACAGGCGCTTGACCGGGTGAGGAGCCGGGGACCATCAAGGGCTGCCAGTGACCTCAAAAACC
>CAZXCE010000244.1:0-11514 GCA_964639175.1 uncultured Clostridia bacterium
AGCGTCTCGCGCGAGACCTGGAAAAGGCAACTTAGAGCCGTCTGCTCTGAGCAGGCACGGAAGCGGTTGTCCGGAACAGAAAGAATCCCCCGCCTCAACCGCGCGGCGGTAGGCGGGGGAGGTTCAACAGCGAGTTACCGTGCCGGAGCCGGGTGACAAAATGACCTTGCCCGGCAATGTTCAATGAAGTTGATTCTTTGATTGCCGCGCACTCGTGGGTTGACACAGTGCTCCTCGCTTTTTGATCACTCCTTCGTGACGTCACTATTTCACTATTTCATTATATTGCGGATAGTGAATCCGAACGCAGCCTGGGCACAGGCTATGGGTAAACTGGGCTTCAGAATGATCAGTGATATATTCTTCGAGTTGGTTCCAGTATCCCTGATCGTCCCGAATCTTTTTGCAGAACGAGCAAATCGGCAATAAGCCAGAGAGTACTTTGAGTTGTTGCTGAGCTTCGGCAAGTTTGGCCTGTAACTGGTTGCGCTCCCGCTCCATCCGGTGCTTATAGAGCGTCATTTCAATATTGCTCCGCAACTCCCGCTCATTAAAAGGTTTCAGCAGGAATGCAAATGGCTCAGCCAGTTTAGCCCGTTCAATCATGGTTTCATCGGAATAGGCCGTCAGAAAGATCACCGGGATTTGATAGTGATGGCGGACATGTTCAGCCACGGTGATGCCATCAATATTTCCTCGCAACATGATGTCCATCAGGATGAGGTCCGGTAAACAGGCATCAATATTTCTGATGGCTTCCTCGCCGGTACTGGCCCATCCGTTAACCTGATAGCCTAATCGGATCAGCCGGTCTTCAATATCGGCAGCGATCACACCTTCGTCTTCCACAATCAAGATACGCGCTTGGGTCATAAAACAAAATCTCCAGGGATGTTGAATGGGTTGGGTGAAATCGGGCGCTTGGCCTGGTTAATTGAGATCAGGAAAGAGAAACTGAAATGAAGTGCCATCGGCACCTGTTTGAAAGACCACTTCGGCTTCAAGTTGCTTGGCCAGGATCTTGACCAGTCGGAGCCCCAGTGTCGTCGGTGAATGAATTTTGACGGTGTCAGGTATTCCAACCCCATTATCGGTAACCGTCAGAGTCAGACGGTTCTGGGTATCAAGATCAAGACTGATTTGCACTTTGCCCTGGCGATTATCAGGGAAGGCATATTTGAGAATATTGGTCAGAAGTTCGTTCAAAATCAGGCCCACTGGCACCGCCACATCAATCCCAATTGGGGCCGCCGTTACCTTTGTTTCCAGTTTGAGTGGATTTTTTGGGCTCGAATAGGTGTGAAGTAAGAGTGATGTCAGGCTGCTGATATATTCCGCAAAATCAACTTTAGCCAGTGATTCCGACTGATAGAGTTTTTCGTGGATGATGGCAATTGACCGAATCCGGTCCTGGCTTTCCTGAAACAACCCCAGCGTTTCCGAGTTTTGGATATACCCTGACTGGAGCTGGAGCAGGCTGGACACCAGTTGCAGGTTGTTTTTGACCCGGTGGTGAATTTCCTTGAGCAGGACTTCTTTTTCGAGCAGGGACGCTTTGATTTGTTCTTCAGTCCGCTTGCGTTCAGTAATGTCAATGATTGAGGCCAGGACAAAGGAACCTTCTTCAGTAATCAGCGGATTCAGGCCGATTTCAATGGCTATTTCCTGGCCGTCTTTGCGGCGACCATACAGATCACGCCCCGCACCCATCGGACGGGCATGCGGACTGACAAAGAAATTGGTGCGGTAGGTCGGATGGCTCTGGCGGTAGCGTTCGGGCACCAGCATTTCAAGGTGGTGATTGATCAATTCCTGCCGGGGATAGCCAAACAGGATTTCAGTTTGTGAATTGACCAGCACGATTTTGCCTCGTTTATCAACCATCACCATGGCATTGGGGGCGGCTTCGACCGCCACTCGAAATTTTTCCTCCGCACGTTTGCGTTCGGTGATGTCAATGATTGAAGCCAGGACAAATGAGCCTTCTTCGGTAATCAGTGGATTCAGGCCAATTTCAATGGCAATTTCCTGGCCATCTTTGCGACGACCATACAGATCACGCCCCGCACCCATCGGACGGGCATGCGGACTGATAAAAAAATCATTGCGGTAGGTTGGATGCCTCTGGCGATAGCGTTCTGGTACCAGGATTTCAACCGGCTGACCAATCAACTCCTGTCGCGGATACCCAAATAAGACTTCAGTTTGCGAATTGACCAGGACGATTTTGCCCTGTTTATCAACCATCACCATGGCATTGGGGGCGGCTTCGACCGCCACCCGGAAACGATCTTCGGTATGCAGATAATGGGTGATATTGTGAATCATGACCGCAAAATTGGTCAGGGTGCCAGTTGTGTCATGCACTGGTGCCACCGCCAGATACCCAAGGAAAAGCTGGTGGTCTGCCCGTTGAAACCAGCGTTCTCCCTCAACCTGTGATTGCGGGAAGCGCGTAATAAAATCATATTCTGATTCGAGATCGGTTTTGTGTCCCGATGGCTGTAAGCAGGTCAGATATTGACCACACACCTGATCGGCAGTGTATTTGGTAATTTTTTCAGCATTTGAATTCCAGGTGAGGATTCTGCCCTTGTGATCAAGCAGGATAAATGCGTAGTCTTGTAAATTCGACACCAGCGATGCAATGAGATTGGCTTGCATAATCACCTCACCTGGGAAGAGATCTTTTTCAGAATTAGATAAAAAAGCAGGATATCCTGTCAGTTTACTTATTCTATCAAATATAAATTCAGTTGTAATAACAGTTAGAATTTCCCCAAAATAACATGCCTTTGCATGTTAGATGAAGGCGACAGCGCCGTTGACGGCAGGAAAAGAACTGAAATCTCTATGAAACTTATCGACATCGGCATCAATTTAACTCATCGCTCATTTGAATCTGACCGGGAAGCCGTCATCACGCGGGCGCGTGAAGCTGGTGTAACGACTCTGATCTTGACTGGAACCAGCGTCAAAGGCAGTCGAGAGGCATTGCGACTGGCCCGGCAGCATCCACACACATTGGTTTCCACCGCCGGAGTTCATCCCCACGATGCCCGTCATTGCACGGATGAAACCATTGAAATCTTGCGAAAACTGGCCGAGTCGTCTGAAGTTGTGGCGATTGGGGAATGTGGCCTGGACTATAATCGTGATTTTTCACCGCGTCCTGACCAGAATCGCTGGTTTGAAGCCCAGATCAAGCTTGCCTCCGAGGTCAAAAAGCCCTTGTTTTTGCACGAACGCGATGCCCATACGGCTTTCGTTCAAATTCTCAAACCGTATCGTGACCAGTTTACCGCCGGAGTGGTTCACTGCTTTACAGGTACGGAAGCAGAGTTGAAAGCCTACCTGGACCTCGATTTACACATTGGCATCACGGGCTGGATTTGTGATGAGCGACGTGGACAGCACCTGCAAAAACTGGTGAAACTGGTGCCGCTCAATCGGTTGATGGTCGAAACCGACGCTCCGTTTTTGATTCCCCGCAATCTGCATCCCAAACCGAAAGACACCCGCAACGAACCAGCCTACCTGCCGCACATTGTTCGAACGATTGCGCGCTGTCTTGGAAAAACCCCGGAAGAAGTTGCCGCTGAAACGACAGCGACGGCAACGGCATTTTTTAACCTTTCATAGGGAGCAGGGTTCCGGGTTTGAAAAGACGAAAAAGGACACAAAGGACAGAAGGGACGAAAAGGACCTGAATTAAAGCCTCTAACCCCTAACCCCTAACCCCTAACCCCTAACCCCTAAAGTGTTTATGTTTATTGATTCACACGCCCACATTGACGGGCAACTCTATGACGAAGACCGGACCGCCATCCTGGCCCGTGCGGCTGAGGTTGGGATTGAATTGATCCTTGAAATTTGCAACGGCGATTTAGAGCAAGGGTCGTTGGAAAAAGGGTTGGCGCTGGCTGCGGCCCATTCACATATTTATGCGGCTGTGGGTGTGCATCCCCACGATGCCCGACTCTATGACGATGAACTCGAAGCCCGCCTCTGCCAGATGTGCGAGCATCCCAAAGTGCTGGCCTGGGGCGAAATCGGGTTGGATTACTACTATGACCATTCGCCACGCGATGTGCAGCAAGCCACGTTTGTCCGGCAAATGGAGCGTGCCCGTGAACGGAACCTCCCGATTTTGTTGCACATCCGGGATGCTGATGATGACACAATCGAGTTACTTCGCGAGCATTGGAGTGATCGAGGCCGTCGGGCTGGAATTTTTCATTGCTTCAGTGGTTCAGCAAAACTGGCCCAGGCCGGGCTGGATTTGGGGTTTCTGATTTCATTTTCCGGCAATCTCACCTTTAAGAATGCCCAACCGTTGCGCGATATCGCCAAATCACTGCCGCTTGATTCAATTTTGATTGAAACCGACTGCCCGTATCTGTCACCGGTTCCATATCGCGGGAAGCGCAACGAACCGGCCTATGTGATCGAAGTCGCCCGGCAACTGGCCGAACTCCACCAAACGACGGTTGAAGAAATTGGCCGCATCACCACCGCGAACTTCAAACGGTTGTTTGGGATGAATCAAAACACCATCCATTCTTGATATTCAGAAACCACCAAATACACTGAACCACACGGAACATACATTTTTCGTTTTTATATGAATCACAATCCCAAATCTCTCTTTTCTTTTTCTGGTCTGCTTGCCCCCGTGCCGCTCTGTCGTTCTTTCCGTTTCCTGGCGCTGGCGTGTGCCTTTTTCCTGATTTTGACGACTGCAGTGCCGGTTGAGGCCCAACGGCAGGGAAAAGGCCGTGGTGGGCGAAATCGGGAACGTGAAACCGACGAACAATTTGCCCGTTCGCGTCGAAACCAGAACCTGCTGATCAAACGTGACGATATTGAAGCCCACGAACTCAGCAAAGTCTGGGAGTACTTCTCACCGGATGTCACCCGGTTGCCGGTTCTGGTGGTCAATCGGCTGGTGTGTATGCCGCTCCAGGGCGGACGGGTGGTGGCGCTCAGTTTGGAAAATGGGAGTCTGCTGTGGGAAACACCCCAGGGCGGGGAATTTACGGCGCCGTTAAGTGCTGGCAAATTAGAGCTTTATATCGCAACCGAACGCCAGACCGACACTGGAAAGGAAGGCGTGCTCCGGGCACTTGATACGGCCACGGGATTAACGCGTTGGACTAAAACCTTTCCGCATACGTTTCGATCTGCCTTGATTGAAGTTGGGGATACTCTCTACACAACGATGAGTGACGGGAAACTTCACGCCCTGCAACGCACAGATGGCAGTTCCAAATGGGAATTTGCCGCTCAAGGACGGTTTGTAATTGATCATGACCAGCTTTTGTTGGGTGGCGATGACAATACGCTCTATGCCTTAAAACTCGAAACCGGTGAACAACTCTGGAAATTTCAAGGAAAAGGAAAAATCGGCAAACCGGCGTGTGATGACCGTCAGGTGTATTTCGGTTCCGCTGATGGGCGGGTTCGGGCGATACTCCGAACCACGGGAACTCTGGTTTGGGAACGCCGGGCTGGAGCGTCGGTACTGGCGGCGCCGCTGGTCAAAGGCAACCAGTTGCTTGTGCCGTCATTTGATAACTATCTGTATTCATTGCAGACCAAAAATGGATCAATGACCTGGCGGCAATTGATGGATGGTCGGTTGACCTTTGAACCCATTGCATTGGGAGAAGATATCGTTGCCATCGCCGCTTTTGATAGCAATGAAGTGACCCTGCTGGAACCCAAAAGCGGTGATGTGACGGCTCGCCTGTTTTTGAATGAAAACCACATTCTGGCAGGTATTCAGATCACCGGAGAGGTGCTGGTCATTCCCAGCGAACGTGGGACGCTGGCGGCACGGTTCCTCCTTCCTGAGGAAGAAAAGAAAAAATGAGCAATTGGAGTTGATTGGCTACCTCTTCGAGGTGCGTCCAGCCCAAATTTGCTACTTCGTCGCCTTTGCCACCAGATACCAGCCGAGTTTGTTTTCAACCCGTCGCACGAGGCTTTCCGGGACCAGTCGTTGCAATGACCCAAAGTGCGTGGCGGCCAGATGATGGCATTCAATTCCGACTTTGGGGAATTGACTGAACAAATCCTGTAACTCATTTCTAGAGAGTAGTTTAACTAGCGGGCAAGCGTCGCTGTGCTCGCGGTATTCGATGCGTGACAGATTGGCCTGAAACGATTCGTTCAAAAATCGAAAATGCACCAGATAGCCGCCTAAGACACAGAAATAATAAAAGGCTGAGTTTTTATGATAGACCGAAATGATGGCCTGCCCTCCGGGACGCAGCACCCGGTAAATTTCACGCACCGCCTGCTCAATGTTGGGAATGTGGTGGATGACTCCAAATGAGTACACCGCGTCAAACGAAGCATCCGGAAACGGAAGATTTTCGGCATCCGCCAGTTGCAAATTGGCTGGGAGTCCAAAAAACGCAAAACGTTCGCTTGCAATCCGGAGATGCTCTGGGGAAAGATCCACGCCATACACCTCGGCGCCACCTCTCGCAAATTGAAACAGGTCCGTCCCCATCCCAAATCCGATTTCAAGAACCTTCCGGCCCTGGAAGTCAGCAAACGGCATCACTGATTTCATCCAGGGGGCATATTCAACATAGCGATTGTGGTCAACCCGTTCATAAAATTCACCGGTCCCAATTTCAAAGCCTTTGGCCCCAAGCAGCCCGCATGGATCGTGAGTCCATTGCTTGATGGCTTCCTGTTTAAAGTCAAACTCTTTGTTGGAACTGGTGGTTGTGATGGTGTTTGCTATTGCCGATTTCTTCTGCATTTTGAAAGAATAGATGTTCCGATCAATTTTTTAGTGCTTGGTGCTTGGTGTTTAGTGCTTGGTGTTTTAGTGCTTAGGAATCAGTAATTGGTGCTTTGGAACCAATATCTTCCAAGAACCAGGAACCAGGAACCAGGAACCAGGAACCAAGAACCAGGAACCAAGAACCTTGCTTCCCGAGGATTTTTTATGGTCGCTGTGCTCTGGCGTAATCTGAAGATTACCTGCGAGATGATCAAAATCGAACACACCCTGTTTGCCTTGCCGTTTGCCTTTTTGGGGGCATTTTTGGCAGCACACGGAGTCCCTTCGCTCAACAAGATTTTCTGGATTACCGTCGCCATGGTTGGGGCCCGAAGTGCGGCCATGGCGTTCAATCGACTGGTGGACCAGAAATTTGATGCTGACAATCCGCGAACTGCCATGCGGGCGCTTCCGGCAGGGTTGGTGACTCCAAACTTTGTGTTGTTGTTCACCGTGGTGTCGTCCCTGGTGTTTTTTCTGGCTGCCGCTTCGCTCAATCGCCTGACATTGCTGCTCTCACCAGTGGCATTGGGATCGGTGCTGGTTTATTCCTATACCAAGCGGTTTACTTCGTTGTCCCACCTGGTTTTGGGATGGGGGCTTTCGATTGCTCCAACCGGTGCCTGGATTGCTGTTACCGGCCATTTTGATGTGTTGCCGGTGTTGCTTTCGCTGGCGGTGCTGCTCTGGACGGCTGGATTTGATGTGATGTATGCCTGTCAGGATTACGAATTTGACCGCGAGCATCCAGCACTGTTTTCAATTCCCAAACGGCTTGGAGTAGCCGGTGCTTTACTGTTTGCCCGGATCCTGCATACAGCCATGTTTGGAGTTTTGATTTCGGTGTTTTTGCTGGCCCATTTGCACTGGCTGGGCGTCATCGGCCTCGTTTTGACGGCCTGTTTGTTGATCTACCAGCACAATCTGGTCAAACCAACCGACCTCTCGCGGATGAACGCTGCCTTCTTTACAACCAATGCCATGGTGAGCGTGATTTTGTTCGTCACTATGGCCAGTGATGTACTGATCTATCGCTAAGAAGTCAGTACCACCTGCGTCAGCGGGTGGGTAGAACCAACCCCACCCGCTGACGCAGGTGGTACTGACTTTTATTCTCCATCCTCGTGCAGGTGTTTGGCTTCGGGTCGCATATGCGGAAACAGGATGACGTCGCGGATTGATCGTTGATTGGTTAAAATCATCACGATGCGGTCAATCCCAATTCCTTCACCTGCCGTTGGCGGCAACCCGTAGCTCAGGGCCCGGATGTAGTCTTCATCAAGCACCATGGCTTCGTCATCGCCGCGTTCGCGAGCTTTCACCTGATCTTCAAACCGCCGCCGTTGTTCAGCCGGGTCATTGAGTTCCGAAAAGCCATTAGCGCACTCCATCCGGGCAATAAAGAGTTCAAAGCGATCTACAAACTCTTTATTGTCAGGTGATTGCTTGGAAAGCGGACTCAGATCCGTTGGAAATCGCGTAATAAAAGTCGGCTGGATCAAATGCGGTTCGGCCACGTGTTCAAACAAAATCCCCAGGCATTTCCCATAGCCTTCTGCCGGTTTGAGTTCACAGTGAACAGCTTTGGCGACTTCGATGAGATCATCGAGCGTATCGAGCGCGTGCCCGGCAACCGCCTCGGGCAAATGCTGTTGGATGGCTTCGGCCATCGTGAAACGCGCCCAGGGCCGGCTGAAATTTAACTCATAGTCACCATAGGGAATTGTCAGCGTTCCGCACACTTTCTCAACCAGCCCGGTAATCAATTCTTCGGTCAATTCGATCAGGTCTTCATAACTGCTATATGCCTGATAAAACTCAAGCATGGTGAATTCCGGGTTGTGCTTGATCGAAAGTCCTTCGTTGCGGAAGTTCCGGTTCAATTCATAGACTCGTTCAAATCCGCCCACCGTCAATCGCTTGAGATAGAGTTCCGGCGCAATCCGGGCAAAGAGCGGGATGTCGAGCGCGTTGTGATGCGTGACAAATGGCCGGGCGGCAGCGCCCGTTGCCAGCGGGCTGAGCATCGGCGTTTCGACTTCGATATACCCATGCTGGTCAAAATAGGCGCGGGTTTCACGAACAATCTGTGCCCGTTTTTCAAACACGGTTCGCACGTCGTGGTTGGCAATCAAATCGGCATACCGTTGCCGGTAGCGAAGTTCCTTGTTTTGCAAGCCGTGGAATTTGTCAGGCGGCGGCGTCAGTGCTTTGACCAGGAATTTCAGGTCTTCGGCGTGAACCGAGAGTTCGCCAGTTTTGGTGCGAAAGACAAATCCAGAGACCCCAATCACGTCACCAAGATCAAGCCGAAGAAAGAGTTCCCACAGCGATTCGCCAATTTCATTCCGGCGCAAATACGCCTGGATCATTGACTTGCCGTCGGTAAAGCGCACAAAAGCAGCTTTTCCCATCCGATTGATCGCGTGGATGCGTCCAGCCAGTTTTACGATTGGACGGGCTGCGACCAGTTCTTCAGCCGTTTGCGGGCCAAGTTCAGCCACTGCTTCTGAAACAGTGTGGGTTCGGTCAAACCGGTGTGGATAGGCTTCAAAGCCAAGTTCGACCAGTTCGGTTAAGTTCTTTTGCCGTTGGGCAATCAGTTCGTTTTCGTGTTCACTCATAGGGTGTGGTTATAGTGAAAGATAAATCGTGCGAGCACTCAGCAGAATAATGAGCGCCCCGACCATAATTCGAAGGGCATGGGCTGGAATATGTCGGCACACATAGGCTGCCAGTGGCGCGGCCAGTACGCCGCCAACAATCAAACCGGCGACAATCGAAACGGTGGCGCTGACTTTATGCCAGTCTCCCTGGCCCATAAAAATGAGAATTGCCAGCAATTGGGCGATACACACAAAAAACTCAGCCAGATTGACTGATCCGATGGTGACACGTGGGTTATGGCCGCGTGCCATCAGCGTTGAAGTGACAATTGGCCCCCATCCACCGCCTGCCGAATCCAGAAAGCCGCCCGTGAGTGCCAGCGGTGCGATGTGGGTGGTGACTTCACGTTCGGTGACTTTGTGAAATGCCTTGTAGAAAATTACAATTCCTAAGATAGCCAAATAAATGGAAACAAACGGCTTGACGTATTTTTCCGGCGTTTGAGTCAAAACCAGTGCTCCAATGATGCCGCCAATGGCCCCTGGAATCATCAATCGGCGCAACAACACCCGATCAACATTGCCCATCTTGAGATGAGCAACGCCCGATGCGGCGCCTGTAAAGATTTTGGCAGCGTGAACGCCAGCGCTGGCGGCGGCAGGCGAAACACCAAACCCGAGGAGGGAAATCGTCGAAATGACGCCGTACCCCATTCCAAGGGCACCATCAATCATCTGGGCGACAAATCCGACCAGGACAAAGAAGAAAAAATATTTATCCAATTGATTTCAGTTCCTTTTTCGCTAAAGTTCGGAGTCAATTTGGCGAGAGATGGGAGCGGCATCATACAAGAACTTTCAATTGTGCGCTACTCGCTCCTTTGCTCCTCAGTATTTCTGTTGCTCCACTCCCATGAATTCAATCAAACCGTCTCAACCTCAACTTATTCCAGTGATTGTCGGGCCGACCTGTTCCGGGAAAAGTGACCTTGGAATTGCGATTGCCCGGCATTTTGGCGGTGAAATCATCAACCTGGATTCAGTTCAGGTCTATCGGGGACTCTATGTCGCCACGGCCAAAGTTCCACTGGAAGAACAACAGGGCATCCCGCACCATTTCATTGATGTGGTTGAGCCAACGGAAAACTACACTGCGGGGCGCTATGCGGTGGATGCCGCCAGGTGTCTGGCTGAAATCGAAGCTCGTCACCAGATGGCGATTTTTGTTGGCGGAACTGGCTTTTATCTCAATGCCTTGCGTGGAAGGTTGTTTTCCGAGGAAGAAGCCACTGATTTGACTTTGCGTGAGCGCCTCAAATCTATTCTGGCTCGACGTGGGCCAGAGCACCTGCACCGGATGTTAACGCGGCTCGATCCGGTTTCCGCCAACCGGCTGGCACCACGCGACTGGTCGCGGGTCACCCGAGCGCTCGAATTTTTCTTCCAAAACGGGAAGCGTCTTTCCGAGCAACAGCCGAATCTCCCAGACCCGCCTGAATTTGCTGCCCGAATGCGAATTATTGTGCTCAATCCGCCACGGGAAGTGCTCTATGACAAAATCAATCGGCGGGTGGATGTGATGGAGCAAAATGGCTTACTGGCAGAAATCAAAAATTTGCTGGCGGCTGGTGTGCCACACGATGCAAAGGCTTTTGGTGCCCACGGATACCGGCGGATCATTGAATTTCTACGCGGAGAGCGCACCTATGAATCCGCCATTGAACAGATGAAAACCGACACTCGCCACTATGCCAAACGCCAGATAACCTGGTGGCGGCGTGAGCCAGATGCTGCCTGGTTTCAGGGGTTTGGCGCCGACCCTGAAATTCAACAGGCGGTGATTTCATATCTTGAGGGTTCCGGGTTTGGAAAAGACGAACAGGACCAAAGGGACATCAATTCGAAAACCCTGAACCCTGAACCCTGAACCCGGAACCCGAAATAATGACAAAATGATAAAATGATGGGATGATGGCACTTCATGCTCAATTCTTCATTGTTCATTCTCAATGCTTCATTCTTCATTCTGAAAGCCGTATGCCTTCTGGAAATACACACGATTTAATCACCTATATTCTGGCCATTCCCACAGCGGTAGCTTTTTTT
>CAZXCE010000245.1:0-11416 GCA_964639175.1 uncultured Clostridia bacterium
ACATTCTTCATTCTTCATTCTCAATTCTTCATTCTTAAGTGTCTTTGCGTTTCACCCCTGGAGGTTGGAAAAATGATTCCCACATCTGGGGCGAACCAGGGCTCATTTCAATCCAGTCGCGAAACCGGCGGTCAAATTCCTGTTTGGTTTTTAAATAAGCTTCAAACGTGGCTGAAAGATAGTTTTGAAAGAAATCCTGGACCGATTTTTCCTGATAGCGGATGAGCTGGAACAAAAACGGCAAGGGGAGAATGTTTTTGTTGTTTTTTTCTTCTTCGAGGATGATTTGTGTGAGAATCACTTTGGTGATGTCTTCTTTTGTTTTAGAATCCAGCACCTGAATGTCTCGTCCGCTTTGGATCAATGCAATCAAATCCTGAAAATTGACATAGCTTCCCGTCTCGGTGTTATAGAGCCGACGGTTGCCATAACGTTTGATGAGGACCCGGTCTGATTCAGATTGTTTGCGAGGCATAGTGCTCGCAATCTAGTACAGGTGCAGCAATGGCGTCAATGGTATCTCAAGTGATCTCTAACTTTTTCAGTGCTTTACAAACTTTTCGCACTTGCGAGCTATTTTCTGGCATTTTTCAAGTGAACTACAGCTCAACTCTCTATTTTTCACATAATTTTAAAAGATTAAATAATTGAAAATAAATGATTTAAAAATTTTATCTCGCAACTGCGAAAAAAATCATTGACAGATGAATTCCCGATGTCTATTCTCCGGGCCATCACAACTTATGTTTCGGAGGATTTGACACCATGGCAACTACAACCCAATCAAAATCAACATCGGTTCTTTCAAGCTTGAAT
This sequence comes from uncultured Clostridia bacterium, assembly GCA_964639175.1. Classification (GTDB taxonomy): domain Bacteria; phylum Acidobacteriota; class Blastocatellia; order Chloracidobacteriales; family Chloracidobacteriaceae; genus JACQXX01. Next base: position 817 of record CAZXCE010000245.1, read on the forward strand.
GCGTTTTCTGAACTTCCCCGGGAAGCTGCGCTGGCGACCTTCCGGGCCACGGTCGCGTCTCAGGATGCTTCCACCAAAATGGTGCGAAGCCTGATTGATGCCAGCCTGGCCAACCAGGAAGCCGCCAATCGTTTTGCCAAGGATTACCTGACCAGCATGTATTCCGCTCAGGTGGAATGGATGAAAAAGTCAACGGAGATTGCGGAAAAGGTGCTCACCGCATCACCGTCTCTGGACTGAGCACCCAACTCACAGCCAGGGCAACAGGCGAGATGAAGAATTGAGAATTACAGGAATGAAGAATTGAGAATTGAGAATGTAGAAATAGAGCGGCTCAAATCAGTTTCTTCATTCTTCATTCTTCATTCTTTATTCTTCATTCGGTTGGTTGCTTTCGGCTTTTTCAGAGGAGGAAAGGGAATCTCATATGCCACGCAAAACATCACCCAAAGAATCAGCACCGGCGGCCAAAGCACCCAGCAAAAAACTGAACATGCCCGACCCGGCGCATCTGGTGAAAGAAGTCAGTGAACAAATCTGGAAACAGACCGAAGATTTTTGGGGACAAATGACCCGCAATCCAGCGTTTCTCGCTGCGATTTCCACGGCAACTGAGCAATCACAGGCACTGACTGGACGGGTTCAGGAACTGGTCTCCCAGTCCATGAAATCAATGAACATGGTCACCCGCGATGATATTCAGGCGGTGATTCGCCGGCTGGATGCCCTTTCCGAACAACTTGCCGATCTCAACGACAAACTCGACGAACTCACGCCGCAACCTGCCCCAGCACCAAAGCCAGTTGCCAAACCAAAGGCAACCACTCCAGCTCGACGGACGAAAAAAGCCAGTGACTAACGGTTTTTTAAACTACGCGCGCGAATCATTTGAAACCTGGCAATGGCACGCGGACGCGGTGTATCAGCAGTGGATGAAAAATCCGCTGCTGATCAACGTTGTTCGTGAGAACCAGAACCAGATGCTGCAAACCTACGCTCTGAGCCGATACTGGTCACAGCAGGTGTTTGGCACCAGTTCGCTTCTGGAATCAAGCCTGCACACCTGGAATCAGGCGACCCGGGCCATGATCCCTATCGCAGCCACCCCCTCTCAGGTTGTCTATACAGAAGATCGGTTGCGGGTGCTGCGCTTTCAACCTCGCAAGCCCAAAGCGTTTGGAATCCCGCTCCTGATTGTCAATTCGCTGGTCAACCGGTATTACCTGCTGGATCTGACACCGGGCCGGAGTCTGATTGAATACCTCACCGACCTGGGATTTGATGTCTATTCAATTGATTGGGGCACCCCGCTTGAAGCAGACCGAACCCTGACACTGGAAGATTTTGTGTGCCGCTATATTCCAAACTGTGTGGCGGCGGTTCAAACGTGTTCCGGGTCAAAACACGTCAGCATTTTGGGGTATTCGATGGGCGGTGTGCTGTCCTTAATGTACAGTGCACTCTATCCCAAACAGGTCGCGAATCTGGTACTGTTTGCCACGCCAGTTGATTTTTCCCAGGCCGGCGTGATTCACAACTGGATCAACCAGGATACCTTTAACCTGGACCGGTTGATTGAAACCTGTGGAAATGTTCCTGGCGAACTGATTCTGGCTTCCTTTCGCACTCTGAAACCTGTCAGCAACCTGACGCTGGGAATCAACTTTGCGCAGTATGTGACCGACCCAGAGCATTTTCGGGCACTGCTGGCGGTTGAAACCTGGTTTAATGACTGTGTGGCAATTCCGGGTGAATTCTATCGTCAGTTTGTCAAAGCCACCTATTACCGAAACAGCCTGGTTCGGGGCAAACTCAAATTCAATGGCAAACAGGTCAATCTCAAAAACATCACCTGTCCGATTCTCAATGTCTGTGGCGACAAAGATCAGGTGGTGCCACCGGAATGTTCGTCCGTCCTGTGGGACCTGGTTGGAAGCAATGATTATCACGAAGTGGTCTTTCCATTTGGCCATCTTTCGATGTCAGTCGGCGCCGGCGCTAAAACGTCAGTCTGGCCAAAAACCGCTGAGTGGTTGATGGAAAAATCGGTCAATCAGGGTTCAGGGTTTAAAAAAGAAATAAGGACGAAAAGGACTTAAAACCGAAGATCCTGAACCCTGAACCCTGAACCCTAAATCCTGCCCCTGAACCCTAAAACCATGTTTGACTTACTCAAACTCTCAGAAATGCTTTCCCAGATATCACAGCCACCCGAAGTTGCCAAAACTCCCTCAAAGGTCGTGTATCGTGAAAATAAGCTCCGGGTTCTCTATTACCTGCCGCGAGTCAAAAAGACGCACTCGGTACCGATTCTGATCGTTAACTCACTGATCAATAAATACTATATCCTTGATTTGATGCCAGGAAAAAGTTACGTCGAGTTCCTGGCCAATCAGGGATTTCGTGTGTATATGATTGATTGGGGAGAGCCAGACGATCACGATTCCCACCTGACGCTGGAAGACCATATCAATAAATATTTGGTCAATATCACCCGTGCAGTGCTGACCCACGCTGGCGCTGAGCAAGTCTCAATGATCGGCTACTGTATGGGCGGAACGATGGCGCTGATGTATGCCGCCCTGCATAAACAATTTCTCAAGAATCTGATCCTGCTGGCCACACCGGTGGATTTTCATAACGATTCGCTGTTGAGTACTTGGGCCCAGCCAGAGTATTTCAATGTTGATCAATTTATTGACCGCCATGGAAATGCCCCGGTTGAAATTCTGAAAAGCACCTTCATGATGCTCAAGCCCACCAAGAATGTCACCAAGTATGTCCACCTGGCCGAAAATCTTCATAATGAAGAGTATGTCAAAATGTTTCAGGCATTTGACTACTGGGTTAATGACGCCGTAGCCGTTCCTGGTGAGACATTTCGAAAGTTCATCAAAGACACCTATCAGCAAAACCTGCTTTGCCAAAACAAAATGAAGCTTGGCCGAAAACTCATCAAGCTCAAAAATGTGACCTGCCCATTGCTCAATGTGGTGGCCGAACACGACGACATTGTTCCGCTCAGTTCGTCAACTGTAGTCATGGATCTGGTTGGCAGCCAGGAAAAAGAAGAAATTCGCGTGAAAGGTGGTCACCACGGAATTTCGGTTGGCCCAGGCGCGATCAAGCTTGTCTGGCCCAAAACGGTGGAATGGCTTGCCAACCGTGAGTGAAACGGAAGCGCACACAGAAGCGAATGACCTTCACCCAGAGGTTCCCGCGTGATGTCTCTAACTTCCAGGTAATACCAATTTGCAATAAAATCCTTGTCTTCGTAACCAGTTAAATGATTTAACCGAACAAACTTAGTGAACAACTGACGACTGACGACTGACGATAAACTGGTATAAAGATTGACTCGTGCTCCAGGGTAGGGTATATGGCGGAGTACTGCGGAGCATTCCGGTTGCCCAAACCACACACAACGGAGTCAAATCATGACACAGCACCCGCTTCCCGATACCGACCCACCGCCTTTTACCTTTACCATTTCACAAACTGGTAGTTACACAAATGCATCAGGTTCAATTACTTGCAACTATCCTGGCTACATTGTTTCAACGATAAAAGTTTCGATGAATGGGGTCTTTATTGGTAATGTTCCCCCAAATCAGTCTCCTTCAAACCCGCTTCTTTATTCAAACCAGCAACTCCCGGTTTTAGTTGAACTTTTAATCAAACTCAAGCCAACGGCCCCCCCAGGAACAACCACAGAATGTTCTGATCAAGAAGATCCTGGTCCGAACCCAGACCAGTTACTGAACACGGTGACAATTGAGAAAAAGGTCCCAGGGCTCCCACCTGCCACGGACCTGCTGTATTGTCTATCAACGCTCAGTTAAACCCAGGTTGAACGCACAGACGAGAGAGAGGTGTCACCATCAAGCGTGATTGCCTTGCAGAAAGAAGTTCAGGGTATTGCCTTTCGATGAGAGCATTTTTGATTGAATCCACCTCATCAAACCTCAGGGTTGAAGGCAATACGCTGAACATCTTTCTTTCTCTGTCGGGCCGGGCTCCCTTCCTGGGTTTCCGCACTCAACTGTTCATATTCGGCTGAAATACTTCCCTCATTTCCTCACCCCACAATAGAGACTCAACCAAATCCTCAAGGACCATTTCGTTTATGCCGAGCTGTCTTTATCGTCAGGTTTGTCTTCTTTTTCTTGGCCTCCTCCTGATACAGGACGCTCCGGGTCAGACACAGACTCAACACCCGGCTACAGCCAGTCATCTCGGGGTGAGATCTGCTCAGGATCAGGAGATTGAAGCCCTCATCGCTCAAGCCGAACAGCTTCGCCAATCTGGAAAATATGACCAGGCGCTTCCGCTCGCTCAACGAGCGGTTGAAGACAGTGAAATTTTGCTGGGGTCCACCCACCCCCTGCTGGCAGTCAGCCTAAATCTCCTGGCCGAAATCTATCGAGGGAAAGGAGAGTATGCCCAGGCGGAGCCTCTGTACCGGAGGTCTCTCAAACTCAAGGAGAAAGTGTTTGGAACTGAGCACCCGGAAGTTGCCACCAGCCTTAACAATCTGGGCGTGCTCTACAAAGACAAAGGTGATTTGGCCCAGGCGGAGCCGTTGTTGATCAAAGCCCTGGCCATGAGAGAGACCGCATTGGGTTTTGATCACCTGGAAGTGGCGCAAAGCCTCAACAATCTGGGAACACTCTATAAAAACAAAGGTGATTATGGTCGGGCTGAACCGTTGCTGGTTCGGTCGGTGGCGATTTATGAAAAAGCCCTTGGTCCCAACCATCCGGATGTCGCCACCAGCCTCAACAACCTGGCAACCATCTATCTGGACAAAGGCGACTACGTTCGGGCTGAGGCGTTATCAGTACGCGCATTGACGATTTTTGAGACCGCTTTTGGCGCCAACCATCCGATTTTGGCCCAAAACCTGCACAACCTGGCGGAACTGTACCGGGCCAAAGGTGACTATGCCCAGGCTGAACCGCTGCTGGTGAGGTCATTGTCAATTTTTGAGAAAGCTTTGGGGCCAGAACATCCCTATGTTGCTTATAGTCTGAACAATCTGGCGTTAATTTGTTATTTCAAAGGTGATTACACCCGAGCTGAGCCGCTCTATCGGAGAGCACTGGTGATTTTTGAGAAAACCCTGGGGGCAGATCACCCGAATGTCGCCCACACGCTCAATTGTCTGGCATTACTCTACAATGAAAAAGGGGACTACACCCACGCGGCACCTCTGTACGAGCGGTCGCTGGCCATTTCTGAGAAAGCCTTGGGCGCCGATCACCCGGAAGTTGCCTACAGTCTGAATAATTTGGGGATGGTCTACACTTCCAGGGGGGACTATACCCAGGCCGAACCTTTATTTGTCAGAGCGCTGGCAATCTATGAAAAAGTATTGGGGGCAGACCACCGGTCAGTAGCCTACACCCTCAATAATCTCGCGGTTCTCAACAAGAAGAAGGGCGATTTTGCCCAGGCGGAGTCGCTCTTTGTGAAATCGGCGATACTTCGGGAAAAGGCTTTGGGATCGGACCACCCGGATGTGGCCCAAAGCTTCACCAGCCTGGCCGGTGTGTTTCTGATCAAAAATGATGTCAATCAGGCGGTGCTGTATCAATCACGCGCCAATGAGGTAAGCGAGCGCGATCTGGCCCGAAATCTCGTTTCAGGGTCCGAACGCCAAAAGTTGCTCTATCTCAAACAAACGGCAAAAAATACCGATATCACGCTTTCACTCAATGTGCAGTCAGCACCGCAGAACCCAGATGCCCTCAAGGCAGCGTTGACCGTGGTGTTGCGGCGCAAAGGACGGGCACTCGATGCGTTGACATCGGAAATTGAGACGTTACGCCGCCAACAAGATCCACAGACCCAGAAATTGCTGGATGACTACGCCGGCCTGGTTGGGCAAATTTCGGTTCTGACGCTCCGCGGTCCTGAAAAGAAAAAACCAGAAGAACATCTGGCTTTCTTGCGCTCGATGGAAGAACAAAAAGAAGCACTGGAAAACGAAATCGGGCAACGAAGCAAGGAATTTCAAGTGCAGACGGTCGCCATCACCGTGGAAGAAGTCCAAAAGTTGATCCCACCAGAGGCAATCCTGGTTGAGTATGCTGTGTATCAGCCCTATGACCCCAAGACCGAACAGTTTGGAACTCCGCGGTATGTGGCCTATACCCTCAATCATCAGGGAACAATCAATGTTGCCGACTTGGGGGAAACCAAACCAATTGACCAGCTTGTGACCCGGTTCCGCCAGACGCTGAGTCAACCAAAAACTAAAATTGGAGGCGAAATAAAGCCTGTCGCCCACGCGCTTGACCGGTTGGTTATGCAGCCTGTCCGGACACTGGTCGGGACAGCCACCCATTTGCTCATTTCGCCGGATGGAGCATTGAGTCTGATTCCATTCGCGGCCTTGATTGATGACAGTGGAAAGTTCCTGCTCGAAAACTTTCGGCTCACTTACTTGACCAGCGGACGAGATTTGTTGCGACTGGCGGTGAAAATTGAAAGCCGGAGACCGCCGCTCATTTTGGCCGACCCGGATTATTCAGATGGGCTGGGTCCGATTCTGGTGGGAAGACAATACGCCCCGCTCTCCCGGCTCTTTGGAACCAAAGTTGAAGCGCTGTCCTTAAAAAATCTCTTCCCCGAGGCAGATCTCAAAATGCAGGATGCCGCCACCAAACAGGCGCTTAAGACGGTGCACCGACCTGAGATTCTCCATATCGCCACCCACGGGCGTTTTTTAGACGACAAGCCACAAGCCTTGCCCCGAAAACCCAGGGCTAAAGTTCCCCTTGATGCGGAAAAACTCAAAGTTGAAAACCCACTCTTGCGGTCCTGGCTCTTTTTTGCAGGTGCCAATCGCGGAGGATCTAACGAAAATGAAGGAACATTGACGGCACTTGAAGCCGCACAACTTGACTTGTGGGGTACCAAGCTGGTCGTTCTTTCTGCCTGTGAAACTGCCGTCGGAGAAACTAAAACCGGTGACGGGGTGTATGGCCTGCGGCGCGCCCTGGTGTTGGCTGGCAGCGAATCTCAACTGATGAGCCTGTGGTCGGTTTCAGACCGGGGTACAAGGGAATTGATGGTTGAATACTATACCCGGCTCAAGGCTGGCGAAGGTCGGAGCGATGCCCTGCGCAATGTCCAGCTCAGAATGCTCACCGACCCAAAACGAAGTCACCCGTACTACTGGGCCTCATTCATCCAATCAGGTGAATGGGCAAATTTAGCCGGGCAACGGAGAAATTAGGGTTCAGGGTTCAGAGTTCAGGGTTTTCGAAGAGGGCGCGGCTCAAAGCAACAGCGCCCTTACTTTTTGTCACCCCGGCCAAAAAGGAAACAGGTGGCGAGCCGAAGCTCGACCACCTGTTTTTGCTTGGGGGCCAATCGAGAAATTATACCATTACGGAATGATCCTATTGTCTGGGCAAGGGGCTAAATCATTGATAAACTTGTATTTCCTTTAGCCCCTGGCCCAATACCCTCAGCCCTAAAGAGTATTACTTGATCTTGCTTGGTGAGCGGAAGAGCCCAATCTGGGTGCCAACGCCACCAAATGGGTCTCCAACCTTCGACCAGGTGACGCCATCAACCGTTCCGACAATGCGGTTGTTGGCAGTATCACTCACCACGAGCGCAATACCAGTGAGTGGACCACCGTTGAACCCGGTAATGGTCACACCTTCCGGTGCCCGAACCTGACCCAGGGAGGAGCCAATTGAGGCCATCACCAGAGCTGGTCCTGGAACACCGCCGACAAACTGCAGGATCCGGTTGTTGCCCTTATCGGCCACAAACACGTTTCCGGCATCGTCGAGTGCCACGCCTTCTGGATTACGCACCTGACTCAATCCTGAACCAACCGAAGCCAGAGTTGAAACAGTCGGCGTTGCATTGGCCGTTGCCAGTTTGAGAACCCGGCTGTTGTTGTGATCAGTGACAAACAAGTTGAAATCTTTGTCAATTGCCAGACCCCGTGGGCTGCTGACAAAATTGGTCGCCGTTAACGGAACACCTGTTCCTGGGACACCACCGTTAAAGCGCAAAATGCGGTTGTTCAGAGTATCTGACACATACAGATTGCCCTGGGTGTCTAACACCAGTCCTTGTGGCGCCTTAACCTGATTCAATGATGTGCCAAAACCAGCAAACAGCATCCAGGTCACACCACCATCGAGCGAATACTGAATCCGGTTGTTTCCAGTATCAGCCACATAGAGGGCCTGGCCATCTGGACTCGCGGCAACGGCTTCGGGTAAGCGGAACTGACCAATGAGAGAACCAGTTCCTCCGGTGCCAACCACCGACCAGGCCGTTCCATCAAATTTCTGGATGCGGTTGTTGGCGGTATCGGCCACGTACAACAGGGCATTTTGAACGCTTGACGCGTCAAAGGCCACCACCAGTGGATCGTGGTCTGAAAGCCGTTCTGACCGGTTGAAATCGTTGCGGAACGTTGGACCTTCTGGGAAATCTGAATTGTTCCGGCCATGGTTGATGCGGACAAAGTCAGTCAGGAGACTTGGCGTTACCAGCGCATGGTCGAGTGTTTGAGCGTGGCCGCCGAAGACAAAGGAATAGCGCTCAGCCGGATCTTCAAAATCAATCAGATTGGTCAAATCAGGGTTTACCAGATCCGGGCTGCTGGCGGTCACCATTGAGGCTGGCGTCGGCGTTCCCTTGATGGTTCCAATTGAATCCACAAACCCATCGTTAAACTGGAAGGCGTTAAAATCGCCAACCAGGACAATGCGTTCATTTGGATTGTTATCAATGCGCGCCTGAACCAGATTGGCAGTATACTCAGCCTGGGCTTTGCGCTTGGCCCGCACACGTTCACCACCCGTTGGCCAACCATTTGGACCTGCCGCCGTGCTATTGATTCCATTCAAGGAGCGCAGGTGATTGTTGATCACAGTGATTTTATAGTTGGTCGCTTTTACACGAGCTTCCAAAACCAGTGATGGACGGTCATTTAACGGATCAGTCGTGGTATCAGGATTGATCAGAACTTCATCCAGCCCTTCCTGGATCACGTTCAAAATTTCAATCTTGTTTTTGTTGACCAAAAACCCAACGTCAATGCCGCCAACGTCATTTCCTTCTTCAAGAAATGCCGAGTACAGCCCTGGCTGGTCAAGGTCAGTATTGATCTTGTTGGCAATGTCGGTCAGAACCTCAATGTTTTCGACTTCCTGGAAACCGATGATGTCTGGCGAGCGCATCACATTGCGGACCATCAATGACAGTTTGTTCAACCGGCCCTGATAGGCGGTCGTCGTCAACACCGGTTCGGCAATGGGACCGGTTGGATCGCCAGATTCATCATCATCCACATCATTAAAGAAGCGTTGCAAATTGGCCGAGCCAATCGTCAATTCAGTTGGAGCTGGTGTTGGGACTGGAATCGCCACACAGTTGTTATTGGTAATGGTGCGGGCACCAGGATCAGGCAACAGGGTGTATGCCCGGAAATCATAGTAAAGCGGCCCGGTCAGGTTTGAAACAATGGCACCGGTGCAGACTTCGATTGGCGGCAACGCACCCGTCTGACCTTCGCTATCCACCCGAATCCGTTCCTGATTCCCATCCCAGCGTGGAAGCGGCGGAATGGTAAATCCAGGTGGGGCTGGTTCTGGGGCTTCGATCCCTTCTTCACGGAATGGACGTGGCGTCCCGTCATTGATGACAGCCGCAAACACGCCCGTATTATTTGAACCTACCGTGGATGAAGTGGCCGAGGATTCAGTTAAAAATCCAGCCGTTGGAGCGCACACTTTCAGTGACGCAAACGTCACCCGCATGCTTTCATATTTTTCCAGTTGATCAACTGGGCCGGCCCCATTGATTGAGGTAATCGAAATCGCCGCTGGCAATGGGTTTCCGGTTGAAAGCTGCATCACCATCGGACTGGTTAACTGAGTGACCGAAAGCTGGAATGGATCAGCCGCCGGGGTAAATTCAGTCACGGTCCCCGTCACTCGGACTTTGTTACCAACGGTAGCTGCCACCGGTGGGGCCGAGCTGGTAAAGACGAAAATTCCTTCTGATGTATTGGAATCACCATCGATCAACGCATCTTCGGTTTGGACAAAAAACCCATTATTAAACCGAATGGCGGTCACAATCCCATCGGTGGTGACGGACTGTCCCACCAACGGTGAGGTATTCCCTGATCCCTGAATCATGTTGATCGGCACGATTTGGAGAACAGACACGGCGATATTACAGGTCGCCATCTGTGATTCGTTATTTGTGTAAGTGATTGTCACCGTGTAGTTTCCAGGTGCAGTTGCTCCAGAAACGTTCAGAACGGCAGTCAGGGTTCCTCCATCTGTTCCAGCCGCCACGATGCTGCCAAGTGTGATGCCTGCAACTGGTGTACTGGTAATCGAAGCACCATTGACGATGCTATCGGTATCAGTGGCACTCACCATCGCCGTTCCACCAACACCGAAATCAACATTCAACGAAGCCGGGCACGTTGGGACAATCGCGGCATTTCCACCACCGCCGCCGCACGTTGATCCGTCAATGTCAATGTTATCCACACGCCAGGTGCCGCCACTGGCTTCAGCCAGATATCCGTAAATCCGGAACTCGACCG
>CAZXCE010000246.1:0-11379 GCA_964639175.1 uncultured Clostridia bacterium
TCATTCTTCATTCTTCATTCTTCATTCTTCATTCTTCATTCTTCATTCTTCATTCGAGAATTGCCTATGTCATCGCTTCCATTTGATTCCAAACCACTTGAAGTCATTACTGCTCAGGCGATTATTCTGGAAACGATTGGATTTGCGGGAGGTGAACGGGTCAGCCTGACCGAGGCACTGGGACGTGTACTCTGGGAAGAAATTATCGCTCCGGCTGATATTCCGCCACATCCCAATTCCGCTATGGATGGCTATGCCGTACGGGCGGCTGATCTGGCAGAATGCTCGGCTGAATCTGCCGCACGACTGAAAGTGGTCGCCGATTTGCCAGCCGGATATGTCCCTCAAGCTCCGCTTGGGCCCGGCGAAGCGATTCGCATTATGACTGGGGCGCCAATTCCGGATGGCGCTGATAGCGTCGTGATGGTTGAGCGCACCGCCAAAGACGGGGAATTTGTAAAGGTTTTTAAACCGACGCGCCCCACTGAAAACATCCGTCCACGGGGTGAAGACATCCGCACCGGCGATGTTTTGATGCAACCTGGGACTCAGCTCCAGGCGGCTGAAATTGGAACGCTCGCGGCAATCCAGCGCGCTTTCGTCACGGTGGCACGCCGCCCGCTGGTGGCGATTCTTTCAACGGGTGATGAACTCGTGGAAGTAGATGAACCATTGACACCTGGCAAAATCGTCAACAGCAATGCCTATTCTCTGGTGTCGCTGGTGCGTGAAGCAGGTGGCCTTCCGATCCATTTGCCACTGGTGCGCGACAGCCGTGAAGCGCTCAAACAGGCGATTACTCAGGCCCTGGCGGCAGATGTGGTGGTTTCATCAGGAGGGGTTTCTGTTGGTGATTATGACTATGTGAAGCCGGTGCTGCTGGAAATGGGGCTGGAGCCAAAATTCTGGCGAGTGCGAATGAAACCAGGAAAGCCGTTGTTGTACGGGATATTGCACGGCAAACCCTATTTTGGACTGCCAGGCAACCCGGTTTCGAGCATGCTGACCTTTTTGCTGTTTGCGCGTCCGGCGCTCCGCAAATTGATGGGGTATCCGGCATCAAGCTGGCATCTTCCTCAAATTACAGCTGTTACCGAAAGCGATATCCGAACGAAGGGTGACCGCCCAACTTTTCTGAGAGCTAATGTCAGCTACCAAAACGGCCAGTTCGTGGCAAAAGCGATGACTTCTCAAGGATCAGGCGTCCTCAGTTCAATGCTGGGGGCAGAAGGGTTGATTTTCCTGGAAGAAGGCACGTCAGCGGTTGCGGCTGGCCAGACCGTCCCGGTCCTGCTCATTCGCAATCCATTCCGGTTTTAAGTCCAGTGTGAATTCTGAATTCCGATGAAATATTTTGGACGATTTGCCACCTTGACTGGCAACCTCGCAATTAAGACACCTTAATTCGTGGATCAAACAGCCGATACAGGACATCCGTCAGTGTATTAACCACAACGTACGTCAACGCAATAATCAACAAATTCCCCTGGACCTGTTGATAGTCCCGTTCATTGATTGATTTGACCGTCAACTCACCCAGGCCCGGCCAGGCAAAAATGGTTTCGGTAATGATGGCGCCAGTGAGGAGCACACCAAACTGCAACCCGATAATGGTAATCACCGGAATCATGCCGTTTTTCAAGATGTGCTTATAGAGGACAATTCGTTCTGGTAACCCTTTGGCACGTGCGGTTCGGACATAATCTTCGTTGAGTTCTTCAAGCACGCTTGACCGCACCAGGCGGGTCAGGATCGCAGCCAGGGCGGCCCCAAGCGTCACTGATGGCAACACCAGATGGTCAATGCTTCCAGTTCCAGAGACCGGCAGCCAGCCCAGTTCAACCGAAAAAATCAGAATCGCGAGTGGTCCGAGGACAAAATTTGGGAGGGCAATTCCCAGTAACGACCCGGCAGAAATCAGACTATCCGTCCAGGTGCCGCGTCGAACTGCCGATGTGACGCCCAATGGAATCGCAATCAATATCGCCACAACCATCGCGGCCAGGGCCAATTGCAAGGTGGACGGATAGCGCTGCACAATTTGGGTGGTGACACTTTTTCCAGAAAAAGTCTGCCCAAAATCGCCACGGAGCAACCCTCGATTCTGGTCAATGGCGCCCCCGGGACCAGGTGAGGTTGAGCGCGCTCCAAACCAGAGACGTACATATTGTTGTCCGAGTGGTAAATCCAGACCATGCTGGTGGCGCATTCGCTGCACTTCTTCAGGTCGCGCATTGTCGCCCAGGTACATTAAAACCGGATCACCGGGCACCAGGTGGATGAGCAAAAACACCAATGTGACCACCGCCCACATTACAGGGACGGCAATCAGCAATCGGCGACCAAGGGTCAACACAAAAAACTTGAGCAATGACGTCATGAAAGCTCAGATCCAGGCAAGCAAATATATTTTTTTGAAGAGTTTAGACGGAATTCCCCGCAGATGCGTGAAGAGCAGTGTACTGCGGATATGAGCTTCTGACAACCAGTCCTCTGGTTCTGCAATCAAGGTTTTAGCTCAATCGGAACGGATATTGAAGGTTTCATTGACAGTCAAACAGGCGGTCGTTAGAGTTTGAAGACGACACGTCAGACCGCCCTCCCTTTTCAGTTCATCTTTGGAATCAGTTGTATGAATGGTAATTTCAGCCGAATTTCATTCCCCGACGTCATTCGCGAGCTGCATCTTACACGCCGCACAGGATTGCTTCGGCTTGTTCAAGATAAAACATTGCGTGCCATTTTTGTTGAAGAAGGGAAACTGGTGTTTGCCCTTTCCAACCTGCCACAGGAACGATTAGGAGATTTCCTGTTGCGTGAAAACCGCATTAGCCGCGAGCAATATGACCAGGCGCTACTCCACCCAAATAGCAAACAACGGATGGGTAAAGTCCTGGTTGAATTGGGGTTTTTGCGTCCTGACGAAGCCGATTTTTACACCAAACGCCAGATTACAGAAATCATCCTGGCCAATTTTGGCTGGAGCCATGGTGAATTTACCTTTGAAGAAAATACCCGTGCCGCCCACGACGTCAAACTCGATTTGTTAACGCCAAATATTATCTTGATGGGGGTGCGCACCATTACGGACGAAAACTTGATTCGGAGTGCGGTGGGCCCGGTCGCCCAAAAAGTTCAAATGTCAATGGAGGCGCCACTCCAACTCATGCAGGCCACCCTGGATGGGACCGAAGGTTTTTTACTCTCGCGCATTACCGATTCCCATTCTCTCGATGAACTGGTGACGATGTGCGGCCTGCCGGAAGCGATGGTGTTGCGGGTTATTTATGGCCTGATTTGTGCCGGAATTTTAGAAAGCGATTATCCACGACCGATGATGGACGGCAGTCGCCCGGCTTCGATTCATTCTCAAGCAACGCCGGCTGGCGCCTCAGCGACGCCACCGCCACCATCAAAGTCCAGTGCCGCGGCGACCATCCCCGTTTCGGGACCAAACACTGGCTCGCAACCTCCACTTTCAACGCCGTCGTCCGCCGAACCCGTCCTGACAGAAAAGGACGCCCGTGACGATCTGAAGAAGATCCTGTACATCAATTCACTCAAAACAACGACCTACTACACGGTGCTTGGCGTTGACCCATCAGCCCGCGAAGCTGATATCAAAAAGGCGTATTACTCTCTGGCGAAGAAATACCATCCAGACCGGTTTCGCCAGTATGGAGCCGCCGATATTTTGACGGATGCTGAACAGGTCTTTGCCAAGATTGGCGAAGCCTATGAAAAATTGAAGGATCTTGATTTTCGTCGTCGCTACGATGATTTTCTGGGGGTTGGCGCCAGTAGCAGCACCTCCGGGATGTCAGCCGCACCAGCGCCACCACCAACACCGCCATCAACGCACAACCCATACAAAGCAGCCTCAACTCCGGCAAGCAGTACTTCCCCCTCCACTTCAAGCTCTGGTCATGGCTCAAGTGGTTTTGGGAAGCCAATGTCACCACCTCCCTCAAGTTCAAGTTCTGGCCACGGCTCAAGCGGTTTTGGGAAACCGATGTCGCCGCCGCCGGCAAGTGCCGAACCGCCCAGAACTGGCTACTCCACTGGTACCCTGGGGAAACCGCCAGGCGCGCCGCCACCTGCGGCAGGCGATTCGTCACGAGTTGGTTACAACACCGGCAACCAGGCACGGCCAGAAAGCGGCCCGCCAACTGGCAATATGCCCAAACCCAACTTCGGTCCAACTCAGAGCGGCCCGCCAACCGGCAATATGCCCAAACCTGATATTGGCTCAACCACTGGTTCGGGAAATGTTGGGTTTACATCTGGTTCGGGAACTCCGGTTTCCCCGATGAGTCCACTCGAAGTCGCACAACGCAACTACAACTATGGCCGGGCAGCTCTCGAACGAAAAGACTTTTTGCTGGCGACCAAATATCTGCGCGAAGCAATCAAATATGCGCCTGAAAACGTTTCCTATCGCCTTTATCTGGCCGAAGTCTGCTCACAAAATCCAAAACTTCGAAAAGAAGCTGAAGAACATCTGCTCCAGGCCGTCAAGATTGATCCACGCAATGTGGACGCACTACTGCTGCTTGGAAAAGTCTATAAAAACGGTGGTCTCGATAAGAGCGCCAAAACCCAATTTGAAGCAGTCTTAAAAATTCAACCCAACAACGCAACCGCACTGCAGGCTCTGGGCCGCAATCCAGACGAAGAACCCAAAGCTGAGGCTCCCAAACAACCAGCCCCAGAGGCCAAACCAGCCGATAAACTGAAGGACATCTCAGGATCATTTCTCAATCGGCTGTTTCGCAGAGGGTAACGTAGTTGGGGCTGAAACCAGGGCTGAGGGCTAGGGGCTGAGGGCTGAAGAAGTTGGGCTAAAGAAGTGGTTTTCTTTCATCCCTCATCCGTCATCCCTCATCCCTGGTTTCAGCCCCAAGCCCTCAGCCCTTAGCCCATTGTCTTCAGCCCTTGGTTTTCAGCCCAAAATGAAATTACCTATCACCACTTCCTACCTATCACCACCTTTATGCATGCCATGATTTTAGCGGCTGGATTCGGAACTCGCCTCTGGCCGCTCACCATTGATCGCACCAAACCGGCCATCCCCGTTTTAAACCGTCCGCTGGTTGCATATACCGTTGACTATCTTCGCCAGGCTGGCATTCAGGAACTGGTGGTGAATCTGCACCATCAGGGCGAATCCGTCAGCGAAGCACTGGGTGATGGCAGCCAGTTTGGGTGCCGCATTCAATATAGTGATGAAGCCGATCAAATCCTGGGGACGTCCGGGGCACTTGATCATGCCCGCCATCTGCTTGAACATGGCCCGTTTGTCGTCATGAACGGCAAGGTAATTACCAACATTGACCTGCGACCAGCGATTGATCTGCATTTCAGTCAGAAAGCACTCGCTACCCTGGTGCTCAGGCCAAACACCAGCCGCGAACGATTCAGCATGATTGAAGTTGATGACCGTGGATGGGTCACCCGATTTGCCGGGTTCCCGGCGCCACATGACGGAATTGAAGAACCGCTCATGTTTACCGGAATTCAAATCCTGGACCCGGCCATCTTTGAGTTCATTCCACGCGGCGTTTTTTCGCACTCCACCACTGACGTTTACCCCAAAGCCATGGCCCAGGGACTGCCGGTTGTCGGGTATGTGTCTCGTGATCCGCACGAATACTGGTATGAATTCAGTACGTTGCGCCGCTACCTTGATCTCAGCCTGCACTTGCACCATCAAAGCACTGTCATTGGCGAAGGCTGCCAGATTGCCCCTTCAGCCCAAATTACGGATTCAGTCATCTGGAACCATGTCCAGATTGGACCAGGTTCAAGGATCCACCGTGCCATCATCGGAGACAACGTGGTGCTCCCGGCTGAAAGCAACCTTGAACAGGTGGTGGTGGTACGCGCAGACAAACTTTCATCTGAAGAATTTGAAAAACATCAGCCCCATATCTTCCACGATAACCTGGTGGTTGAGTTTTAACTGGAAGAAAGGCGAGTTGCGACTTCACGGCTTTGGACTGACTATTCGCTCCTCACGACTTCACATCTCCCCATGCTGTCAGTCACCATCATCACCCACAATGAAGCTCATAATCTGCCGGACGCCCTGGCATCGGTGGCCTGGGCCGATGAAATTGTGGTGGTTGATTCGGAAAGTACTGACCAAACAGTTGAGATTGCCCGTGCGGCTGGTGCCAGGGTTATCATTCATCCGTGGCCAGGATATGCCGAGCAAAAAAACTTTGCCGAAACGCAGGCCAGTCATCCCTGGATTCTGAATCTGGATGCTGATGAGCGTGTCACCCCGGAACTCAAAGCACTGATCGGCCAGGTTATCAAAGCTGCAACTCCAACCAATCAGGCATTTTATGTCCGGCGGCGCAACTGTTACCTGGGGCGCTGGTTACGTCATTCAGGCTGGTATCCGGACTATCAACTTCGGCTCTATCAACGTGGGAGCGGTCAGTGGCGCGGCGAATTTGTTCACGAATCCTTCCATCCGCACCAGACAGCCGGATACCTCGAAGCCGACCTGCTGCACTATTCGATTCGGTCATTGACTGAACATCACGAACGCCTGGGCCGCTATACCACATTGGCCGCCCAACGTCTCAAAGCAGAAGGAAAACGCGTTTCAGTTCGACACCTTGTCATGCTTCCAGCACTGACTTTTTTCAAATCCTATGTACTCAAACTTGGAGTTCTCGATGGGCTGGCGGGCCTGTATGTGAGCTATTTTGCGGCGTACTACGTGTTTCTGAAATATGCCAAACGGTGGGAAGACCAGAGGAATGAGCGAAATAGTGAAATCGCCAAATAGCGAAGAAAATCGAGTAGCGAGGAGTCAGCCTAAGAGCGAAAGGCAACCTGTCCCCATCCTCCATCCCCTATCCTCCATCCCCTATTCCCCATCCCTTTGTCATGATGTGGGACATCCGTCTTGATCTTCTGAGTCCCAGGCGTCAATAATCAAATTTCCCCAGTTCTCAAGATGCACCCCAGGTGTGGAAAGCTCTATCCCAACACGTTTTCATCACTTTAAGTCAGGTTATTTGTCTTATGTCATCACCAGCCGATTCGCTTCCCTCTGTCAACGATCCGAATGAAACACCACTTGATCTGGAAGAATCCAAAAAGACCCAGACCAAAAAAACATCCGGAAAAAGCCCAATTGATGTGTTTCTTGATTTTCTGAGTTCTGTCAAAGTTGGGGTTACACTGCTGGCTTTTTTGATTTTATCCACTGCGATTGGGACCTTCATCATCCAGAAAGGCACCAGTGGGTTTCGTGAGTACTATCAGCAATTGTTACCGGCTGAGAAAACCCTCTACACCTTTCTTGGCTTTTTGGATATTTATCACACCTGGTGGTTTAACCTGCTGTTGCTGACAGTCAGTTTGAACATCATTCTGGCTTCGATTGATTATTTCCCGGCAGCCTGGCGCTATGTGAAAAAGCCGGTTCTGAAAATCAACCAGGCCTTTATCAACCGTCAGCCCTGGAAAGATTCAGTCATACTGCCGACCACCTCAGTTGACCTCAATAAAATCAAGGATGCCTGTGAACATGTTTTTTTACCCGGTTGGGCCAAAGGACCACTGCGTTGGGTAACCAGTGTTCGACTGTTTGTGACTGAAAATCCACAGCATAAGAGCACAACGATTCTGGTTGAACGCGGAGTCTGGAATCGGTTAATGCCCTATGCCATTCACGTTGCATTGCTCACGATCTTTATTGGTGCCTTTATTGGCGGACAACTTGGCCGCAAAGGGGTGATCCGGCTGGCGCCAGGCGATACAACCAACCGGTTTATCACCCAGAGCCCGGATCCGGCCATTCCAGATGATGAATTTGAAATGCCATTCACGCTGGTGTGCACTGATATTCAGCAGGATTTACTTAATCCCAAGAAAAATGATCTGAGTGCGCCCAACACGCTCGACTGGCACACCAAAGTCCTGTTTCAGTACAAGGGCCAAAATTACGCTGGCCATATCCACCTCAACACGCCGATTGATTTTCGTGGGTATCGGTTCTTTCAGGCCAGCTTTGACAATGTTGCCAGTGCCCGTGAAGTCTCACTGATACTGACACCAACCACTGACGGCACGCCCCAGGAAGTCAAAATTAGCCGTGAGGCAACCAAAGTTCCGGGTGTCGGGACGTTACGTCTGGCTGACTTTTACCCGGATTTTATGTTTAGCAACGGGCAGGTTGGAACCCGCTCAGGCGAGTACAACAACCCGGTGGCAGAACTGGAATGGATCCCTGAATCAGGCGGAGCGCCAAGCCTGGTCCTGGCCTTTAATGCCGAAATGGCCAAGCAGGTCGAGAACTTACCGGTTGGGAATCGAACACTGGCAGGGACTGTCCGCACCTCGCTCAAGGATTTTGAAAAAGTCTCGCGCGCGCACGTCCTGCAGGTACAGTATGACCCTGGCGTAGACACCGTCTACCTTGGCTCGGCGCTGCTGACGTTGTTTCTGTGGATGGTGTTTTTTTTCTCGCACCAGCGTCTGTGGATTCTGATTGAATCACGCCCGGATGGCACCAGCGTGATTTCCATCACCGGAAATACCAATCGCAACCGACCATTCTTTGAACGCACCTTCACCCGACTAGCCAATTACCTGACGGGTAAATCCACGACACTGCACCCACAACCTGAAGCTGAGTGACAAGTGACTGGGTGACAAGATGATAACTTGACTCACACCCTTCTGGGTTGACGATTTGCAACTCGTTGGGTTGCTTTGCTTCGCTATTTTTTCACCCTAAACCCGCTCTTTGGGTCCGTCGCTGGCGGCAATTAACCGCTGCAAAAGCCTGACATAATTGTCTTTCAATGGCAGATCCAGATCAACTTTGAGTCGCTGACGCTCAGCCTGGGCTGGCTCACCAGTCACAGGATTCAAGCCTTGTTTCTGGTAGGTCTCCCAATACACCCCGGCACCACGTTTTTGCCAGGCGGGAATATCATTGAAATTCACCCCACGGTCAAAGAGAAGTTCATTCTTTTCCGGGACTGACATTCCAAACAAAACTTTGGCAGCCGCTTCCGGGGTCTCGCCCTCTTTGCGCAACAGCCAGTAGCAATGTCCGTTGAGGGCATTGCGATGGGCATCTTCGCTCCGCCACAGAAAATAGTCGTAGACCTGCTCAAGCCCTGGAAATTGAGAGATTCGGCAATCAAAACATCCAGGTTGCCCCAGCAAAATTGAAAATTTAGCACTGGCTTCTCCGGCAAGAACTGAGTTGTACTTGCGGAGTTTGCGTTGAAACACATCAATCTCACGATGAAACAGCAATGAGATTTCGTCACTTTGTGTATATCCATACACAACGCGAAACCCACACTGCATCAAGTACTCAACCGTGGAAGTCATCATATCGCGGAAACGCACATCAAACGGTGCTTCAAAGTCGCACAATTCGCGGGTCAGACGCGTAAAATTCCGCCCATCCAGCCGTGCAACCATAAACAGCCCTGGCAAAACACAATGATCGTGGGCAGTTTCAAAAATCCGCATTTTGGTATCCAGTTCATCAAATTTCATTGGTGTAAATTCCTCACCTTTTCGATTTTCATATCCTTATTCAATCAGGGCCCAATCTTCAAAGTGTACTCTCTTCTGTGGCTGAACTGCGACAATTCCCAGAGTTATCGTCAATATACTTTGGGTAGAATAGCCTTTTGAAGGTCAGGATATGAGAGTCAAAAGTCAGAGAACTATAGCTTTTTCAACAGGTTAACTTTTCCATAATCCAGGGCCTTCATTGCAAAATAGGAAAATTGACGCATCCCTCAAAATGAACTCAATAGAAAATTTGTGGAATGCGCATTGCTTTGGTATCAATGTTCTGTTCCTGTCAGGGGATTTCTACACATCCACTTCCTGGTCTGTCCCCTTTTTCCCAGGAACTGAGTTCTTCATCATCCTTGTGTTGCATTCTGTGGAGAAAAAAAATGAATTCAACTTTTTGTCCCCTTCTGTTGCACAACAAGATCAAGTTTTTGGTCTTGTTCGCAGGGTTAGGCATGATGCTCGTCCTGGGTACAGGTGAGCAGGTCCTGGCTCAAGGTATTAACTACCCGGTGAGTAACCCAGCCGGTACGAGTGGTACAGGAAATGCCCGAACCGACCCGGATAATCTTTTTATTCGCAACAATATTGCGGGTATGACCGAAATTGCCGTCAATGACACCGAAGAAGCCGATGGAAAACTTGGCGACAGCGGCAAAGGTGGCTGGCGGTTTCTGGGTGAATTACAAGGTGCGTATTTTCGATATGAACGAGAGCGAAACGCCGGGCCGCTCCAGGGCGTCAAGAGCAACGCGACCATCTATCCACCAGGGCTGGCGGGCGAAGTGACCTACACCAGCGGAAATCACAAATATGCGTTTGGAGTTGGGGTGTATTCAATGTTCGCCTTCCAAAGCAAAGTCGTAGACCCAGACAGCCTGGGTTCGCGCGCCCTGTTTTTTGATTCCAAGGTTGGCTCAACGGATGTGGCCTTTGGTGCAGCAGCTCGACTCAACAAATATGTTTCCGTCGGCGGTAGTTTTATTTTTGGGCGTGGGTTTGTTGACCTCAAGGCACCAAACGCCGATCTGTTACGGGCTGGAATCGTCCAGGATAGCCGGGTTGATGTAACTGATATCGGCGCTCCTGGATTCAGCATTGGTGTACATCTTCGCCCAACCGAAAGGGTCAATTTTGGGTTCAACTACAAGAGCAGACGCGAATATGACATGACGGGTGTCTTGACGACGGCGATTCCACGACCTGTTACCGGTGGTATACAACTGGTTCCATTCAAAGCAGACATCACCACCCAGTTTAAACTGCCACAGGTGGTTGAAAGCGGTGTCCAGTTCAAAGCCACGAAAAACTTCACCTTTGTGGCCGACTATCGGTTCTATGATTATCCGGATGCCTTGAAAACCGTCGTGGTGAAAAGTGAGCAGAGTGGACAGCCACTGCTGTCACAGACGATCAATGCCAAGAATGTGCATTCCGTGCGTTTTGGCTCAATCTACACCGTCAACGATACCACGCGCCTGAATTTTGGGTTGGCATTTACCTCAGATGGATTCCGTGATCAGTTTATCAATCCTGGATTGATCAATACTGGCGGCATTGATGTCAGCGGCGCCATTTACAAAAAGCTTTTTGGACAATGGTTCAACGTAGGTATCGCGGGTCTCATTGGCCGTGAACGTATTGTCGAACCTCAGGTAAACCCGGCATTTAGCGGAGCTTACCGGGGGCATGGCATTATGATCAGCCTTGGGATGCGCCTGCGCAAATAACCATCAGGCTGAAACCGTCGGGCTTTGGGACTGAGGGATGAAGGACTGGTTTTCTTTCATCCCTCATCCTTCATCCCTCATC
>CAZXCE010000247.1:0-10149 GCA_964639175.1 uncultured Clostridia bacterium
GACTACTGACTTATCAACTACTGACTCATCAACTACTGACTATTGACTACTTCCTTTTTGATTTGAAGTGGATATTGACCCAAATATTTGCCAGTTCTTGAAGCGTGTACAGAATATGACTGGGGCGAACGGTTGATTGACCAGCGGTGCGTGGATAGTGGCGGACGCCAATTTCCGTCATGCCGAGTTTATGATACCGGGCTTTGGCCAAAACTTCAGCATCCACAAAAAATCTTTTTGACTCAATGGTGACTTTGTCAAAAACTGACCGCCGAAAGAGCTTGAAGGCACAGTCAATATCCCGGACCCGAATTCGGAAGATGATGCGCACCAGCAAGTTAAAGCCCCACGAAAGAAAAAGGCGGGTCAGCGGATCAAACCGGTAAATACGGAAGCCACAGACGATGTCATAGTCTTCAAGCGGTTTGAGAAAATTCTTGATTTCACGCACATCAAACTGATTGTCTGAATCCGTGTAAAACACCATGTCAAAGCGTGCGCTGGTAAAGCCGGTTTTGAGCGCTTCGGCATAGCCTTTGTTGGGGCGATGGTGAAAGACCCGGACGCGTGGATTTTCTTTCGCCAGAGTGTCGGCGATTTCTCCGGTGCGATCAACGCTGCCGTCATTCACGACGATCACTTCATAATCGGTTAACGGCAGGGTTTTGAGAACTTCAAGCAACTTGTTGACAGCCGTCTCAATATTTTCTTCTTCGTTATAGGCGGGGAGGACCGCAGAGAGTGTGGTGAACATTGGTGTATAGGGTTCAGGGTTCAGGGTTCAGGGAAAGAACGAAAAAAACGAAGGTTCGAATACCCGGAACCCGGAGCCCGGAACCCGGAACCCTGAGATTATCCAAGATAGCCAAGGCTTCGCAGGCGCTCACGAACTTCCGCATCATCTTCTTCTGAAAACGAAGCGATTTCCGTTCCGGTGTAATCCTGGTTGGTATAGACCGGCTGGTTTGAAGCCAGATACGGGTCGGAAATCATTTCTTTCAGGATGCGGCCATCCATGTCGTTGGGGATTGGTTTGTTGAAGAGATAGAGCAAGGTGGGTGCAATATCCATGATATTGGCCGAAAGCCGTGTGCCAGGTTTGATGTGTGGACCATTGGCGACAAAAAAGCCATTCATTCGGTGGTCGCCGGAATTGCCATAGACATCAGTGATAAAACGGTTCGAGGTTAAGTCGAGTGTTCCAAGCGGTTTATAGCGCATATCCGCTGGCAGGAAGGAAATGTCGGGAGCTTCGGCAACGTGCGGACCAGAGTAGATTTCTTCGGCTCTCCAAATCGGGCCAATTAAGGGTTCACCGGTTTCCGGATGTTTCAGACTGCGCAGTTGGGTAATCACTTCCTGGCAGACTTTTTCATATTCGGCGCCAGGTGCCACCGAGCCGTGTGGTTCACGCCCCTTGAGGTTGATGAAAATCTGGCCGTAGTTGCCCTTCGAAAACGCTTTGGTTCGTGACCAGTCAACATCCGCCAGCGATAGCATGACTTTGTTGATCAGCTTTTGAAGCGACGAGCGGTTGGTCACTCCCATCGAAAGCCGCAATTTGGCCAGTCCAATTGCCATCGAAACCCGATAGCCGGTTTCAGGTGTCAATCCAAGCTTGAAGAACAATTTCTTGAGGGCGGTCATGGCACCAGGCTTGAGTTGAATCAGGCCCTGTTCAATCATCCAGACGTTAAAGCACAAAAACTTGGTGATTGGTCCAAAGCCATGATCCGAGCCCATCATCACGGTGACCCCAGGGCCTGCCGCATCAACCATCTTGCCGACGCTTTCGTCAACTTTTTCCCAGAATTTGAGCACCTTTTCGCGATACTTTTTGACTTCCTTCGGATCTGACATCGGGTGCGTCGGATCCATAATGTGCCAGAGTTCGTGCTGGCAACGGTCGGTGCTCCAGATGTGGGTAAAGTAAAAATCCCACGGCTTATTTTTCATTAAGTAGCAGTTGACGCTGGTTTTATATTCCAGTTCGTCATAGAGCTGCTCCAGCACCTGATCCACGCGGCCACGGGTGTAGACTTCGGTGATATAGAGCCGATAGGGGCCAAATCGGGATTCGAGTTCTTCACGCAATTCCGCCGGGTAGGTGTAATCGGTTTTGCCAAGCGGTGTCAGAAAATCAGCCACCATCAGGCCATTGAGCGGTTTGGGCGGGTAGGTCACCGGCATATTGGTCACCGTGACCTGATGACCGAGATCCGAGAGGATATCCCACACAGCCGGACTATCACGCAAGGTCGAGTTGATCGGAACGTCCAGTTTGTCGCCCCGACGAAGCAGAAACTCAAAAATGCTGTGTTTTCCAGGATTGGTGCCCGTTGACATTGACACCCAGGCCGTGGGTGTAATTGGTGGGATTGTGGTTTCAAGTGGGGCGCGGGCACCCTGTTCGATCAAGGCTTTGAGACGCGGCATGCGTCCTTCGGCCATTAGCGGGTCAAGCACATCAAACGTTGAGCCGTCGAGCCCAATGAACAAAAACTTACTACTCATGAAGACCTAAACCAAGAATGAAGAATGAAGAATGAAGAATGAAGAATGAGTGAGTATTTGATTGAATCAAAATTGGTTAGTCACCTCATAATTCATCATTCATGATTGGGTGTTTGGGGATGGGCGGCAAAGTACCATTCACCCCAGAGGGTGTCAAGGAAACAGGGGGAGGGGCGCTGCACGGCTTTGAGTACTGCGCCCGGTTTGGTGGGGAAGGAAGCCCGCACGTCTGTGAGTGCCTCATCTTACAAGGAGTCACGCAGAACCTTAAATGGAGGGTTGTTCTGTTCCCATTGTCGAATTGATTGAAAAAGCTGGGTTGTCGCGAAATGGGAAGATTCAAACGCCAATCGGAGGCTTCGTTCAATGATTTCTGGTTCGACCTTCCCTGTATCATTGGTCCCAAGGGTTTTTCGAAGCGCAACTGATAAAATTCCCGTCAGATCATGTCCACAGCACACCAGATGGGGATCGTGGTTTTCAGCGAGAAGGCTCAGGAGCTGGTGCTGGATTTCCTGTTCATTCAAGGAATGTTGTTGTGAATTGTTTTTGACGGTTCGAATGAGTCCAGGCAGTTCAATTTCCAAAGTGGGTTCCTGCAAAAAGTTGCGATAGGACAATCCTTCAAATTTGAGATTCAGGTGTTGTTGGAGCGAAAGCCATCGCAAATATCCAACCTTTTTAGCCTCAGAAAAAAGAACTGACCGAACCTCCTTTTGAATCCGCTGCTCAAATCGCTCGATTTTTTCGGCTGACCCAAGTTCTGTGAGGACTTTGTCCAAAGCCTGCGAAAGAAAGAGCATCACTTCAAGGTCATGATGATCTGACAGAAACAGGTTTGAACTGGTCGGAAGGTTGTTTTCCAGAAGGTCGAAATCAGCGTCAACCACAGCTAAAACACCGGCAACTGATTCATTTTCAAGTATGTTGAGTGCTGCCATGGCTGTTTCTTTACCAGAAGCAATCACCCGGTTGCAGTGACTCTGGTTGACGAGGTTTTTATAAAACCGGGCATCCGAATCTCCCTCGACAATGAAAAAGGACCCGTTGAACTGGGTCCGTTTCATCCGCACTTCGTTGGCAATTTCGTGAGAAGTTTTGGGTCTCATTGAATCAATCAAGGATAAAGCAGGGAATATGGCTCACGCGACGGGCACCGGGAGCGGATGCGCGTCATCGATGGTGGCAGTTTTGCCATTCAGCTCTGGTCCTTTGAGTTCAACCGTGAGATCCCATCGGTCATAAATAATTTGAGGTGAGTGAGTTGACACAATCACATCAAATTGAGCTAATCCAATGATCTGCTCCAGATCCTGGAGAAATTGTTCCTGCCAGGCAATGTGGAGTGAAATTTCCGGTTCATCAATCAAAATCAATGAGTTGGGCTTCACCCGGAACAGGAATTCATACAGAAAAATCAGCTCATGTTGTTCACCGGATGACAGGTCGGACGGAGAAAGCGGCTGCCCATCATAGGTTCTAAAGGTAAAACCATGCTCCTGGCTGATAGACATTTCCTTATATCGAAATCGCTGGTTGATGATTTTCTTAAAAAGTTCGAGTTTGGTCGCAATTTCATCAAAGACCCCAAGCTTCTTTTGGACATCCTGAATGTAAACCCCCAAAACCTCTTTATTCCGATCATCAATTGTCGAAGGGAACTGGAACTCAACACTTTCACCCTTTTCCAACAGTCCGGCAGACTGAAGATAGCTTCGCTTCGTTTCTAAATCCTTGAGTTTGGCCAGTAATTGTTCGGTTGATGTACTTTGGGCAGGATTTTCATTCAGAAGTCTGGTGGGAAATGTTCGATCTAAAGATTGGGAGAGAGAGGCATATTGCCCAAGCTTAGTCTGGATCAGATTGGCTAACTCTTCAGAATATTCAGTGACTTTGGCAATCACTGGTTGAGAGTCTCCAGATTTTTTTTGAGATTCAGGTTGATAGGTCAAGAGTCGTTGAGTCTCAATAAAATGAACCAGGACTCGATCTTGAAGCGATTTAAGCCATTCAGGGGTGTTCTGTTTATCTGGATTGTCAGAATGAACGTCAAATGACTCCTGAAGGTTATACTGAGGAAAACTTTTTCGGAGGATTTCAAGCGTTGTTGCATTGAGGGCAGCAGTTGCTTGGCGGTAAAAAGCACTTATTATTTTGTGTGTATCACCAAAAATGAATTGTTCGATAATGTTGCTACCCTGTCTAAGTAAAATGGCTACCTTCCTGGTATCATTTTTTAATGAACTATTTTGATCTTCATCATACTGAATAACTTCGAGCGTTACATCGTCATCAGATAAAACCTGGAAACTCTCAAACGGCACTGATCGCAGCACCGAATATTTCGAATTAAACAGCCCGTCAATCAACTTCAAGATCGTGGTTTTTCCAGAGCCGTTCGGACCATGGAGAATCGTAATCCGGTCTTCCTGGTTGAGGGGAATTGTATAGTCAAAGATTCCAAAGAGTTTTTTGACAACGATCTGGTTGATTCTCATATACCCCTCCTAAATTAGCCCCGAATCGAAATTCCCAATGTCTTAATCCGGCGATACAGATGACTGCGGTCCATATTCAATGCTTCGGCAGTGTGGGTGACGTTGCCGTTGTTTTCAGCCAGTTTGCGCTGGATGAACTCGCGTTCGTAGGCTTCCTGGGCTTCGCGGTACGAGTCAAACCGGAAGCTTGCCAGCAATGGACTATCGGTCTGGGTAAAGGGCAGGTCGTCGGGTTCAATCCATTCGCGCTGGGTCATAATCACCAGCCGTTCGACCGTAGCCCGCAGTTCGCGGACATTCCCTGGCCACGAATAATGGAGCAGTTTGTCAATCGCACCATCGGTAAACTGGCGCGGGGTGCTGCGATACATTTCAGTATAGATTTTGGTGAAGTGTTCGACCAGGATTGGAATGTCTTCAACGTGTTCGCGAAGCGGCGGGATTTGAAAGGGAATCACGTTGAGCCGATAGAACAAATCCGCCCGGAAATTGCCTTTTTCAATCTCTTCGTCCAGGCGCTTGTTGGTGGCCGCAATCATTCTGACATCAACCGAAATAGTGGAATTGCCGCCAACTGGTTCAAACGATTGTTCTTCGAGCACCCGCAACACTTTGGCCTGGGTCTTGAGGCTCATATCGCCGATTTCGTCCAGAAAGAGCGTCCCGTTGTCGGATTGTTCAAACTTTCCACGCCGTTGACCGGTGGCCCCGGTGAATGCGCCTTTGGTGTGGCCAAATAGTTCAGATTCAATCAATTCTTCCGGAATCGCAGCACAGTTGAGCGCCACAAATGAACCTGACGCTGCTCGCAACGATTGATGGTGGAGCGCACGGGCCACAAGTTCTTTCCCCGTACCAGTTTCACCATAAATCAACACCCGCCCGTTGGTTGGTCCGGCAAGGGCGATTTGCTGGCGGAGCGCACGCATCGGCACACTGTCTCCGATGATCAGGTGGTCGCGCTGGTGACCATTTTCACGCCCGGCGCCGTTTTCTCGCGACGCGGTTTCCAATCTTTGAGCGTGGGCTTTGATGGCATGGCGAATGGCATCCAGGGTTTTCTCGATATGGAGCGGTTTTTCAATAAAATCAGCGGCCCCAAGCCGGGTGGCTTTGACCGCCATCTGGATTGTCCCGTGGCCTGAAATCATCACCACGGCTGTCTGAGGGTGAGTGACCCGAATGCGTTCAAGCACAGCCATACCATCCATTCCAGGCAGCCAGATATCCAGTAAAATACAATGGTATGCTTGTTTTTCAATGATTTGCAGGCAGTCTTCGCCTGTTGAAGCCAGATCCACTGAGAAGCCCTCGTCTTCGAGGACCCCCCGCAGTGAGTCACGGATACCAGTTTCGTCATCAACAACCAGAATGCGATATGACATGGAGATTCAATATTTTGTGGCGTGCGGCCCTCGTGATGCCGCTTTGCAAAAATCTTTTTCGGAAAAGGTTTGGTTCAGTTATAGTGCGGTATGCCTGGTTATTTGGTGTGATTGGCTCAGTGAATTCAGGTACAAATTCGACTGGCCGCAAGAAATGGTCAATCATACAAGGACTGCCGTAAGATTCAACCGTGGTTTTCCTAACCGCTTGAAAATCCCTGCCCAAACGATTCTTGATTTTTTCTTTAACCAACCCCATGCCTCAGGCCAAAGCTCAGCACCAGTCCTGCCGGTTTTCCAGGTTCCCTGTTTTTGGGTGGATGTGGCGTGTTGCCGTGTTTGGAATACTGATCGTGCCCATCTGGATCGGGTGTTGCCTTGGCGCTGAACCGCAAGCTGAATCGTTTTCTCCCTCAAATTTTCCTCAATCGCTGGAAAGTCAATTGTTGCCAGTGGCGCCGGGGGTGGTTGCTCTGGCACCCGAGGCTCCATTTGGGTTGCCGGTTTTTCGAACCGTCACCGAACGTGATGGATTGCCCCAGAATTCAATTCAAAAACTGGCTTTTGACCCAAAAGGGTACCTCTGGGTCGCAACTCAGGATGGACCAGCTTATTACAATGGACGGAGCTGGGTCAGGGTTGATCTTCCAAATCGAGCTGTCTCAAACAATGTCCGGGCCATGGTTGTTGCCAGCGATGGCAGTATCTGGTTTGGCACCGATGGCGGCGGTGTGTTGCAACACAAAAATGGCGAATGGCATTCCTTTACCGAAGCGAGTGGCGCCTTGCCCAGCAATCAGGTACGGTGCCTGGTGGAAACCTGGTCTATTTCTGGCCAGAGCATGATCTGGGTTGGAACTCGCAACGGGCTGGCCTGCCTGGAAGCCGGGAAGTGGACGCATTACACCACCAAGTCTGGATTGCCCAATAACTGGGTGCTGAGTTTGCTTGAAACGCGCGGGGTAAACGGCAACCGACAACTCTGGGTTGGTACTGACGGTGGCGGATTGGCCTGTTTCGACCAGGGAGAATGGTCGGTCTATTCGGTTGAATCCGGAGCCTTGCCGCACAATGGAGTGCTCAGTTTGCTTGAAACCACCGCTTCAACCGGTACCCGGACGCTGTGGGTTGGGACCTCTGGTGGGTTAACCCGATTTGAAAATGGCCAGTGGACGACATTTGATGTGAAATCAGGGTTGCCCAACAACA
This sequence comes from uncultured Clostridia bacterium, assembly GCA_964639175.1. Lineage (GTDB taxonomy): Bacteria > Acidobacteriota > Blastocatellia > Chloracidobacteriales > Chloracidobacteriaceae > JACQXX01. The sequence continues at coordinate 7,607 of CAZXCE010000247.1, forward strand.
TTGTGCTGACGTTACTTGAAACCCGGTCGGTTGGCGGACACAGCACACTCTGGATTGGAACATATGGGGGTGGTTTGATCCGTCTGGATGAGAAACAGGCCGGAGAATCAGCGTTTTCCATTCCTTTATCAGCAACCAGTCAAACCACACTCCAAAAGAGTTATACCGTTTCGGTGTATGACACCCGGTCTGGCTTACCCAACAACGTGGTCTACAGCTTATTGGAAAGCAAGTCTGAAACGGGGATTCGGACCTTGTGGATCGGCACCCTTGGTGGTGGGTTAGCCCGCTTAGAGCAAGCCAAATGGACTGCGTTTAATACCCGGACTGGGCTCCCCAATGATCTGGTGTACAGCCTGCTTGAAACAAAGAATGCCGATGGGAATTCCATCATCTGGGCTGGTACTGACAGCGGACTCGCCCGACTGGAGCGCGGACAATGGACGCTCTTTAACTCTGGCGCAGGGTTGCCCACCAATGTTGCCTACAGCGTGCTCGAAACCACCTCACGTGAAGGTACCAAATCCCTCTGGGTTGGAACGTATGGGGGAGGACTGGCCTGCTGGGAAAATAGCAAGTGGACCATTTACAACACCACCAATGGATTGCCGCACAATATCGTGCGTGGGCTGCATCAGAGTGTGCTCCCAGGTGGCGAACGGTACCTGTGGGTTGCCACTGATGCTGGAGTTGCCCGCCTCTCGTTGCAGGGGGCCATTTCGCCGTCGGTCAAAGCCGGGAGTTTAGGCCAGCGACCTTCCTGGTTGATTTTTGACATGCAGACCGGGCTTCCAAATAGTGTTGCCCGATGTTTGACCGAAACGGTGGCTGCCTCTGGTGAGCGGAGTGTCTGGGTTGGCACGGATAGTGGTCTGGCCCGGCTGGATTTTCAATCCGAGATAAAATTTACGGCGGTGACCGATGGACCAACCCGCCCGGTTCTCAGTTTGTTGAGCACTGTCTCGGCAGATGGCAGTTACTGGTTGTGGGTCGGAACCGAAGGCGGGGGCGTCTGGCGCTGTAATGTCGCTCGACCTGGAAGTAAATGGGAATCGCTCACCAAAGAACAAAACCCGCGAATGCTGAGCAATACCGTGAATCAGCTCCGCGAAGACAGCCAGAAACGGCTCTATCTCTTTACCAAAAAAGGAATTACGCGGTTAAATCCACAGGCTTCGCGCCCAAATCAACTGGCTGAATTTGACTGTTACACCTTTACCACTGATGACGGCTTGCCAAGCAATGAGTGTACCCGTGGGGCGTCGCTGGTTGATAGCCATGGTCGGATTTGGGCGGGAACGCTGGCTGGAGTGGCCCTCTATGACCCGGCTCAGGAAGTAAACGACCGCCGCAAGAAACCGCTGTTTATTGAAACCACCCTTGTCAATAACAATCCCGTCAGTCTGGAGCAACTCACTGGCCAGTCACTCAGCTATAGTCAGAACAATCTGGTTTTTGAATATGCCTTGCTGAGTTTTTTCCGAGAGTCGGATACCCGCTACCAGACCCAACTCGTCGGCTATGATGCTGCGGTTACCGACTGGTCCGCCACGCCACAGCGTGTGTTTACCAATTTGCCGGAAAATACCTATACCTTTCGCGTTTGGGGGCGTGACTACGCTGGAAATATCAGCGGACCGGTTGACGTCTCATTTCAAATCCGGCCAGCTCCCTGGCGAACCTGGTGGGCTTATTTAATCTATCTTGCCGGAGTGATTGGGTTGGCCTGGTGGATGATGCAGTGGCAGGTACGGTCTTTTCAGCGACGCAATGAAGAACTGGAAAGCAAAGTGGCCGCACGAACTGCGGAACTGACCCTGACCAACGACGAGCTTGACCGAAAGAATGCCGAAATTGCCAAAAAGAATGCCAAACTGGCCCTCAATATCGAGCAACTCTCCCTGTCAGAAAGCCGGGCGCTTCATTCAGAGCAGGAGGCACTGGCGGCAAAAGAAGAAGCCCTGCAGGCCAGTCGCGCCAAGAGCACGTTCCTGGCCAATATGAGCCACGAACTCCGGACGCCACTCAATGCGGTGCTTGGGTTTGCCCAGTTGATGGAACGTGATCAAAAACTGCTGGCTGAGCACCGCGAAAACCTGGCGGTCATTTTGCGCAGCGGCGAGCATTTGCTTGAACTCATCAATGATGTGCTCTCGATTTCCAAAATTGAAGCCGGAAAACTCTCGCTGGCGCTGGAGCCGTTTGATTTGAAGCTCTTGCTCAAGGGAATCCGTGAAATGGTGCAGGTTCGGGCACAGGCCAAGGGCCTGCGGTTAATTTTCGATTTGGATCCGGCTTTGCCAACTTATGTAAAGGGCGATGAAGGCAAACTGCGCCAGGTTCTGATCAATTTACTGGGCAATGCGGTGAAGTTTACTGAAGTTGGCGGCGTTGCCCTGCGGGTTCAGGTCAATGGTGACTTGCTTGAGTTTGAGGTTGAAGATACCGGGCAGGGAATTGCCGAAGACGAACTCAACAATCTGTTTCAACCGTTTGTTCAGGCTGCCAGCGGGCGGAAATCAGCCGAGGGGACGGGCCTGGGG
>CAZXCE010000247.1:10249-11370 GCA_964639175.1 uncultured Clostridia bacterium
GGGGACGGGCCTGGGGCTGGCTATTAGCCGGACGTTTATTCAGTTGATGGGTGGTGACATTCGGGTGCGTAGCACACCTGGAAAGGGTTCGATCTTTACATTTGAACTCCCGTTGCCAGCCGTCAAAGACGCCATTAAACCCACCCAATCCCGACGGGTTCGAGGCATTACATTTGGTCAGCCCACCTATCGGATTCTGGTGGTGGATGATGTGGCGGAAAACCGGTTGTTGCTCAACAAATTGCTTTCTCCGATTGGGTTTCAGGTCCGTGAAGCCGTCAACGGACGCGAAGCCTGCGAAGTCTGGTCCGGCTGGCATCCACATGTGATCTGGATGGATCTGCGCATGCCGGTTATGAACGGCTATACCGCCACGCGTTTTATTCGCGAAGCTGAAAATAAACTGCACTTTGATAAATCGCCTGGCGCTGACACCAGTGGCGGAAAAGCCAGTACCCGGTCATTGCGGCGACCGCATACGGTGATTATTGCCTTGACGGCGAGTGCTTTTGAGCATGACCGGAAGGGAATTTTAGAAGCCGGGTGCGATGACTTTGTGACCAAGCCCTATCGTGAACAGACCATTTTCGACAAATTGACCGAACATCTCGGGATTCAATTTATCGTTGAGGACGAAGCGCCGGCGTATGTTCCACCTTCCGAAACAGCGCTGACCACCGAGCGCTTTGCCCAGCTTCCGCCCGAATGGATTGCGGAGTTGAATCGTGCCCTGACGCTGGGCGATTTAATGGGCGCCCAGAGCATCATTGATCAAATGAGCGAGCTTGACCCGGACTTAGCGGATGAACTCCGCCAAAAAGTCAAAGAGTACCAGTTTGACGAAGTCTTCCATTTGATTGAACGAATGCAGGTGTGAACTTTGGAGTGTGCCGACTTGTCGGCGCTTTTTTATTTTTACACCTCCGTTTCAAAAACAAGTTGATATTGGTTGACAGACTCTGTTATTGGGATGGTCTAACATCAATGGCCGAATCCAACAACTAACCGGGTTTTGAAACCCGTTGCAATGAAAGAGATTGTGCTTCTCTTTATGAGAGAAGTGTTACCTCCGTTCTTGAACGAAGAACACATTGTGGATCAGTTTTCGGCAATTTTACACC
>CAZXCE010000248.1:0-11363 GCA_964639175.1 uncultured Clostridia bacterium
CATCACTTCAGCCAAGGCGGCATGATTTCATACCCCTTTTATGGGGACTTGTACTTAGTCCATTTCCTGGGCTCAAAACCAGTTTACCCTGGATCGGCTTGACGATGAGGATCAGTCCAGGATTTTGAACTCATAGCTGCTGGCAACCACTTCAAGCACGTGGTCATAGGTGGCAACGATATAATGCCTGTGAGTTGCCGCTAGATTTCGTTGATTGACCAGTTCGGAGTCCTGGACTTCGTTCAAACTGGATTTCAGATACCTTGATTGAAGGAAGTTATCCAGTTCACAGCAGGTGTAGCTCACCACGTTGTGAAACCTGAGCCTGTATTTGATAAACCGTTCCGGACGACTCTGGATTGAGCAGAGGTTGCGGCTGATTGCCCCACTTAACTCTAACGTCAAAGGATATAACCCGGTGTTCAGGTGATCTAAATAAATTGCATTCCTTCCAGCTATAATCCCAAGCTCAGTTTCTATGGCTTTTATTTCCATAATCCAGGTGTTCTTTCCCGGCAAAATAATACCATTTTGGAATGGAATGCTCGTATTCTCAAACAGTTAAGCAGTTCAATCAAATAAACTTAATGAGTAACCGATTAAGATCACTCCTGAACCGTATCCAGATTTTTATGGTTCTTCAAGTTTGTTCAGTTTGTGAAACCATTCTAAAAAATTGCGGACAACGTCTTCATACTGCCCTTTTTTGAGTCTGATTTCCTGCCCAACAAGTAGCTGAGTTTCGGGTGGCGACCCTCTCCGTTTCCATATCATTCGTTCACTGTCATCTTCATCTACTACAACACATTGGATTCCGTCAAAAGCTTTACCTCCATTCGGGCAGATTGAAAACCGTTGGAAGTGATTTTTGAGCTGTCGAAAATCTTCATTTTCAAAATCATCATTTCCCCACAGAGCTTTGTAGATCATCTCTAAGATTACCTCTGCCTGCTGATTATCAATCGCAAGGTCTCTTCGTTGCCCTTCAAAGCGCATTGCCTCCTCCAGGGGCGGCAAACCTCCAAAACACAAAATCCGGTAGAAGCAGATTTTTTTTCGTGTTCTCCGTGTTTTCCGTGGTGAAAATATCTGGAAATTTTCGGTACTGATTACCTACTTCAAATAAAAATAAATCCCCTCCGCACGGTAGCGGTACATTTTTGTCAGTATCGGGTTGTGGGCAAATTTGGGGCTTGCGCCGATGGTTTTATTGGCATCCAGCAAGATCACCTGACCGTCGCGCACCACGTAATCAAACTTTCCATAGTCAAAGTTCATTTTCTGGCGCAATTCGATGATTTGTGGGTGCGGCTCGACTGACTCGGCGCGAATTTGGGTCTTCCCATTCACAATCGGTTGTGGCGAAGACAATCGAGCGCAGGTCAGGCGGTCGCCTAAAAAATGAAAGTTAAAGATGTGGTACAGCCCATCTTCGATTTGGGGCAGAAATTGTTCGATGATGACTTGTGGGTTATCACGGAATTTTCGTGGAACGTCCTGCAGGCTCGGAAAAATTGGGTAGTCCATTGGAGCCTGAAATGGCGAGACATCCGGCAGCAGACCATGTTGACCAAGCCATTTTCGGAGCCGGACGACCTGTCGCGGAATGCCGCTTTGCGAAAGAAGTCGCTCTGGCACTCCGGCAAAGTTCAGGTTTGATTTGACGATAACCGGGCCCTGGTAGCCGTCTCCGGGTTTGACCAGATGGCGACTATAGGATGATTTGCGAACATCTGACAATTTCGCATTAAGGGCAACCGGATACTGGCGGGCAAATTCCAGATATTCGTTTGGAACAACCGATAAATCAATGTGAACAATCAGGACATCAGCCGGAATAAACGTATCAACCCCATAAATTTCAATGACTTCCAAACCATCCTCCTTCCAGAACTCAGCCAGCAGGTCAATGGTGTAAGGAACTCGCCAGCCGCGATTTTTTTCATGAAAGAGAATAGCGATGCGTGCTGTCATTGAAATGGTGAATCCTGGTTTGGCTCATTGAAAGGAAACTATCCAAGGTAAACATGAATTCCACCGGCCAGTTTTTTATAGAATCGGGTCAATTCAGGAGTCCGTTGGAAAACTTTGCCGCTGTCACCAATAGTTTTATTGATGTCAATGATCACAACTTTCCCTTTGTCAAACACATAATCAATCTTCCCATAATCAAGCGGAATGTCAGCCATTTGTTCGAGAATTTCCGCAGATGGGTCAACAAAGTCAATGCGTTGATAGGTTCTGCCGTTGACAATCGGGTGATTGCCCATCAAGCAGACCCCAGTTCGGTGATTCCCCAAAATATACAGATTATGAATGCAATAAAATTCTTCGTGTCGGCAAGAAAAAAATTTCTCAACCACGACGTCAGGATTGTTGAGCAAGGACCTTGGAACATCCGCTATCCGATCAAAGATTTGATACTCCAGGTTTGATTGAAAGACAGGTGGCTTCTTCAGAAATGGGAAAAGCCGATATTGCAGTCGTTTCAACCAGAAAGAAGATTGGCGAAGTTGGGATTCTTTCAATTTTCGTTCGGGAGCGCCGGCATAATTCAAATTGGATTTCACAATCACTGGTCCAACATAAGCATCACCAGGTTTGATCAAATGCAGACTGATGGTCTCTTTTCGAATGTCGGTCAAGCCGGTATTGAGCGCAACTGGGTATTGCCGGGTAAATTCGAGGTACTCTGGCGGGACAACCGAAAGATCAATGTGAAGGATCACGACATCTGCCGGAACAAATCGGTCAATCCCATATAGTTCAATGACTTCCAACCCTTCTTCTCGCCAGATTTCAGCCAGTTCATCAATCATGTAACCGGAAGATCGGTCATATTGAAGCTCATGGAAAAGAATCACGACCCGTTTTTTCATAAAAATCATCCAGCCTCAGATTGTTCAATGACGCTCAATCAAAGTAGGCATAAATTCCCGAAGCAAGGTGCTCGTAACACTTGAAGAGCTCTGCTGGTCGAGAAAAATTGCCAGCTCCAACCGTTTTATTGACGTCCAGGACAATCGCTTTTCCGTCACTCATCACATAATCAATTTTGCCGTATTCAATCTGGTGATGAGTACAATACTGAATGATTTCCGAAGCTGGTTCATTGATTTCAAACCGCTTACAGGTTCCTACATTCACAATCGGCTGTTCCCCTGCCAGAAACGTGCCGTACCCGTTTTTGCCAAGCACGACGTAATTTTGGACGCAGTACAGCCCGTCTTCCATTTGGGGAAAGAATTTTTCGACTACGACGTCTGAATTGTCGAAAAATGACCGGGGTACATCACTCAGTCGGTCAAAAATCTGGTAATCCTGATTCGATTGAAACACTGGTGGCCTGGTGGGACGTGGGGTTATCCACCTCCCAAGCCGTTGGAGCAACGTCGGTGAAGGTTTTGATTCAAGGTGTTCAATCAGCCGTTCCGGATACCCAGCCGAATTCAGGTTGGATTTGACAATCACTGGTCCCTGGTATGGTGAATCAACTGAAACAAGATGAAGGCTGATGGTTGCCTTGCAAATATCTTTCACCAGGTTGTTTAACACAACTGGATACTGACTGGCAAAGTGAATGTACATGTCAGGAACAACCGACACATCAATGTGCAAAATCGCAACATCTGCCGGTATAAAATCTGAGGTGCCAAAGACTTCGATCACCTCAATTCCACTGGCTCGCCAGATATCAATCAGAAAGTCAATCAAATAGGGTGTTTTCCGATGGTAATGCGTCTCGTGATGCAGAACCGCGACCCGCCGTCTCATATCCTTTACCAGGCGGTGGCACCGCCATCTACGACCAGCACCTGGCCGACGACAAAATCCGAAGCGCGAGAGGCTAAAAACAAAACCGCGCCTTTGAGTTCATTTTCCTGACCGACGCGACCCAACGGCGTGGCGGTTTCGACTTCTTCCTGATGCTCTGAAAGTAAGGCTTCAGTCATTCGGGTTGGGAAAAAGCCCGGCGCCACGGCATTGACATAAATTCCTTTGGGGGCCCATTTCACGGCCAGATCACGCGACATACTGATCATGGCGCCTTTGCTTGCATTGTATCCAACCGCGTCCATCACCGCTGCCGACGAACCAGCCAGACCCGCCACCGACGCGATATTGACAATTTTCCCACCGCCGACCTTGAGCATTTCCGGATAGACTGCCTGGGCCATCAGAAAAGCGCCGGTTACATTGACTGTCATGACCTGATTCCAGCGATCAAGCGACATGGTCTCTGCCGGGGCTTTCCAGGTAATTCCGGCGTTGTTGATCAAAATATCCACCCGGCCAAAGCGTTCGACCGTCTGGGCAACCACGTGTCGGGCATGCTCGGGATTGGTCACATCACAGGCTAATGCCAGGGCTTCAATTCCAGCATTGGTTAATTCTTCAAGGGTTGGATCCAGCCACTGTTGCCGCCGGGCGGTAATCACGACCCTGGCACCGGCTTCACCCAGGCCGAACGCAATTTCCCGTCCGAGTCCACGCGAACCGCCAGTCACAATGGCGACCTTTCCTGTCAAATCAAAAAGTTCTTTTACGTGCATGTCCATTCCTTTCAACAAGTAGCAAAGTTTTGAGCGCCTTATTTTTCCACCACAGAAGGCACAGTGGAACACTGAGGAAAATCAACCGGCCTGCTGGCGTTTTTCTTCCAGTTCCATCCAGCGTTCGAGGCTGGTTTCCAGGTCCTGGTTGACGCTGGTCAGTTCGTCAGTTAAATCCGAAAGCAACTGGTAATCGCTTTCAATCCCAAACTCGGCTGGCTGACTGAGTTTTGTCTCAATCTCAACCTTTTTTTGCTCAAGCGTGGCAATCTCTTTTTCAAGCGCGGCCAGTTCCAGCTTTTCCTTGTAGGAAAGTCCGGGTTTCGGCGTCTTTTTCGGTTGGGGATTGGCGGCCTGGGCTTCGGCTTTTTGGGATTTGGCTTTGTCTTCTTCCTGGAGCGATTTCAGTTGCGTGTACAGACTGTAGTTTCCAGCGTGATTGACAACCTCTCCGTTGCCTTCAAACACCAGCATCGAAGTGGCCACTTTATCCAGGAAAAAACGGTCGTGGGTGACGAACAACACACAGCCAGCAAAGGAATTGAGCAACTCTTCAACCCACTGCATGGTGTCAATGTCGAGGTCGTTGGTGGGTTCGTCGAGCACAAGCAGGTTGGCTTCCAGCAGAAGCAATTTGGCCAGTTTGAGCCGGGTTTTTTCACCGCCGCTCAGCGAACAAACCGGAACATCGAGCCGCTCATTGGCAAATTTAAAGTCGCTCAGATAAGACCGAACATTGCGAAACTCACCGTTCACTTTCACAAATTCAGCATTTTCAGAAATGAATTTCCAGATGGTGTCTGGGGTCTCCATTTCGTCCCGGTCCTGTGAAAAATAGGCGATGCGGGTGTTTTTGCCATGAATCACTTCACCAGACGCCGGTTCGGCTTGTTTGAGCAAAACTTTCAGAAGCGACGTCTTCCCGCACCCATTTGGCCCAAGCAAAGCCACGCGTTCGCCTTTTTTCAGAATGAAATCCAGCTTATTGACCAGCGTCCGGCCTTCGATTTGTACGGTGACCTGCCGGGTTTCCAGGATGGTGTTGCCCAGATCTTTTTGAATCGCATAGTGGGCCGAGAGATTGAGTTCGGCTTCACGCCGGGCCTGTTCGCGGAGTTCGAGCACACTGTTGATTCGGTGTTTGGATTTGGTGCCACGGGCACGCACCCCCCGACGGAGCCAGGCTTCTTCACGTCGCAGCAGGTTGAGCAATTTGGCGTGTGACCGGGCTTCCTGGGCTTCGGTCTCTGCCCGGGCGATCAGGTAATCAGAATAGCCCCCCTTATACCCAATCGCTTTGCCACCAGAGAGTTCGACCATCCGATCCACAATGTTATCAAGGAAATACCGGTCGTGGGTGATCAAGAGCAGCGATCCTGGGTAGGTGTCAAGGTACTGTTCGAGCCAGGAAATCGTGGTCGCATCAAGATGGTTGGTGGGTTCGTCGAGGACCAGCAGGTCCGGATTGCGCAGGAACGCACAGGCCAGCGCAACGCGTTTGCGTTCACCGCCACTGAGTTCGCCCATCCGTTTCTGATCATCTGGAATATCAAGGTACCCGCGCAACATATCGAGCCGGTGCTGATATTGCCAGCCGCCGAGATGTTCTAACCGGTGCTCGATCTCATCGTGAGCCGCCTGGAGCTTGAGAAATTCGGTTTCATTGGTGGTGGCGGCCATTTGTTCGGTAATCGCCTGATAATCAGCGATGACTTGCTGGATTTCGACCAGGCTGGCGGCCAGAGTGTCGTGGATGGTAGCGGTTGGGTCAAACTGAGGTTCCTGGGGAAGCACACCCACGGAGATGCCTCGCCGGAGCGAAACAACCCCTGAATCAGGCTCAACTTCGCCGGAAATCATGTTAAAGAGCGTGGTTTTTCCGCTGCCATTGGCGCCAATGATGGCAACCCGTTCACCGAGATTGATGGCAAGGGAGACTTTATCGAGGACGGGTTGTAACCCGAAGGACCTGGTAACTTGTGTAATGCTGAGGATATTCATTTTGGAGTTGGCTAATTTGAAAAGGTTGCGACAATATAGCCATCCATTCCCCAAATATCAAAAAAAGATGTCTTTGGAGTGCGGCCCCTTGACGCTCCCTTTGGAGTGCGGCCCCTTGACGCCGCTTTCAACGTACAAAAAAAGCGAGCTGATTGGAAGACCTGTATTTCTCCGAAAACCCTGAATCCTGAATCCTGAACTCCCAAAAGATATGAAAATGCGCATCATCGCAATTGCAAATCAAAAAGGTGGCTCCGCGAAAACCACCACCACCATCAATCTTGGAGCCGCGCTGGCGCTCCAGAAAAAACGGGTCTTGCTGGTTGACATGGACCCACAAGGCCATCTGGCTGAAGGATTTGGCATCCCGGCAGAGTCTCTTGAGAAAGACATATCGCTCGTCCTGGAAAAGAAAGCCAAATTGGGTGAGGTCATCCAAAACCTGCGCCCCAAACTTGACCTGGCACCTTCAAATATTTTGCTTTCCCAAACTGAAGCGGTCCTGTTTACCAAAACTCGGCGTGAAGATCGCCTGAAAGCCGCACTCCAGCAGTTAGGCAATGAATATGATTTTGTGTTGATTGATTGCCCGCCGTCGCTTGGGTTGCTCACGGTCAATTGTCTGGCAGCCGCCCAGGAAGTTTTGATCACGATGGCGGCTGAATATTACGCCCTGCTCGGCGTTGGCCTTCTGCTCAACACCCTCGAAGACCTTCGTGAGGAACTCAATCCAGATCTGAAAATTCTGGGAATTGTGGCAACCAGGGTGACTCGGACGACCCATTCCCGCGACGTCCTCTCACACGTCGAAGAAAACCTCACCTCACGGGCCCGGTTGCTGCAAACCCAGGTCAAAGAACAGGTTGCCTTACGAAATTGTGCTCTTTCAGGGCAAACGATCTTTGAATTTGCTCCGGATTCCGAAGCTGCCCAGAGTTACACAGCACTGGCCAAAGAGGTCATTCGGGCGGGAAAAGCGAAGTAAGTACCTTGTCATAAATTTTCTGAGATATTGGGTTTGGTAAGTGCTTGATTCTTTTCCGTGTTTTCCGTGGTTTCCGTGGTTAAAATGTTTGGAAATTTTCGGTAAGGTACTTAGCAGGCTAAAAACGAGTCGCGAGCCGCCAGAAAGAGCGAGTCGCAAATCGCTACTCGCTTGATACTTCGCAACTTCACTCTGATTGGCATAGCCTTTTCAATCAATTCTGAATACTATTGGCGCGGCACATCCAGCGGTTGTCAAACGCTTCACTCACTCAACCGCCGTTTCAATCTCACATAACCTACTTCACGAAATCGCCTCCCCGCACCCACGCTTTTTGAACCTGTCCGATCTGGTGACTCTGACGGCTGTGCCGTACTTCAGTCGCAAGTATCAACGCTTTGATACAACCACGCCACGTGGGTGGTGCAGGACTTTCGTTCATCGAGGATTTGCATGAAATTCAACCGACTTGGAAATACAGGATTGAAGGTCTCTGAAATTTGCCTTGGGGCGATGACCTTTGGCTCAAATTTTTACACGATTGCCCAGGTTGACCAGGCTGGAGCCGATGAAATGGTCAAGGCAGCGATTGAGGGCGGCGTGAACTTTTTCGACACCGCCGATATTTATTCCTATGGCGAATCCGAAACCGTACTGGGCCAGGCATTGCGCAATACCGGGCTCAGTCGGGATAAATACCTGATTGCGTCCAAAGTTCGAGCTGGAATGAGCGAAGGCGCCATCACCGGCACCAGCGACCACAACAACGTTGGGTTATCACGGCATCATATTTTATCTTCAGTTGAAGGCAGTCTGCGGCGGTTGGGGACTGACTACATTGACCTGTATCAGGTTCATGGCTGGGACATTGCCACACCGCTTGAAGAAACACTTCGGGCCCTGGAAGATCTGGTCCGTCAAGGCAAAGTCCGGTATCTGGGGTGCTCAAATTTTGCCGCCCGGCATCTGGCCAAAGCGCTGGTTCTGGCTGGCGAGCGCGGCTGGGATCGCTTTGTGTCGCTCCAGACCTATTATTCACTGGTCGCGCGCGACATCGAGCACGAACTGCTTCCACTGTGCCGTGAAGAAGGCGTTGGTGTGTTGCCCTGGTCGCCGCTTTCAGGTGGATTTTTAACCGGGAAATATCGTCGTGAAGGCGTGGTGGAAACTGGTGGCCGACGAACCCGTGGCGCGTTTCCTCCGATTGATGAAGACCGTGGGTATGATGCCGTTGAGGCACTCGACGCCATTGCCAAAGATCGAGGGGTGACCATTGCCCAGGTGGCCCTGGCGTGGGTCTTAGCCCAGAAGGGAATTACTTCGGTGATCATTGGGGCGAATAAAATGTCCCAGTTGAACGACAATTTGAAGGCGATTGAAATTCAATTGACGTCTGAAGAAATTGCCACTTTGTCAGCTACCACCCAGCCACCAACCCAGTATCCGGGGTGGATGTACATCCATCAAAATCAAAATCGTCTGTAACTGAAAAAGGTCAACCGTCAGTGAATGGTATGCACCGGGCAAATCGGGACAATCCATTGTCATGTGTAGCAACGAAATTTTCCAGCCTCGATTCAAAGAAACGCCTCAGGTGGAATATCACTTGCCTATCAAGTTTTACAGCAGATTAAGATTGAACTGACGGTTGATCAAAAGGAGAACAACAGATGATCGGGAAAATGATCGCACAGTACCGCATCGTCGAGGCGCTTGGGAAAGGCGGCATGGGAACGGTGTATAAGGCCCAGGACACCCAGCTCAATCGGACGGTGGTACTCAAACTGCTGTCCCAGAACCTCCTTGGTAATGATAAAGCTCGAAGCCGATTTTTGCGCGAAGCCCGACTCGCCTCAGCCCTCGATCACCCAAACATCTGTACCATCTATGAGATCCAGGAAACCGGGGGCTATTACTACATTGCGATGCAATACATCGAGGGACAAACGCTGAAACAGGCGATCAACCGGCGACCACTGTCGAACTCGACATTTCTCTCCATTGCGTTGCAGGTGGCCGATGCCCTGGCCAGTGCCCATGATCGAGGTGTGATCCACCGAGACATCAAACCGCAAAACATCATGATTACCCCACGTGGGCAAGCCAAAGTTCTTGATTTTGGTCTGGCGAAAAATATCAATGAATCAAATGGCCCGGCTTCGGGGGCAATGGTGAGCGGAGATTTAACCGATCAGGGCAAAACGCTGGGAACGCCTTCCTATATGTCCCCAGAGCAGGCCCGGTGCGAGCGACTTGACCGCAGATCCGACATCTTTTCATTTGGCGCCGTGCTCTATGAAATGATCACGGGCCAAAAAGCCTTTGCCGGCAGCAATACCGTTGACATTATGTATGGGGTTTGCAATCAGGATCCAAAGCCGATTTCAGACCTGAACTCCAAAGCGGCTCCTGGCTTTCAAGAGCTACTGGCCCGAGCCATGGCCAAAGACCCAAACCGTCGGTATCAGTCAATGCAGGCGCTGATTACTGACCTCAAACACATCACAGCGACAACGGGTGGCCGGGCTGGGATTCCAGATGGGTTGCATCAGCCGTTTGCGCCAGTGGAGCGAGCCGGTGGATGGATGGATCGCCTGATCCCGCCAGCCATCCGGCGGGTATTTTTCAAAAGCAGCGCCAGTGGATCGGCTGAATTACCGCCCCAGCGGGATTCGAGCCAGCAGGTCCTGCCCAGTAACGAATCACGGTCTGTCCAGGGGGCGGATTTTTCGATTCACGATGATTTTCCACTGATTCCAGGCCAGCATAAAACGCTGGCGGTGCTTCCGTTTCGAAACCTGGGCGGATCAATTGATGAGAGTGCACGGGTCTCGCTCCTGGAAGCTCTCATTATTGAATTGACCAAGTTTAAATCACTCACCATTCGCCCAACGAGCATGGTGTTGCAGTACCTCGAAGAAGAAACCAATCCAACCGAAGTTGGTCGAGATCTGGGCGTTGATGCGGTGTTACTCGGCAGTTGTCTGGGGTCAGCCAATCGGATGCGAGTCACGACTCAGCTCATTGACATCATTACCGGCAACATTCTCTGGGCTGGAAAAATTGATGTAACCAACAATGATCCAATCAGATTACTGGATCAGATGTGTCAGCGGATCGTGGGCGAATTAAGTAAGAAAGCGGCGGGTTCGGCCTTTGATCTTCTGGTTGATGAAGACCAGGACGTACGCATGGACGCCATTTCAGCACTCAAGTTTTCCAATGACCCCAAAGCGATTGAAGCCCTGGCCGAAGCATTAAAAGATCGAAGCCAACTGGTCAAAGCCGCCGCGGCCGATGCGCTGGCCTGTTTCGGACGCCGGGCGACTCCGATTTTGTCACTTGAAATTGAAGACGCGCTGGCCCGTCAGGACATGGGAACCGCCCGGTATGGGGTTCAGGCCGCTGGTCGGATCCAAAGCAGTGAATTAGTGCCAATTTTGCTCGAAGCGCTGGTTTCGGATGATAGCTTTGTCGCCAGCGAAGCGGCACTGGCACTTGGGAATATTCGCGACCAGCGCGCCTGCTCAGACCTGGTCGAAGCCCTGTCCCGAGCTGATGCCAACATCCGGTTTGCTGCCGTTCAGGCACTCGGGCTGATTGCGGATCCGCAATCGCTGGCACCACTCGAAAACCGACTCCGCCAGGATGAAGACGAGGGAGTCCAGGCCAAAGCCCTCTGGGCCATCAATCGAATCCGCCGTAAACCCTTTGGAACTCAGACCTTTACCATTGTTCACACGCCATTGCTCCAGCGGCATTGATTCGTCGAATGAAGAATGAAGAATGAAGAATGAAGAATGAAGAATTGAGAATGAAGAATG
>CAZXCE010000249.1:0-11360 GCA_964639175.1 uncultured Clostridia bacterium
GTTCCGGGTTCCGGGTTCCGGGTTCCGGGTCTTCGAATTTATGTCCTTTATGTCCTTTTGGTCTTTTTCTAAACCCCTGACCCCCGACCCCTTAATTCCACAATGGTATCGCATCCAAAATTGAGTGGTTCACCATGGTTAAACTGGATTTGTCACCTGATAAAAAATTGCGAGATGGACGGCGCCCTGACCCAGGGCCATCTGTGACCCAACTTCTGATTCAGGCCATGCCCTCACCGATGCACTTGACTGGAATTTTGGGCACCGCGATGGCCGCCACTCGCCCCGTTCGACGTGACCGCGAACGAGAGATTTCAACCTCCCAAAGTCGAACCCGTATCAGAAAACTTCATCAGGACCGAACTGATCAATTGGGTGGATTTTGACACTGATGGCACTGTGAAACCCTGACCTTTCTCTGGCTTTTGAGGCATGACACTGTGACGTACACACAAGACAACCGGCTCATTCAAATACTCACCCCGTTGGGGAAAGACGTCTTGCTGCTTCGCGGATACACTGCCGAAGAAGGCATTTCAATTCCCTTCCAGTTCAATTTTCGGTTTTACTCTGAAAATTATGGCATTCCCCTCGCAGCGATTATGGGGAAAAAAATCACTCTGAAAATCATACTGGCCGATAAAAAAGAACGCTATATCAACGGCATCGTCAATTCCTTTTCGCAAAGTGGTTCATCGTCAACTTTTGCCTATTATGAGGCGACCATGGTGCCGTGGCTCTGGTTGTTGACCCGCACGAGTGATTGTCGGATTTTCCAGGACAAATCGGTTCCCGATATCATTGAGCAGGTATTTAAAGATCTGGGGTTCACGGACTTTAAATTTCGGCTCTACGGTGAATTTATTCCACGCCAATATTGTGTTCAATACCGTGAAACCGACTTTAATTTTGTCTCGCGACTGATGGAGGAAGAGGGGATTTTCTATTTCTTTGAACATGAAAAGGATAAACACATCCTGATCCTGGCCAACCATCCCAATGAATTCAAACCGACAAAATATCAGCCTGAAGCCGACTATGGCCGGACGGAAGGCCAGCGCCAAACCGAAGACGTGGTGACTGACTGGATCACCAACCTTGAAATTCGACCGGGAAAATACACCCATACTGATTTTAATTTTGAACAACCATCGCTGGACTTACGCAGCCAGATTACGGGCAAAGATCCACTTCAATTTGAGTTGTATGACTATCCGGGTGAATACCAGACCCGTGATGAAGGAGATCGCCTGGCCGGATTGCGGATTCAGGAACAGGATCTGCCGCTCCAGGTCATCACCGGTGGAAGTATCTGTCGTGGATTTATGAGCGGGTTTCGGTTTGATTTAAAACAGCATTACCGGCGGGAGTTCAACCGCGCCTATGTGATTACGATGATGCATCATTCGGCGGAACAGGGTGAGAACTTCCGGAGTTCGGAGGCGGATGCCAGCCAGGAGTTTCGGTATGTGAATACCTTTCAATGCATTCTCTACCCAATCCCGTTTCGACCTCCCCGGATGACCCCCATTCCAGTCGTTCACGGAACCCAGACGGCGATTGTGGTGGGCCCTCCCGGAGAAGAAATTTTTACGGATCAATATGGCCGCGTCAAAGTCCAGTTTCATTGGGATCGCGTGGGCACCTATGACGAAAAAAGCTCCTGCTGGATCCGGGTCGCTACGTTTTGGGCCGGCAGCCAGTGGGGCGGCATCCACCTGCCTCGCGTCGGGCAGGAAGTCATCGTTGATTTTCTGGAAGGTGACCCCGACAAACCAATCATTATCGGGTCGGTCTATAACGGAGAGCAGATGCCGCCCTATCCGCTCCCAGATCATAAAACCCGCAGTACCGTCAAAAGCCGAAGCACCCTGAAAGGCGGATCGCAAAATTTCAATGAACTTCGCTTTGAGGATAAAAAAGGAAGCGAACAGGTTTTCTTCCACGCCGAAAAAGACCTTGATCTGCG
This sequence comes from uncultured Clostridia bacterium, assembly GCA_964639175.1. Classification (GTDB taxonomy): domain Bacteria; phylum Acidobacteriota; class Blastocatellia; order Chloracidobacteriales; family Chloracidobacteriaceae; genus JACQXX01. The sequence continues at coordinate 1,970 of CAZXCE010000249.1, forward strand.
AGTCAAAAAAGATTCCCGCGCCTTTGTCGAAGGTGCCCGTCACGAAATCGTCAAAGGTGAGCACCGCGAAGCCGTCTCCGGTGAAGTCTCACTTCAGGTGGGTACGAACCGGAACACCAAAATCGGAACCATTGACGCTGTCGAAGCGGGACAGGAAATCCACCTCAAAGCTGGCTCGAAAGTCGTGATCGAAGCCGGTGCTGAACTCACCATCAAAGCCGGCGGCGGTTTTATTTCCATTGGACCGCAAGGAATTGCCATTCAGGGAGCAACCGTCTTGATCAACAGCGGAGGGAGCGCCCATTCCGGTTCGGGTGCCTCTCCCAAAGATCCGGATACTGCTGATGACGGCAGTAAAGGGACAAAATTGAACGCTTGAGGATTCAGGGTTTGAAAGACAGGGGTTCAGGGTTCAGGGTTCAGGGTTTTCAAATTTATGTCCTTTTCGTCCTTTCTGTCCTTTGTGTCCCTTTTCATCATTTCGAAAACCTGAAACCTGAAACCCGGAACCCGATATTATAGAAAGGAGCAACTTCACAGTGCCCCCAGCCGCACGCATTACCGATATTCATGCCTGTCCAATCCCGGTGCATGGGCCGAATCCGATCATTGCGCCATGCTGCCCGACCGTCATCATCGGAGGGCAGCCGGCAGCCAGAGTGACCGATAAGAGCCTCTGCACGGGTGAGATCATCACTGGATCAGACACGGTGTTTATTGGGTTCCAACGGGCGGCCCGAATCGGAGACATGACCAGCCATGGCGGATTGATCGTCACTGGCTGGATGACGGTCATTATCGGCGGGGACAATAGCAGACATCCAACGTTGCAACAGGCGCAAAGTCATCTCCTGATGTTAGATCAACTTCCTCCATCTGAAGAAGTCGAGCGGATGAAAGCCAATTTGAAAGCGGATATGAAACTGCTGATGGATGCCCTGGTGGCCCAGGATGTCTATCGCAAACCAGGTGCGCCAGGTGGACCGCCGCCGGGAGTCAAACGATTGAGCGACAATCCCGCCGACTTGCCCGAGGCGCTTCGGAATGCGGTTTGGGATGATCCTGAATCCGGGTTTCATGCCGAACTGTATCAGTTGGAAGATGGACAGATTGTCCTTGCTTTTGAAGGGACAACAACAACTTCGCTGGCAGAGATAGCCAAAGATATGATTACAAATATCAAACAAGGTTGTGGATGGGAATCTGAGCAATACAGACAAGCAATAAACCTTGCCGATGCCGTCAAAACAGTTTATGGAGACCAGATACATCTGGTTGGGCATTCCCTTGGAGGGGGACTTGCATCGGCAGCGTCTGTGGTCACGGGATTAAAAGCCACAATTTTTAATGCCGCTGGCGTTCGCGCTAAAACAGTTAAGCGCTTTCAAAAAAACCTGGCACCTGCTCCATCTCTCATCACAAACCATCGAGTTGAAGGTGAATTCTTAACATCCCTCCAGGAAGACCCACTTTTTTTGCTTTTCAATCCCGTTGGGATCTTTTTCCCAAAAACTTCCCTTGTGCTAGGGGCGGGGCTAAGTTATGCCATGCCAGATGCCATTGGCGTTCAGAGTCCACTTCCAGCCCTTAATAGTCAGGGACAAGCAACTTATGCCAGCTCATATCACTTACATGGTATGGAATATGTGCTTAACGGGGTGTCAAAAAATATCCAAATTGACACCCAAACAACTCAAGACATGGTGAATGCTCATTTCAGATGAGGGAATGGAATGAAACAGCATGCAGGCAAGTGATTTTTTCCAATCTCCAGAAGTGATCTCGCTGGCGGAAGCGGTTGCCCAGGGAAATGCCGAACAGATTCACTGGCTCGCCCAAACCGGAGTGGACGTCAATACCGTTGGGAAAGAGGGAATGACTCCGTTGTTTTGGGCCCTGGCGACTCAATCTAAAATTGGCCTTTCGGCGTTGCTCCAGGTTGGCGCCAACCCAAACTATGTTGAGCCTAAAGGCTATTCAGCCGTACTGCTAGCCGCTGGAGCCGAGGATCCAGAGTATCTTCGGATTTTGCTCAAGGCTGGTGGAAATCCAAATGTCCGTGACCGCCATAACACTCCAGCCCTGGTCATTGCTGTCCAGCAGATGGTCTGGGACAACGTGCGTGTCCTGCTCGAATACGGTGCTGACATCAACATCAAAGATCGAATGCACCATACCGCCATTTTGCAAGCGGCCATTCTGAACCAGTTTGAACAGGTGGCTTTTTTTCTTGAACAAGGGGCTGATTTTACAATTGCTGATAAACCTGGTGAAACTGTCGCCAATCTGGTTCAAACCCGAAAACTTACTCCTCAATCAAGCCACTGGCAGTGGCAACAGAAGGTTCGCCAGATGCTTGAACACCGAGGAGTTGTGTTTTCAGAGGCTCCGTCGTGAGAGAACTCGATCCATGACATTGAAAGTGTGGAGAAAAGATCTAATAAGGAGAATTCAATGATTACCGTCCACGTTTGGAGTTCAGCCTGGGATAGGTATGCGCCAGGTGGAAGCCCTGGAAGCCCTGGTCATGCTGCTATTGAAATTGGCTCTATCTATGTGAGTTTCTGGCCAGGTCAGGAACACCCTTTCATACCGTTCACCTGGAGCGGGTATAACACGAAATCAAAAGGGGAAGACCTTCTTCATTATCGGGCTTCAGGTCAGAATTATTGGTTTCGCACCATACCCAATAACCTTGGTGGCCCTGGCCTCGATGAAGAAAAAATGCTGAATCGGTGGAGAGAGATTCAAGCTCAATACCCCAATTACTCAATTGGATTTCAATGTTCAGCCGTTGTCAATGAGCTTTTGATAGCTGGTGGTTCGAGACTTTTTGTGGAGAATAAATTTACGGATTTTGCAAGCTGGGTCCTCTTTGCGGTTTCACCAAGCGATGTTAAGGATTACGCTGAGGCCCTCATCGCCAGCATTAGCCAAGCTCGACAAAACTTCTCTATGATTGATATTGGATAAAGTATTTAGAGTTAATATTTTCCAGTCAATTACCTGCAGATTGTCCGCAGCAAAACAAAGAAAGGAATCGTACCATGCTTCCAAATCCAAAAACTGCCTGTATGCGAGGTCCTTCGCATTTATACCCAGCCACGGCGTCGGGTCCGACCTGTTCAAAAGGACCAGATCTGAGACCCTATTTCGATGTTAGCTTTGATGAAACTGAAACAATCTACGTCGTTCCCTACGAAGATATTCAACGGGAACTCAATCAGCGAGAAAGCCAAACCAGTTATTCAACAATAGTGGGAGCAACACTCAGTATTGGTGAGGTTTTCGCTGAGCATTATACAGACATTCAGGATTTCAAGAATTCAATCAAGGTTGGTCGTGACGTTGGGATCATGGGAAAAATGTATACCAAAACAGTAGAAGGAAAAAAATACATCATTTTCAAGGGGCGACCTGGGCTAAGGAAAATATTTACTGGCACCAGGTACAGTGTCAACAATACAAAAATTCTGAGTTTTGGGATTGGCATAGGAGCTCTTGCCAAAAGCGCTATTCGTGGGACAGTTGTTGGAATTGTTTTGATCAATTCTTTTCATGTCGCCAAATTTTTTCTGGAAGGTGACTCTTCCTGGCAGGAACTGGTGGGTACCCTGATAGCTGAGTCTATCAAAAGTGCCCTCGCAGCAGCCGCAGGACTGATTGTTGGCGGAGTTTTGGCAGCTACAGGATTGGTCGCCATCCCTTTGGCTGCCAGTGTTCTTGCTGCATGGGTAGTCGGGGACCTTTTAGATTCGATTGATGACCGGCAGAAAATTACTGAGGCTATCCAGGACTGGGTTCAAAAAACAGCACCGTTGTTTCAACAAACCTGGTCCGAAACGGTTGAGGGACTCGAAAAAGGCTATGGCATCGTGGAAGCTGAAGTGAAAGAAACTGTTGAAGAGGTAAGCACACTGGCTGAACAACAGTACGAAAACTTCCAGACGGGTCGAAGATACGTATCTGACCAGATTGCCCAAGGGTGGGATCGCTGGTTTCAAACTCTGATGGCCAATGTCCCTGCCTATTGACCGAGAATCAAACCATACCTGAATTCTCTTCACAATCAGTTCTCTCATTCGAGAAAGGGGAGGCAATCCAATGTGGCGCTCACCAAATCCCACCAGGTTGAAAACACAAGCCTGGTTGTTTCTTTGGCTTGTAATTTGTCTGGTTCAGACTCACGTTCTGGCTTTCCAGCCCCACAACCCTCAAGCACCACGCGAAAAACAGTCCAATCCGGCTCAATCAAACCGGACAATCACGATTCCAGAGTCTATTCGGGAACTACCCGGTACCTCAAAACGGTATGCCTTGATCATCGGGGTTGATACTTACAAAGATGCTCAAATCAACAGCCTGAATGGTGCGGCCAATGATGCCCGGGCTTTGGCCACAGCGCTTACCAAATATGGGAATTTCCCCCCGGATCAGGTCGTCTTGTTGACCACTGACCAGCCAGATGACCGACAACCAACTCGAACTAACATTTTACGGCGACTCTCCACGCTCATTTCCAATGTGCCCAAAGATGGGCTGTTACTGGTGTCATTTGCTGGTCACGGCATCGAACGCAACCATCAGGCATACCTGCTACCGTCAGACGCGATTATTTCAGATGATGTATCCCTGCTTGAAGATACCGCCCTCAATGTCGCACGCACAGTGAAGGAACGCATTGAAGTCAGCGGTATCAGCCAGGTCATTATCTTGCTGGATGCCTGTCGCAATGATCCGATTTCCGGTCGTGGCGAACAGGATAATCGGCTGTCAGATGCCTATACCCGAGGCTTTAACTTTGAACTCAAAAACCAGGGAATTGAAGCTTTTGCCGTGCTCTATGCTACCAGTCGCGGTCAACGGGCTTATGAATTTTCAGAAAAGAAACAAGGGTATTTTTCCTGGGCCTTTGTTGAAGGAATCAAGGGTGAAGCCGCAAACGAACAAGGCGAAATTACTCTCGCCGGGTTGAAGCGGTATGTTGAACAAACCGTTTCGAAAAGAACCCGCCTGGATCTGGGGGCGACTCGCATCCAGGAGCCATTATCAGAAATCAAAGGGTTTAAAGCTGAAGAACTGATCATTGCCAAAATCCCGGTTCAACCCAAAACCCCCACGGTATCAACGTCAACAGCATCAAGCAGCCCGCCCACTACCCAGCCAGCTTCCGCCTCAACTTCAACCCCTGGCCAGTTTCACCCACTGGCCATTGAGGCCATCGAAAAAGCTCGGCTCAAAGATTATGAGGGAGCCATTTCAGACTTGACCTACGCCATTAAGCTGGATCCAGCAAATGCTTCCCGATATAAACTTCCACTGGCGGAATTATATCGAAACCGAGGCTACGAACGCTTTCAACAGGCTGATTACGAACGAGCAGTAAAAGATTTTAGCAAGTCACTTGAATTCAACCCCCTCTCGGCTGGTACCTATACTGACCGTGGCACGGCACGGTTTTACATACAAGATTTCAAAGGTGCCATTTCAGATTTTTCCAAGGCAATTGAGTTTGAGCCAAACCTCATCAGGGCCTATGCCAATCGGGCGATTGCCTATCGCCAAACAGGTCAGAACGGGAAAGCCGAGGCTGATGAGAAAATGATCAAACAACTCAATGCCGAGTCTGGATTAGCCAGTTCGTCAAAAAATAAAGACGAGATCCGGCAACAAGTGATGCAGTTGGTTACCGACGGTCATGCCAAAATGATCAAACGTGATTTTGACGGGGCGATTCAGGCGTTTTCGAAGGCACTCGATTTAGACCCGAAGTTCCACACGGCCAACATCCTGCGCGGGAATGCCCGGTTGGGTAAGCAATATTATGTCGGGTTTATGACTGATCTGGTTACTGCCGTTGAAAATGGCACATCCGCCATTGATAAAACAGTGTTTCCCCGACTTCTTGACACAACCAACCAGGCGATTTCAACTGATCCAACAAATTACTGGCTCTATCAATTGCGGGCCATGCTCTATCATGGAAAACGTGATTTCAATTCTGCCATTACTGATTTGGATCGGTGTATTGAATTAAATCCAAATGACGATAGTTCCTACACCTTACGGGGTATGCTTCGAATGGGGAAAGATAGGAAAAAAGGAAGACAGGATTGTGAAATCGCATTTAAACTTAATTCTCAAAATGAGTTAGCTCGATTCTTCAGGTTTTATGGAGATGAGAAAGCCTTTGAAGAAGTCATGGCTGATATGGCTGAAAGTGATCTGGTTCGCCTAATCCTAAAAAGAATAAAAATTTTAAATTCCACGAGAAGCCAGGAACTATTCCCATGGATGAAGTAACGCCATACCCTGCTCACCCCCAGGGTAAACACCGAAATCCAACGAGTTGACTCAAGTCACTCAAAATCAAATTCTGCATTCAAGAAATCGCTATTGATCAGCGAAATATCACCATTCACGCATCCACCCCCAGGAGGAATTCACCCTATGCGACCCATCGTTTGGCTTTGGCTGGCGCTGATTGGACTCAGCCCGGTCTCGGTTTGGTCGGTACCGCGGCAAACTTCATCCCGTGGCATCACTATCGTCAATGAGAAAAAACAGGAATATATGAATGTCACCTTGTATAAATTAAAAGGTGGCGAGGAAATCTCGGTTGATCCCAACAAAACTGCTTTTGGCAGCGGTGAGCAATTTAAAGTCAGTCTGGAGCCATTTTTTGACGGCTATCTCTATGTCCTGAATGAAAACCCTGCTGGCGATCTCACCGTCCTCTACCCACGCCCGCAAGACCAGGATACCGTCAATGCAGGAAAAACCATCACCCTGCCCACCTTTCAGATTGACAATGAACCGGGCGATGAAGCCCTTCAGATTTTTGTGTCGCCACAACCCATCAAGCTCTTTGATGAGGCGCTCCAAAATAACAATGGGCAAATTGATCGCAAATTGTCATCCCGAGCCGTTGATGAATTAAACCGGCGCAGTTCGAAATCCACGTCTCGCTTCGGAAACCAGCTTCCATTTGAGTCAAGCCGCAGCATCCGCATTTACCGCGGAGCGCAGGAAAAGAAAGCCAAAGCCGAGCCCAAAGTTGAGACCACTCCCGAACCAGAACGACCCGTTCAAAAACCGCAGATGGAAACCAATGTTCGGGAAGGCGGAGAAACATCCTGGATGGTGAAGTTACCGATCCATAAGCAAACCCGAAAATAATGCCAGTTGAGTCAGTCGTCAGTAGTTCACCCGGTGTATGTGATTGAATTACTTGACTGTCTTCTCATCCGAGCCTTTCCTGGCAAAATGGTATTACAGGAGTTCGCATGGCACGAAGAGTTTGGACCATGCTGTTTATCGGGGTCTGGTGGCTGGGCGGAGGGCTGGTGATTGGGGCGAGTCAGTCCCCGCCCTCGGGGACCGGTCCGGCGCCCGACCAGCCATCGCTTGAAAAAGTCAGGCGGTCAATTGCGGCGGTTGGTCAGATTCTGGTTCGCCCCCAATCACCGGGTAAAAATAACTTCGAGCCGCGTGGTTCGGCGGTGATTGTGCGGGCCGAAGGGGTGGTGGTCACCAGTCTGCACGTGATCCAAAACGAGAAAAACCACCAGGTGGAACCTGAAGTCTGGCTATCGTTTTCGTCGTCGGCTGATGTGGTTAACGGCTCTGTCAATTTGTTTCAACTCAGTGTGTTAACCATTGATGCCAAACAAGATCTGGCCATACTCAAAATTGTATCAGACACCAACCAGTGTCCCGTGGCTGAAAAGTCCGTTTTTCCATACATCGAAATAGGTACCCAGAAACTCCAGTTGCTTGACCAGCTTGTGATTGTCGGCTATCCAGCCAAAGGTGGTCCAACGGTTACGGTGAACCAGGGAATTGTTGAAGGGATTGACGAGCGGGATCACTGGATTAAAACCAATGCCCGGTTGATCCACGGCAATAGTGGTGGGGCGGCGGTCAATACCCAGGGGCAACTGGTGGGGATTCCAACCAAAGTCGTCTTCGATAAGCAACTCCTTGACACCAACGGGGATGGATTGCCAGACAAGGTCGAAACCATTGGCGGGATTGGATACCTTCGGCCCGTCCGACTGGTTGAGGCCCTGCTGGCGGAACTCGACCGGAAATCCCCCGCGGTTGAGTCTCCCAGTCAGCCCAAAGAAACCAGGGTTGAGGCGAAGAAAAATCTGGAGACGGTACTTCAATCAGGGGTTGATCGGTCTGAAGCAAATGGAAAAATTAGCTACCTGCCGCTCAGCGACTCCGGCTCACAACCTGAGGAGAAACAGCGTCAATCACACATCACCCGGTTAATTCCCTTGCGGGGGGTTATCCAGGTCTCAGGTACAACTCGACCCATTGCTGATGTCAGAATTGGCCTGCTCAAGCCCGGAAGCCGGGAAGTAAATACAGAAACCCTGCTCGCCTGGGGGCAAAGCGACTCAAAGGGTCAATTTGCACTCAACCGGCCGGTGCTGCCAGGCCACTATGTGTTGAGAGTTGTCGCCGATGGCTATCAGCCATTCACCTGTGATCTGGAGATAACAACCCTTCACTCCCTGGTGCTGATTGAGTTGAAACTCCTTTAACTATCCGATCTTACCCTTGATCAAGCCTGAATTATTTATCCCGACGGAGGTCAATATGGCTCTAACAAGTTCAGAATTAGATTTGATTTTGACTGGGGCTCGCTCATTAAAAGGGACTCCCCGCAATGAGTTGGATTGTTCCGCTTTTGTCCATTTAGTCTTCAATGCAGCCGGGTTGTCTTTTCCCTACAAGAGTACATCCGCGTTTGAGGACCTGGTCGGACCAAATGGCTATTTTGAATTGGTTCCTGGGAATAATCCCCAACCGGGCGATGTCATTCTGATCCCAAAGCAAGGGATCATACCTGGGCATCTGGGCATCTGGGATCCGAAGGGATGCCTGGCGCTCATGCCAAACCGCGAGCAAGAGCGGTTTGACAATCAAAGGAGGGGACTGGGTTCAGCGGTAGAATGCGAACGATTTGGAAATGATGCTCCTTTTCTTAGTTCGCGCACTGGAGGTAATCGTGGACCAGATTATGCGCGATTAAACCATTTTCCAGGTTACTACAAGGTATATCGGTGGAAAGGAAAACCAGTTGAATAGAATCACATAATACCAGTTTGTAGTCAGTAGTCAGTAGTCAGTAGTTCGCTAAGCTCATCTGAATGAATGATTTGACTGTTTTCTAATACGACCACTTCATTCCAAAATGGTATAACCACAAACTTGAGGTTACGATGGACATGCTCTCTCCCTTTCACTCCAAAGTACGGTGTTTGGTGTCGATGGTTATATGCTTGAATTTCCTTGGGACGGCCACATTTCTGACAGCGAGTTCCCAATCCCGAACCAGCCAGACCAAAGACCGAAAAGTCTCGATTGCCAGACCCGT
>CAZXCE010000250.1:0-11341 GCA_964639175.1 uncultured Clostridia bacterium
CCACGGCAAATGAGAACTCACGCATTTTGAACGGTTTGAGGTCTGGATCAATCGTTGGGCGTGAGCCTGGCAGCGTCACGTTGGACGGGAAGCGCAGGTCAATCGGTCCAAGGATGACAGCACCGGGCTGGTTGGTCAGGTTAATACCCCGATAATCAGCCTGTTCCAGTTTGCGATAGGTGCGGAGGAATTTTTCACCGCCAAATGAACCACGTGGCAGTTCGTACTTCATCGTGTCATAGAAAATGCTGAAGCTGCCGGAAACTTTGATTTTTCCATCACCCAGCACATCCCATGCGGCACCAATGCGTGGCGCAATCTTGTCGCCCCAGCCGAAATCAATCGGACGGGTGCCGGTGCCCTGGGCCACATCCGCCGGGATATCCGGGTGGAAATCCGTGCGGATCGGGAACGATGGCAGGAATTCTTTTTCAAACCGGACACCCAAATTAAAGGTCAGGTTTTTGTTCAACTGCCAGGTATCCTGCACGAAAATGCCCTGGTTGCTGCTGTTGACATCACCACTACGGGCGAAATCGTCAGCAATGTAATACCCATACTTCCCTTTTTGACCAGCAAAGGTACGGCCAAAGAAGTACTGGAAGCGACCACCAGAAAAACCAAATTCAACTTTGTTGCTGAGGCGGTTGATCTGATAGCCACCCTTAATGATGTGCTGCTGACCACCAATTGATTTGACCCACGTCGCATCACCATAAAAGTTGGTGCGGCGGGTAATGTCAAACTGAGTCAGACTGTTGGTTTCAACCACTGGCCGGCCAGTCACACGGGTGTCACCAGCACATTCCGGATCGGTGCAAGGCGCGTTGATGATCACCAGCGGGGTATTTGGCAGAATGTCATACGCCCCACCCTTATCATTAAAGTAGTTGTGGCCTGTCCGGGCGCTCAGGATCAGGTTTGGCGTGATGCTCCAGGTGACCCCACCTGACAACTGCCAGGCTGGTGTGTAACCACCCTGGAATGGATACCGTGGGTTCAAGAAGACCGAATTGCTTGTGGTCTGGAAGGCCAGCAGGTTTGGCGGCCCTTCGGTTTTGATCGGGTTGTTTTGGAAGCTGCCATAGACATTGATTTTGCTTGATGGCGCAAAATCCAGTCGGGTAATCAGATAGTCGCGCTTGGTGCGATAGTCCACCAGCCGGGTGTTGAGCGTCTGGATGGCAGTATCACCCGCAGTCACGGGTTTGATCAGGTCCAGCCGACGGGTCTGTACCTCGTACTGTGGGGCATAGCCCAGGAAGAACCACAGCCGATCTTTGATCACCGGTCCGCCAATCGTAAAGTTCGGGTTGATTAAGCGGGTATTGTCTTTGCCACGTGGGTTGGCAAAATATTCAACTGTTTGCTGGCGTGGATCGAGTGGGTTTAACCGCTGGGTCGGGTTGTCTTCAGCCCGGAACGAATCAGAGGTGTACTCAAACCGGCCTTCGCCGTGGAATTCGTTGGTACCGCTCTTGGTTACCACGTTGACCACACCACCGGTCGCGCCGCCGTATTCGGCCTCATAGCCAGCACTCTTGACCTGAACTTCTTTGACAAAATCCAGTGGCGTATTTTTTGAGCTGCGCAGACGGCCCTGGGTGATTTCAGTCACTTCCACGCCATCCACCACAAACACGTTTTCGACGCCAGAGGCACCGTCAATCTGGAAACCACCTGATTTTCCTTCGCTCCGGGTCCCAGGGGCGACTTCGAGAACGGATGAAAAATTCAGTGTTTTTGGCAACACCCGAATCTGCATTTCGTTGATGTTGACCGCTGTTTTGGATGAGGTCACGTCCACATAGGCCGCATCGGCGGCTGTCACGTTGACAATTTCATCCTGACCACCAGCTTTCAGGTCCATATTGACCTGCAGCGTCCGACCCAGTTCCAATGACAGATCACTCACTTCATAGGTGGTAAACCCGGAAGCAGTGGCTGAAATGGTATAGGTTCCCGGCTGAAGGTTGGCAAAAGTGTAATTTCCGGAGGCATCGGTCGTGGCTTCATATGTACGCTGAGCGTTTTTGGCTGTAACCGTCGCTCCAGCTACCACAGCACCGGTTTGATCCCGGACAACACCTTTGATACTTCCTGATACTTCCTGGGCACCACCCGCAACCGCTGGTCCGACATAGGCCAGCACCGGCTGCGAAAATCCTGTCGGTGACAGGACAACGGCCAGAAATAACAGGGCGGAAAGCAATTGAGTCAGCTTTCGTCTCACGTTTTATTCCTCCCAGAATGCTTATCGTTTTTTGTTCTGTGATCGCCCATCACGGTGGCCAGCGGGTAAAGCAGGCGCACTTCACGGCTCAAAGAGGTCGGGTGCCATTGAGATCCTTTGCAGACTTGAGGGGAGATAGACAGGTATTTGCGAACAAGTTGCCGTGAACTGACAAAGAGTGGCAATCTTTTGGGCAGCACGTGGCGTTCCAAAATATTCAAAATTCTGAATACATCATCTCAAAACCACGCCTCCAACTGATAAAGACATGCCACTCATTGCACACAATTTTTCACTACTCTCACTCGCGGGAGATGGTGATGGTGGGTATGATTTGCTTTAAATTCAAAAAATTGAATGTATCTGAAAAATATTCTTGAAAAATCATCTTTAGTTTTTTGATTAATCAGAAAAAAATATTTTACTTCAGCCAATTATCTGACAAAAATTCATTTGAATTTCTATCAATCACAGAGAACCATCCAAAAATTTGAAATATTTATCCAAAATTATAAATTTCTAATCTTTCAAAAATCCATTTTTTTGAATCGCAACTTTCCAGAAAAAGGGTCAGGGTATCGTCTTTAGCCAGGCGAGTTTTCTTCCATCTCACTCGTCACGCTTCATGGGTGAAGGCGTTACTTCAGAACAGAAACCGTTTTCTGAGAGGCGCAGGTCTTGGGCGGGATCTGGCAGTGATTGTGGGTTGGGGACGCCACGCCAATGACACAACGCCCGGACTGGGCATTCTGGCGCTTACGGGAATGAAGGTTCAGGGCTGGAGATAACCGAATTGAAATACTAAGTACCTTACCGAAAATTTCCAAACATTTTAACCAAACCCAATATCTCAGAAAATTTATGACAAGGTACTTACCAGTTTGGAGTCAGTAGCCCGTAGTCAGGAGTTCACTAAGTTTATTTGATTGAACTATTTGACTATTCTCTAATCTGACAATTTCATTGCAAATTCGTAGAACTTCTCAGCTTCCAGCCCTGCGCCGTAAACCATTGTTCTTGATTCGTCCTTAAAACTGAATTCCGAAGGAAATACGGGCTTCACGTGGATTCTGGAAGCCCACGGCCTGTTGGTAGCGTGGATCAAGCACCAGGTTTTGTGAACTGATGCGCTGCCGCACCCCATCCGGTGTTGCGGACAGGTATTCCGCCAGCGTTCTGAAATTGACATTCTGGCCAGGTCCTAGAATCTCCACGAATGGGTCAGTCACATTGCGCTCATCAAACAGGTTGAACACGTTGAACGAGAACTTAAAGCGCACCCGTTCGCTGACATTGATGAAGTGTGACACCACCAGGTCGGTCTGGGTGAAAACTTCGGTCCGGCCAGCATCACCACGACCAAAGGCAAAGAGTGGGAGATCGATGGAACCTTCCACTGTCGCTGAAACCAGGGTGGTGATCGGCGTGCCCTGGTAAATGAACTGTGAGCCACCGATTTCAGTGGACATGTTTTTGCCAAAGCCTTTGTAATCAAACCGATAGGCGGCAAAGGTTTTGAACGTGTGTGGTCGGTCGGTCGCCAACCGGCCCAGGATTGGATCGCCATTGGCGTCAAAGTTCAAGGCCGGAAGGTCAAAGTTCCGGTTGACGTTCGGGCTGGTTCGGCCAAATCCGTTGAAGACTTCATCTGAGCTGGCCAGACCAGAGTAGTTTCCATACAGCTTGCTGTAGATGTATGAGAAATTGGCATACCAGTTCTTGGAGAAACGCTTGTCAAGGCGCAGCTCAAGACCGGTGTATTCACGAACGGCTTTCGGGGTTGGTGGATCAAAGAAATCCACGGTGGCGCCAAAGCCTGGGTTGCCAATCGTGTAGACTTCATTGCCCTGGGAATCGAGACCACCAACGTCTTCAATCGCGCGCAGCACATCCTTGCGGGTAAAGCGGGCGCTAAAGAGCCAGTCTTTCGAGAAGTTGTAGTCCACGGCAAATGAGAACTCACGCATTTTGAACGGTTTGAGGTCTGGATCAATCGTCGGGCGTGAGCCTGGCAGCGTCACGTTTGACGGGAAGCGGAGGTCAATCGGCCCCAGAATGACATCACCGGGCTGGTTGGTCAGGTTAATACCCCGATAGTCAGCCTGCTCCAGCTTGCGAAAGGTACGCAGGAATTTATCACCGCCAAATGAACTCCGTGGCAGTTCATACTTCATCGTGTCATAGAAAATGCTGAAGCTGCCGGAAACTTTGACTTTTCCATCACCCAGCACATCCCACGCCGCACCAATCCGAGGTGCGATCTTGTCGCCCCAACCGAAATCAATCGGGCGGGTACTGGTGCCTTGTGCAATATCCGGCGGAATATCTGGGTGAAAATCCGTGCGGATGGGGAAGGACGGCAGGAATTCGTTTTCAAACCGGATCCCCAGATTGAGCGTCAGGTTTTTGTGTGTCTGCCAGGTATCCTGAATAAAGACTCCTTGATTGCTGCTGCTGACATTCCCTGTGGTCGCGAATTCATCCACAATGTAATACCCATATTTTCCTCTTTTGCGAGCAAACGTCCGATCAAAGACATATCGGAAAACACCACCTGAAGCACTAAATTCAACGTTGTTGCTGAGCCGGTTGATCTGATAGCCACCCTTGATGATGTGCTGCTGGCCACCAAATGATTTGACCCACGTCGCATCACCATAGAAATTGGTGCGCCGGATGATGTCAAACTCGGTCAGGCTGTTGGTATCTATAACTGGACGCCCCGTCACCCGAGTATCTGCGGCGCATTCTGGTTGAGTACAGGGTGAACTGATGATCACCAGCGGCGTGTTTGGCAGAATGTCATAGGATCCACCTTTGTTATTGAAATAATTGTGACCAGCACGGGCACTCACAATCAGATTTGGTGTGATGCTCCAGGTCGCTCCACCTGAGACCTGCCAGGCAGGTGTGTAGCCACCCTGGAATGGATAGCGCGGGTTTACAAAAACCGGGGCGCTTGTCGTCTGAAAATCCAGCACATTGGCCGGCCCTTCAGTTTTGATCGGATTGTTTTGGAAACTGGTAAAGACATTGATTTTGCTTGATGGCGCAAAATCAAGCCGCCCAATCAGATAATCACGTTTGGTGCGATAGTCCACCAGCCGGGTGTTGAGCGTCTGAATGGCGGTATCACCAGTCGCCACCGGCTTGATCAGATCGAGCCGACGAGTTTGGATTTCATACTGCGGGGCATAGCCCAGGAAGAACCACAGCCGATCTTTAATCACCGGTCCACCAAGCGTGAACGTTGGATTGATCAACCGGGTGCCGTCCTTGCCACGCGGATTGGCAAAGTACTCGACCGTTTGCTGCTGTGGATCGAGTGGGTTTAACCGCTGGGTCGGGTTGTCTTCAGCCCGGAACGAATCAGAGGTGTACTCAAACCGACCTTCGCCGTGGAATTCGTTGGTGCCGCTCCTGGTCACCACGTTGACCACACCACCGGTTGCTCCGCCGTATTCGGCTTCATACCCGGCACTTTTGACCTGAACTTCTTTGACAAAGTCCAGCGGCGTGTTCTTTGAGGTCGGGAGGCTTCCTTCAATAATTTCAGTCACTTCCACGCCATCCACCACAAACACGTTTTCAATGCCCGAAGCACCGTCAATCTGGAACCCGCCAGACTTATTTTCGCTCCGGGTGCCTGGCGCCACTTCGAGGACGGACGAAAAATTCAGGGTTTTTGGCAACACCCGAATCTGCATTTCATTGATGTTGACGGCTGTCTTGGATGAGGTCACGTCCACATAGGCTGTATCGGCGGCTGTCACGTTGACGATTTCATCCTGACCACCAGCTTTGAGATCCATATTGACCTGGAGCGTTCGCCCCAGTTCAAGGTTCAACTCATTGACCTCATAAGTGGTAAAACCTGGAGCAGTTGCCGTGATGGTATAGATTCCCGGCTGAAGGTTGGTGAAAGTGTAATTTCCAAAAGCATCGGTTGTTGCTTCATGGGAACGTTGTGTGTTTTTGGCGGTAACGGTTGCCCCAGCCACAATGGCGCTGGTTTGATCTCGGACAACCCCTTTGATACTTCCGGTTACTTCCTGAACCCCACCCACCAGGATGGATTCGGTAGCGGCCAGTACTGGCTGTGACAGCCCTGCTGAGGAGAGAGCTATCGCCAGAAATAACAGTGCGGAAAGCAATTGTGTCAGCTTTCGTTTCACGTTGTATTTCTCCAAGAATGCGTGTTGTTTTTCTTCTGTGATCGCCCATCACCGTGCTTTGCCCATAAAGCAAGCACACATCACAGCTTGAAGTGGTTCAACGCCACTGAATTTTTTCCAGAAGTGAAGGGAGATGGCAGAGAAGTGCGAACCGAATGCTGTGAACTGACAAAGGAATGACCTGATTTGCCCAGGTGTCACCTTCAATACTCTTGATTCCTTCAGATTGGTTTTATTCACCATCAGTTATAACCAGAAATATGAGCGAGTTGCCTCAAATTTGCGCCACCGCGTCCTTTCTCCAGACCAGCCTTGATGTCTTCCTCTGGCGCTTATGCCTGGTCTCTCTGTCCTCAGGTTTCATGGTATGATTTGCTGTCACACACTCAAGTTTGGTTCCTTCTTTTTAATCCGGACACAACATCTTTCAGTTACTCATCTGAGGCGATAATGTCTCTTCTTGAGCAAACCTCCTTTCTTCCTCAAAGAATCTGTCAGCTTTGCTGTCGGCTGAATGGCCTGTGGTTGATCCTCCTGGTAGTGGGCTGGGGGCAAACCGGACTGGCCCTTGATCCGGCCAAAACACTGTCTCAGTACGGTTATGATGAGTGGCAAGACGGATTACCCCAAAACACGGTGCATACCGTGGTACAAACCCAGGATGGCTATCTCTGGCTTGGCACCTATGAAGGACTGGTCCGGTTTGATGGCGCTCAGTTTAAAGTTTTTGACCGGAGCACCGTACCGCACATCAAAAACAACAGCATTTGGGTCGTGCGGGAAAGCGCTGACCAGACATTGTGGATTGGCACGCTGGGCGGAGGGTTACTCAGTTATCGCAACCATCAATTCGTGGCATATGACACAGCCGAAGGACTGGTCAGCAGTTTTGTCTATGCCCTCTGCCCAAGTCGTGATGGCGGGCTCTGGATTGGGACCAACCAGGGTTTGTGCAAATTGGACCAGGGTCAGTTCAAGTCATACCCAGAACATAAAGAACTCGCTGGAAAACTGATTCGCGCGCTGTACGAAGACAAAAATGGGCGACTCTGGGTGGGCACCGACACCCAGGGACTGGTCTGCCTGGAGGCAGATCGAACAACCACGTATTCAACCGCCACCGGGTTTCCGAGTAATAGCATTTATGCCGTGCTTGAAGATGCCCAGGGTGGCCTGTGGATTGGAACCAATGGTGGAGGACTCTGCTATCTGCGTGAAGGTCGCTGGACCACCTACACCACACGCGATGGATTACCAGACAATCTGATTCGCTCGCTCTATCTGGATCGCCATGGTGCCCTGTGGATTGGAACACTGGGTAATGGGGTGTGCCGGTTTCTGAACTCCCAACTTGAAACCTATAGCGGATCAAGTTCGCTGGCGCTTGATCAGGTGCGGACCCTGTGTGAAGACCGCGAAGGCAGCCTCTGGATTGGAACCAATAATGGGTTGAAGCGGTTACGGGACGGGAAATTTATTACCTATACCACCTACCAGGGGATCTCAAACAATTCAACCAAAACCATCTTAGAAGACCGATCCGGTCGAATCTGGGTTGGTACAGATGGTGGCGGGTTAAGTTATTTGAGCGGCGGAAAATTTTATACCTACACAACCAAAGATGGCCTGCCAAATAACTTCATCCGAAGCCTGGTCGAGGATCAGCAGGGAACGCTCTGGATTGGCACCAACGGCGCCGGGCTCTGCTCGCTCATCAATGGTAAATTTCGAACCTACACCACCCAGGATGGCCTCTCTAACAACATCATCAATGCGCTCTATTGTGACCGGCAGGGAACGCTCTGGATTGGAACAATTGGCGGTGGGTTAAATGCGTTTCGAGATGGCAAATTTACGGCGTATACCACTGAAACCGGCCTCAGTGACAACCTGATTCGGGCCATTACTGAAGATCGAAACGGAACACTCTGGGTTGGAACCACCAATGGCGGCATTAATTTGCTGAGTAATGGCCGGATTACTCATCTCACCACCCAGGAAGGACTCAGTAATAATAATATTTTTTCGCTGTATGAAGATTCCGAAGGCGCGATGTGGGTTTGTGCCAGTGATTGTGTGGCTCGCATCCAGCATGGAAAGGTAACCAATCTTTCCCCAGCCGGTGGTTTGTTTGAAGGAAACAAGTTTCATATTTTGGAAGATGATCAACACCGATTCTGGATCAGTTCGAACAAAGGAATTTTCTGTCTGTCCAAGTCCGATCTCAACGAGGTACTTGACCACACCCGCCCATCGCTCACCTGGGATGCCTATGGAAAAGCCGATGGCATGGAATCCAGCCAGTGCAATGGGGCTTCACAACCAGCCGGATGGAAAAGTCGGGATGGCAAACTCTGGTTTCCGACCATCAAAGGCCTGGTTGAGATTCATCCAACCCGAATTCGACGCAATGAAATTGCCCCGCCAGTCGTAATCGAACAACTTCAATTTGGCACAGCTCAACTGCCGCTCAATGCTTCACCAGAACTCTCCTGGGATAAAGAAACACTTGAAATTCGCTATGCGGGTCTGAGCTTTTTGGCCCCAGAGCGGGTCCGGTTTCGCTTTCGGCTTGAAGGGTATAATCACAACTGGATCGAGGCCGATACCCGACGGGTGGCCTATTACACCAGTTTGCCGCCTGGAAAGTATACCTTCCAGGTCATCGCGTGCAACAACGATGGTGTCTGGAACGAACAGGGCGCTACCTATCGGTTTTCAGTCAAAACTCCGCTCTCCCAAACCTGGTGGGCTTATCTGATTTATGCAACGGGTCTGATTTTGATTGGATACGTCGTGGTCAGGTACCGCACCATTCAGCTCCAACGAAGTAATGATTTGCTTGAAAGTCGGATCCGAATCCGAACCCGTGAACTGGCCGAACTGGTCGAGCATTTTAAAACTGCTGAACAAACCGCTCTGGCCTTGCGCGATAAAGCCATGACGTCCGAGGTAAAAGCACTCGAAGCCAGCCGGGCCAAAAGTATGTTTCTGGCCACCATGAGCCACGAAATCCGAACTCCGATGAATGGCATTATCGGCATGTCGTATCTGCTGCTTGATTCAAAGTTGACCAGAGACCAGCGCGAACAGGCCGAAACCATCCAGAACTCTGCCAATTCCCTGCTCACGATCCTCAATGACATCCTGGATTTTTCCAAAATCGAAGCTGGCAAACTGGAATTTGAAGTTATTGACTTTGACCTGTGTAAACTGGTCAAGGATGTCGTGGAACTTCTGGGAAACCTGGCCACCGACAAAGGGCTCATCTTAACCACCACCATTACCCCGGATGTTCCAACCCAGTGCAGCGGGGCACCAACCCGGATTCGCCAGGTTCTGACCAATCTGCTGGGCAATGCCGTGAAATTTACCGAACACGGCACAGTGTCACTCAGCGTGAAGGCGATTGAAAAAAATCTGGCTCAAACCATTCTCCGCTTTGAAATTACAGATACTGGAATCGGCATTGACCCGGCGATTCAGCGGCACATTTTTGATCCTTTTTCACAGGCAGATGAATCCATGACCCGTCGGTTTGGCGGTACGGGTCTCGGACTGGCGATTTGCAAGCAACTCGTGGAAATGATGGGTGGTGAAATTGGCGTTGAAAGCACACTTGGGCAAGGCGCCTGTTTCTGGTTTACAGTCCAACTCGCCTCACATTCAGTTCAGGAAAATCACCATCAGGTGAGCGCGCCCTCAACCCGTCACACTCAAACCACCCCGCCAACCCAACTGGCAACTCCCAAAAATCTTCCTTTGGAGCAACCCGTCTTGCTGGTCGAAGATAACGTCGTGAACCAAAAAGTCGTGTGCCGGCAACTTGAAAAACTTGGGCTGAAAGTCACCATTGCCAACAATGGCAAGGAAGCCGTTGAAGCCACACACCACACTGTATTTGCCTTGATCCTGATGGATTGCCATATGCCCGAAATGGACGGCTTTGAAGCCACCGCTAAAATCCGCCAGCAGGAAGGCCCTGACCGCCATACACCGATCATTGCCCTGACCGCCGGTGCGTTGCAGACCGATGCCGACAGATGCTATCAGGCCGGAATGGATGACTTCCTGGCCAAACCATTCAAACCGGAAGAGTTGCGCCACATTCTTCAGCGCTGGCTAAACCCTCTGGAGTGCGGTGGCTTGACGCCACCTTAGATCTTCATCCCACACGTGAGTGAGAACGCAGTATGAAAAATAAAAATGTCCCCTTCTCCATCAACGATAGTGTCATTGTCAAAAAAGGTATCAAAGATCCAGATTCCGGTGTCAAGATGGGCGGCTGGCAAGGCCGGGTGATCAACATTCAGGACACCAACCCGAAAGAAATCCTGCTGGTCATTGCCTGGGATAGCCTCACGCTCCAAAACCTGCCGGAGTCTTATATCAAGGAAAGCGAAGAACAAGGGCTTGACTGGTCCGAGATGTGCCTTTATCCAACTGACGTCGAACCGGCTGTTGCTCGCGATACGCCCAGGGATGTTGAGCGAACGGTTTCAGAAATCAGGTCGAATGCTCACTGGTACGGCCTTGGTGACGAAGGCGCCCGGATTCAATCAGTATTAGAAAATGTCAATCCGTGGGACGGACGAGGTGCCCTGGATGCCTGGTATGAACACCTGGAAGAAAACCTGTCATTCCCCTTTGAAGCCGAAATTACCGAACATCAGAGTCCAGGACGGCTCCGCCCTGGCGACAAAGTAAAAGTCCTCGACATCATTGACCAGGATGATATGTATGGAATTCTGGTGGCGGTCAAACAGGGATCAGCCACCTATCACTTTCCGCTCTGTGATTTGACGGTGGTGGGAAAAGATTCCCCAACCAAACAACTGGTATCGGATTATGCCGTCTGGTTTGCCAATCAGTAGGGGCAGACCTGCGTGTCTGCCCTATAGGGGCGGACCTGCGTGTCCGCCCTATTTATACC
>CAZXCE010000251.1:0-11297 GCA_964639175.1 uncultured Clostridia bacterium
GTGTGGTAGAGCCAGTGGGCCAGAGTGAAGCGTGGTTGATCGAAGTGGACCAACCCTGACATTTTGATCAGCCGTGACCCGCTGCCTGGATGGTTCATTACGGGCAGATCTTGAATGAGTGGTTGTACTCCGCTCAGGCCCTGGACGGTGCCCAAGCGCACGCAAGGCATCACTGGCTGATCGAAAACGATTATTGGTGTGTTTCGCCATAAGACTCTCAACCGTTCTGGAAAGAAATACTGGTATGTGCGGGTCAATCTCGTGCAGGACCGGAGCTTCGGTGTTGAAATTACAGTGCCATTCCAGCCATCGCTGATTGAGACTGTCGGAGCTTCCGCGATAGATCTGCCGGAATGTATCTCGAAACCGTTTTTCACCCACGATCAATTCATAAGCCAGAATCCCAGCCGCATATAAATCGGCTTGAACCCGATCTGCCCCACGGTTTTTCTGAGGATCAATTAATTCTGGTGCCGTGTATTTGGCTGTCCCAAGCTGGTTTTGTGGGGGACTGGTGATTGATTCGGCCAGTCCAAAATCAATGATCACCACGCTCCCATCAAGGCCAACTATGACGTTTTCGGCTTTTAAATCGCGATGGACAAATCCTGCCTGATGAAGTGCCAGTAATCCGGTTAAAACGGGTTTGAATAATTCAACGGCGGTTTCAGGGCTGGTTGGTCCCAGGCGGATGATTTCTCGCAGGGTATGACCTTCAATATAGTCCATCACCACAAAATAGCGTCCCTGCCACTCAAAGGCATCAAGCGCCGACACGAGGTGATGGTGCTCGGGGAGTTGCTTTAAGACTTGCCGTTCATGCTCAAACCGCTGTTTGACACTCTGGTCATTCGTGCCCTGTACCAGAATTTCTTTCACCGCGACATACTTTTCAAATCTGGGATGGAACGCTTTCCAAACCGTTCCCATCCCGCCAGTGCCGATTTGTTCCAGCAATTCATATTTCCCAACTCGTTTCATAAGTACCTTGTCATAAATTTTCTGAGATATTGGGTTTGGTCAGTGCTTGATTCTTTTCCGTGTTTTCCGTGTTTTCCGTGGTTAAAATGTTTGGAAATTTTCGGTAAGGTACTTATCACCTGTCCCAGTGTGAGAGGGGTTATCGAAGGAGGAACTGGTTGAACTCCTTGAAAAAAAGCGTGTGGGTGACGCTATTTGGAATGTAGTGAAACTCTGACACTGGTCCAGGTACCCTGATGTGCCCATCGAATTTCAATCTGATCAGGCTGGATTGATTCAGGAATGCGAAAATCAATTGATCCCGTTCCCCGCAGGGGCACCGGTTCAATTTGACGTTGTATCGGGTCAAGCTGGGTTAATTGGGCCAGTTGCGTTCCTGATGAAGCCTTGCCGGCAGTGACAACCAGAAGTTCAATTTTTTCAATTGGTTGAGTGCCAGGGTTTCGGGTTTTCACGCGTAAAATCGAGCCGATGTTCTCCAGACGAAGCCGACTCACTGAAAATTCAACTGAGCCAGCTTGAACTATTTTTTCTGCCCTGTCTGTGCTGCCCTGGGTGAGTTCCGATCCAGCCTGGATTTTGACACTGTCATTTCCAACCTTAAACCCACACTTGAAGCGGTCAGGTGAGATGGACGTTGCATCAAAAATAAACCCGGAGATCAATGGTACGGTCGTGAGGGTTCGAGGAAATGGTTTGAAGATGGCCCGAGCTGTTACCACTTGACCGCCGGTATCCCATTGCAGGGGTGAGATTTCACGTGGTGTGCTTCCTCGAAAACGTTCCAGGCAGACAATGACCAGCGTCATTCCCTGAAATTGCTCGGCGTAAATACCTGCCAGAACTTCCCCCACGGTCACCCGTTTGACCTGATCTGAACGAATCCCAATCGTTTGAGTTAAAAAATCGAGGCGCTCCTGGGCCAGAGAAAAAGGCTGGCGCTCAGCCGGGAGAGGTTCACCGGACCGGTACCCAACCGGGGAAATGGAACCCGTCGCGCCACTGGTGATTTGATTGAGTCGTTGCACCTGATCTTGTTGCGCTGGGGTCAGCAACGAGTCAGCCCGGTGTGGTTCACCGGCTGGTGAAGAAAGCATCGGAAACGCTTTGGCGTCTGTTCCCACAGGTCCAGTTTGGTCAACCACAGAGGCAGGTGATGCCTGGAGTGAAATCAGAGCCGTTTGCACGCCCATTTGAACCCTGAGGACTGGCTGTGAAGAACCAGTGGTGGTGAATTGAAGGGCTTCGGATGACTCACTCAGATCAAATAGAAAGCTTCCGGTCACTGATGCTTTCTTCATGGTTTCCGGCAGGGAGTGTTGGGTGAACTTTGGTTGGACTGTGGTTTCTCCGAGCGTCCAGCTTGGGGTGGTCAAAACAACTTTTTTGAATTTTGACGCTGGAGTGATCCGCAAAACTGCCAGCAAATACTGGCCTTCGCGACGAACCCAAAATGAAGCCGTCCCAAATTGATTGGTCACGGTACTGGCCGGGTGTTCCTGGAGTGACGTGTCGGTAAATGTCCGCAGTCGGGTCTGGGCCTCGGGAAAGCTTACGGGTGGTTCAACGGATTGAGGAGCTGAACTGGTCTGGGTCTGGCTGGTCGGGACGGTCGGATCCACAAAGCGACACCGATACACGGTGAGTGTTTCACTGTCGGTATTATCTAACAGGATTGACACCACGCGTCCATTGGCGAGCTTGATCGTCAGGTTGGTAACCAGCCGATCCCCGGCTGGATCATTGATTTTGAGTGGTTTTACCAGGAGCAGGCGTGAAGAGGGGGGCGCCGTTTTGACCGGCTGGGCTGACGTCTCGGGCAATGGTTCGACCAGAAACCGGGCCGGGTTTCCCACCAGAATGGCTTCTGGGAGAACCGGCAATTCCACCAGACACACAAAATTGGGGCGGACCCGAAGGTGATAAATCTTACCTTCCTCGATAGTCACTTCATCCGTTGGTGCCTGGATGACCGTGAGGCTGGCGAGCGAGGACGGTGTGGGATGTTCGGTTGGCCCAGTCTGGGGAACCGATGGGGGGGCTGTTTGTTGAGAGGCGGCAGTTCCACTTTTTTTCGTATTTTTGGATCGTGTTTGGGCCATTGCCGGGTGTGACCCTGACAGGTAGCAAAAACAACTCAAGATAATAATTCCAGTCACCTGAATAAAACGCATAGGCTCTCCAGTCAGAATTAAAATTGCCTTTTAAGCGAGATCCTCAAGGGCAACTGGTGTTCCATTCGATTTTAAATTGTATGGTGACTGGAAATTCCTCTGGACAGGGCTGGTTGATCCGGCGTAGTCTACTTCCGATAATGAAAGTTAACAGAAGTCATTTTGGTTGAATCCGATCTACGCGAATGCTGCTGGTAAGCTGAAACCGCCACCACACGACATATGATAAAACAAAAACCCACCGCGAACCTGCCAGTCACCGATGATCCCCACTCGACGGCTGAATTAACCCTGTCACTACACGTGGAAAATGAGCCGGCAGCTATCACGGTCAGTGATTCAAAAGCCCTGATGCCGCTGGTTTTAGAGCGTCTTCGCGATTTTGTGAACAAATCGAATTCAGACGCGACCCGCCGTGCCTATCGGGTCACAATGGAGCAATTTCAAATTTTTCTTCGCAACCGGGGGAAAAATATTGTGCAGGCCACGCCGGCAGATGTTTTAGCCTTTCGGGATGGGCTCATTCACGGGCCAAAGCCGTTGAAACCGGCTTCGGTCACGTTGCGGCTGGCGGCATTGCGGAGTTTTTATAAATATCTGCATCTGGCTGGTTTGGTGCCGATCAACCCGGCTGATACCCGGCTGGTGACCCCGCCGCCACCACCCGAAATGGCCACCACCAATGCTCTGTCCCCCAAAGAAGTCCGGATGTTGCTTGGCAGCCCTGACCGTAAAGAGGTCACTGGTGCGCGTGATTATGTGGTGCTTCTGTTGCTGGCGAGACTGGCGCTCCGGGCGGCTGAGGTCTGTAGCCTTCGCAATCAGGACATTGTGCGGGTGTCGGCCCGTGACGTTCGGGGACGTTCGATCAACTGGGTTATTCGCGTCCGGGTCAAAGGTGGGCGTGAGCGAAAACTCCCGCTCCCGGATGATGTAAAAACGGCGATTGAAGACTATTTAAAGCTGGATGATGAAATGCGACGCCTCACCAAGGGGCTCAATCCCGATGCTGCCTTGATCCAGCGGACGGGCATGGGCCGGACGTTGGGTGGAAAGCCCCTGACCACCCGTGCCTTGTGGAACATCGTCAATAAATATGCCCAATATGTTGGCCTTGAACAGGTTCATCCACATTCATTTCGTCACACTGCGATTACCAGGGCGCTCGACATGGGGTTGAGTTACCGTGATGTCCAGATGATGACCGGGCATAAAACCCTGCTCACCGTTCAACGCTATGACGCCCACCGGGAAGATATGTCGCGCAATGCCATTAATGAATTAAATTATGAAGAGGAATAGAAATGAAGTGTGATTTGAATTGAATTGATTATGACTGTTTGCCGGGGCGTGGATTCAGGTTTTCGGGTGACCTGGGTCTGGAGTATGATGGGAGCTTATTGATTCAATCGCTTGTTTGGGCCAGTCCACTCTTTTGCCGCCAGCCCCTATGGAATCCCGGTTGTGCCAGCAAGGGGCGCGTTACCCAACTTTCCAATCGTTAAGTGGACCCATCGTTAACCCTGGTTCGTCAACCAGGCAGCCATCACCGGAAGGGTTTTGAGCAAAGGGAATTTATGGGAGATCTGAAAGAACCACCTCAGGGGTATGGGGACGGAATGTCGTTGAGCAGTTCAACTGTGATTGACTCATTGCAATCTGAAAGCAACACTCTTCCGACACAACATCAGTTAAACCAGTCGAGCACCAGCATCCGAACCACAGATTTAA
This sequence comes from uncultured Clostridia bacterium, assembly GCA_964639175.1. Taxonomy (GTDB): domain Bacteria; phylum Acidobacteriota; class Blastocatellia; order Chloracidobacteriales; family Chloracidobacteriaceae; genus JACQXX01. Next base: position 4,887 of record CAZXCE010000251.1, read on the forward strand.
TTGGGCAGATGTTGGGCGACAAGTACCGGGTCCATCGGTTGCTGGGGCAAGGTGGGGCGGGTGCGGTCTATCACGCCACCCAGCTTGACCTGGACCGTCCGGTGGCAATCAAAGTTTTACGGTCAGACGTGGTATGTGACGTGGTGGCGATTGAACGCTTTCGCCGTGAAGCCCGCGCGGCGGCCAGGCTCCATCATCCCAATGTGGTTGCGGTGTATGACTTTGGCATGCTTCCGGAAATTTGTGCCTTTATCGCCATGGAGTATCTGACTGGTCGGACACTGCGCGAAGAAATTCGGAAGTTCCCGACTGGTCTACCGGTTGAAAAAGCAGTTGGGATTTTTGATCAGATTTGTTTTGGCGTTCAGGCGGCTCATGATGTGAGTATCATTCATCGAGATTTAAAACCACAAAACATTTTTCTTGAAGAATTTACCAATGGACAGGTTCTGGCCAAGGTGCTGGATTTCGGGATTGCCAAGATGTTGGAAAGTTCAAACGAAGAGCACCTGATTGATTTGACCGGGTCAATGCTTTTGGGAACACCGCATTATTGCTCGCCCGAACAATGTTTAGGTGAAACACTGGATCATCGGTCGGATATTTACAGCCTGGGGATTGTTCTGTTTCAAATGTTGACGGGCCACCTCCCATTTGATGGCCACAGTTCGGGGGCTATTTTGATTCAACACGTCAACGGGCATCCCAAAACCCTGCGTGAATTCCGTCCATCACTGCCGATGGCCCTTGAGCGGGTGGTCTTGCGAGCCCTGGAAAAAAATCGGAGTGACCGGCCAGCTTCAGCGCGTGATTTTGCCATGATGGTCAAAGCGGCCATGCAGGACGAATCCCGATTTTTAACGACCTCGATCAATCTAAAAGCTGACGTTACCGAAAAAACAGAAACCGTGCCGCTCCCCGCCCGAATTTCTGATATCGATCCTCCAACCCTGGTGCAATCAACCACTGCGGCATTGGGTATTTCAACTCCAATCTCATCTGGAGAATTGCGCGAAAAACTGAATCTGTCCTCGGCTTCAAGCCCCAGACTGAATTCAACTTTTCCTATTGATATCAGTTTTGCCAAGCGACGAATTGCGGTTCTTCCGTTGCGCAACCTGGCGCGGGTGGCCGAGATTGACTTCTTGAGTTTTTCACTGGCTGATGCGGTGATTTCGCAACTGGCCTATGTCAAATCATTGATCGTGAGACCATCGAGCGCCATCGAGCGGTTTCGTGATCAGGTGGATGTTGATCAGGTGGCCCGGGCGCTGGATGTAGATACAGTTTTGACGGGGAATTTTTTAAAAGCCGGTGAAACCTTCCGGGTCAGCGTGCAACTGGTAGATATTCCACTCAATGAGATTATCTGGCGGGAACAACTGGACTTGCCGTTTGGTGACATCCTGGTGTTGCAGGATCGAATTGCCGAAAAAATCGTCGAAGGATTGAAACTGACCATTTCATCGGCTGAACTGGAGCGCATTCATCGCGATGTTGCCAAGAATGTGGTGGCGTATGAGTTGTTCTTAAAAGCCAAAAACTACAGCCACGATGTGCATGAAGACCAGACTGCGCTTGATTTGCTCAAGAGTTCGCTTGAGGCAGATCCAACCTATGCCCCGGCCTGGGCCGAACTGGCAATGCGTCACCTGCATATTGCCTTAAAAGGATTGGGCGGGATTGCGCATGTGGTCGAAGCCCGAAAAGCAGCCAGCCGGGCGCTTGAAATCAATCCTGACCTGCCGGAAGCCCTCTCGGCGTTGATGGGGGTCAGCGCTGAAATGGGCGATGTCTCTGAAGCCGTTCGGATTTGCTACCGATTGTTGGAGATTGCTCCAAATAACGAATTGACGTATCTGGGGTTAGGCCATGCCTATGAATATTCGGGTCTTCTCGATCAGGCTTTGCGGGCCTATACCCGATCCATGCAAATCAATCCGAAATTAAGTGCTTCGTACACCCAGATTGCAGCCGTTTTAAGCCAGCGTGGCCGCTATGACCTGGCCTATGAATTCCTCACCACCCGTGATTGCAAGGAAGTCATGTGTGAGGTCAAGGCCTATTTGCTCGGGGTGCTTTCCATGCGCAAAGGCGCCAAAGATGAGGCTATTCGCCAGTTTAAATCGGCTGAACAGTGGAGTCCGCGTAGCCTCTGGGGCAGGCTCAGTCTGGCGATGCACCTCAACCTGGAAAATGATCTTGAAGGCTGTCTCAACATTCTGGACCAGATCCGGGCCACGGTGACCAGCGGAGACAGTTGTTTCTACCTGGCACACCACTACACGGTTTTGAATCAGCCTGAGATCGTCCTCGACCTGTTAGAAAAAGCAATTGATCGGGGATATTGCAATGTTGAAGGATATGAACAAGATCCAGCATTCAAAGACTTCCGTGAGCTACCCCGTTTTGAGGCTTTGGTGAACCGGGCTCGTGACCTTCAGAGCCAGTTTATGTCCTGTATGAATGAGCTTCAACGCAAAGAAGTGGCCGGGTGACAGGTTCGCTTCTGGCGGCTCCTTCAGCGCGCAAGCGGATGATGTTCCTCATCCTGGCGCTGATGCGTGCCACCTCTCACCCTGTTACTGGTCACTTTGTCATCACTCACCTGGTCATTTGCACTCTGTCATCTGTTCGGCTTGCCATTTGTTCCCCAGTTCAATAAAGTCAGCCGCACTTATCCTTACATATTTAATCCACTTCAATTTAATCTCTCGATGCACCAGGTCAGTATGGTGCGGCATGTTATTTGTATGAGACTTTTTTGCCTGATTCTGATTTTCCTTCTCTATGGAACCCAAACCCTTCTGGCGGCACAAAAACCAGCCGAAGTGGTTTTTCTCAATGGCAATATATATACCCTGTCAGAGGCTCACGCCCAGGCAGAGGCCATGGCTGTTCAGAATGGAAAACTGGTGTTTGTCGGATCAGCCAAAGCGGCCCGGCGGTATATTGGAAAATCAACGAAAGTGGTTGATTTACAAGGGAAAACAGTCGTGCCGGGGTTTACCGATGCCCACTGCCATCTGGCCGGAATTGGGCAGCGTGAAATGACGCTCAACCTGGAAGGGACAACCAGCCTGGAGGGGTTGCTTGCCACCATCAAACAGCGGGTTGATCGAGCCAAACCCGGAGAGTGGATCATCGGACGTGGGTGGATCGAAACCTTTTGGACGCCACCAGTTTTTCCAACCTGCTCAGATTTGGATCGGGTCTCACCCAATAATCCGGTGTTTTTGCAGCGGGCTGACGGTCACGGAGCGGTTGCCAACAGTCTGGTTCTAAAAATGGCGGGGATCACCAAAGAAACGCCAAACCCGGCTGGCGGCGAAATTATGCGCGACCCGAAAACCGGGGAAGCCAATGGGATGTTGCTGGATAAAGCGAACTTCCTGATCGTGCCCTATTTACCGCATCCAACGGCGGAAGATGCTGTGAAAGCGCTGCTTCTTGGTGTTGAGCGCAGCCTTTCGCTCGGGTGGTGCCAGGTCCAAATTGCCGGAAACTCGCGGGCCGAAATTGATTTACTCAACACCTTGTACCGGGACGGGAAAATCAAGCTCCGTATCTATAACGCCATTGCCGGACCCGGACCGGAAGCAGAAGAACTGATCAAATCTGGTCCCCAAATTGGTGACTATGATCATCGTTTTACCCTGCGCGGGATCAAACTGGTGCTTGATGGGGCGTTAGGTTCGAAAGGCGCCGCATTACTTGAGCCGTATGTCGACTACAACACGACCGGGCTGTTAACGTTGGAAGAAAAGGACGTAATGCCCTTGTTAAAAGAAGCACTCCGGCAGGGCATCCAGATTGAAACCCACGCGATTGGCGACCGGGCCAATCGAACCATTCTGGACTGGTATGAAAAAGCGTTTCAGGCCGTCCCACCGAAGGACCGAAAAATCCGTGATCCCCGCTGGCGGGTCGAACATGCTCAGATTCTCAACCCGGCTGATATCCCACGCTTTAAGAAACTGGGCGTGATTCCATCAATGCAGCCGTCGCATGCCATTGGCGATCTTCATTTTGCACCCAGCCGAATCGGGATCAAGCGCCTGGCTGGTGCCTATGCCTGGAAAAGCCTGCTCAAAACCGGGGTTGTGATTGCTGGTGGGTCAGATGCGCCGGTTGAACGCGGCGAACCAATGATTGAATTTTATGCTGCCGTGGCCCGGAAAGATCAAAAAGGGTTTTCAGGTGACGGGTGGCACCCTGAAGAAGCTGTCACTCGTGAAGAAGCCCTCAAAATGTTGACGCTCTGGCCAGCCTATGCCGCTTTTGAAGAAAAGCTGAAAGGCTCGCTTGAACCAGGGAAACTCGCTGATTTTGTGGTACTTTCGGCTGATATTATGAAGATTCCAGAGCCTGAAATCCTCAAAACCCAGTGTCTGATGACGGTGGTCGGAGGGGAAGTCGTCTTTGAGAATAAAGCCAAATAGCCAAGTCGTGAAGTCGCGAAAGAGAAGAAAAGATTTATTTTCCGTGTATTTCTGTGGATTCCATGGTTTCTCGTTCTGAAAATCGGAAGACCACAATTGTAAGGAGCATTGCTGTGAAAGTTCGGTCAGGTGGTGGATGGGCGGCGATAGGGTATACCCTGGAAAAATCATTTCGGGCCTTTGGCGGACCTCGCCAGTTCTGGCAGCGCATGCTTTCACGCAATAGTTGCAAAACCTGCGCGGTTGGCATGGGCGGTCAGGCTGGTGGCATGCGCAATGAAGCCGGGCATTTTCCAGAATTTTGCAAAAAGTCGGTTCAGGCCATGGCGCACGATATGCAGCCGCCGATTGATGTGAATTTCTTTCTCTCTCATCCGGTGGATGAACTGGCCGGATACAGCCCACGGCAGCTCGAAAATCTGGGCCGACTGGCGTATCCGGTGATTCGGGAAACCGGGAAAAAGAATTACAAGCGCATTGAATGGAATGAAGTGCTGGACCGGATTGCCGCCGCGATGAAGGCCACTACCCCGGATCGAACTTTTTTCTATTCATCGGGACGCAGCAGCAACGAAGCCGCTTTCTTATTGCAATGGCTGGCAAGGGTTTACGGCACCAACAATGTCAACAATTGCTCTTTTTATTGCCACCAGGCCAGCGGGGTTGGTCTGGCGGATGCGGTTGGCTCAGGAACGGCAACCGTGACGCTGGATGATGTCGAACACTGTGATTTTGTGATGTTGCTGGGGGCAAACCCGGCCAGCAACCACCCCCGGTTGATTACCCAGTTGTCTGACATGCGAAAGCGTGGCGGAAAGGTCGTGGTGGTCAATCCACTGCTGGAAACCGGTCTGGTTCGGTTTAACATTCCCTCTCAGCCCTTTTCTTTGCTCTTTGGGTCAAAGATCAGTGATGTATATGTGATGCCGCGCATTGGCGGGGATATTGCCTTTCTCAAAGCACTTTTAAAAATCGTGATCGCTGAAAAAGCGACCAGTGATGAATTTATTCAGAAGTACACCACCGGGTTTCAAGCCATGTGCCAGGAACTGGAGGGTGAATCGCTCGAAGGACTGGCTGCCAACGCCGGTGTCAGTGTGGATGAAATCAAACAGGTGGCCAGACTCTACATGGCATCGAAAAATGCCATCTTCATGTGGGCTATGGGGATTACCCATCACGAACACGGGGTTGACAACGTGCTGGCGATTGCCAATCTGGCCCTTGCCCGAGGGATGATTGGCCGCCCCAATGCCGGATTGATGCCGATTCGGGGACATTCCAATGTGCAGGGAATTGGTTCGGTCGGATTTGCCCCGCAGGTCAAGGCTGGATTCTTGAAAAAGATGGAAGAACTGTACGGATTACCGATGCCTCAGGGGCCAGGAATGGATTCGATGCAGTCGCTGCAGGCATCTCATCAGGGGAAGGTTGATTTTGCCCTGCTCATGGGCGGCAATTTCTATGCGGCAAACCCCGATCTGACTTTTGCCGGTGAAGCGCTGAGCCGCATCAAGCTGGCTGTTCACGTCAGCACAAAGCTCAATCAAGGGCATGTCTGTGTGTCGCCTCAGGTTCCAGGCGGAGCGGTGATCATTTTGCCAACCTGTGTCCGGGATGAAGAGTTGCAGGCGACCACTCAGGAAAGCATGTTCAGTTTTGTTCGACTTTCAGAAGGCGGAATGCCCCGGCCATCACGGGAGTTGAAATCAGAAGTTGAAATTGTGACGTCAATTGGGGCGCGACTCTTGCTGAAAGATGGACCGATTCAGTTTGAGGCACTCAAAAATCATGACGAGATCCGGAACCTGATTGCCAGAGTGGTCCCAGGATATTCAAAAGTGAGCGACATTGGCACCACAAAAACCGAGTTTCACGTTGAAGGCCGGGTACGCCACGAACCAGTATTTCCGACCTCGGACGGCAAAGCCCATTTTTCTGCGTTTCCGACGCCGAGTGCTCACGTACC
>CAZXCE010000252.1:0-11292 GCA_964639175.1 uncultured Clostridia bacterium
CCGTGAAGGTGGCCGCACCGTCGGTGCCGGTACGATCTCAGATATTCTTGAGTAATGAAAGTGCATTTGTGATTTGCGATTTGCCACTTGCCATTGTCAATTCGGTGCGATGGCAACTGGCAACTGGCAATGGCAAATAGCAAAAAACAAATGAGGTGAGTTATGGCTCGTGATAATGTTACGTTACAGTGCCCGGAATGCAAAAACCGGAACTATGTGACCAATAAAAACAAGAAAACCACAACGGGACGTCTGCAGTTTTCAAAATTCTGCCGCTTTTGCCGCAAGCATACTCCTCACAAAGAAACCAAGTAAGCATTGCTCACAGGGGTATAGTGTCAACGGTTAGCACGTCGGTCTCCAAAACCGAAAGTTCGGGTTCGAATCCTGATACCCCTGCCACTTCATCTAATCGCAGCAGTGCGCCGTCCATTTATTCAAAGTTGAACTTTTGAGGAGAGTAAAGTACGTATGAGTCAGGCTTCTGAGGTAGCACGCATGAGTGAATCCAACTGGTTGGCAACCAAATGGGCTGGCGTGACCCACTTTTATCGAGATGTCAAACAGGAGATGAAACGTGTCTCCTGGCCTTCAAAAAACGAAGTGTTCTCAACAACAGTGGTCGTTGTGGTCGCCGTTACCTTCTTTGGATTTTTTCTCTGGGCAGTTGATGTGTTAATCACGCTCGGATTTGAACAACTCACCAAGTGGTTTACTCGATAGGAATACAAGGTTTCGCCGCGGCGAAAAGTGAATAGCAATGGCAAAACGGTGGTTTATCATTCATACCTATTCCGGGTATGAAAAAAAAGTCAAAGAAAGTTTGCAAACACGTGTCAAAGCCTATGGGATGGAAGTTGAAGTCCCTCAGGTGCTCGTTCCGACTGAGACCGTCTTTGAAATGCGTGGAAACAAACGAATTGAAACGTCACGGATGATCTTTCCGGGCTACGTGTTGGTCGAAATTGAGACGGATGACAAAACCGGTGAAATGTCAGATAAAGTCTGGCATATCATCAAAAGCACCCCCAAGGTGACCAGTTTTGTCGGTGGCCAAAAGCCAACGCCTCTGACCGATGAAGAAGTCAACCAGATTATCCATCACGTGACCGAAGCCACAGAAAACCCCAAGCCGCGGGTCTCCTTTACTCATGGCGAAACTGTCCGGATTACCAGCGGACCATTTACCGGGTTCACTGGAGTGGTCGAGGAAGTCAACCTCGACAAAAACACTTTAAAAGTCATGGTGACGATCTTTGGACGGGCAACACCAGTTGAACTGGATTTCACCGGGGTCAATAAGCTCTCGTTTTCTGAAGAATAATACACAGTTGGTTCAGGTAACGACCGGCTCTGCCGTCGCGAGTTACCCGTTAGATTCTGAAGCACAGCACGAAAGACAACTATGGCAAAGAAAATCACTGCGTACATCAAGTTGCAGATCCCGGCGGGGAAAGCCAATCCGGCGCCTCCGATTGGTCCGGCGCTCGGTCAACACGGCCTCAACATCATTGGCTTCTGTAAAGAATTCAATGCCCGCACTGCCAATATGGGAGACCTGAAAATCCCGGTGGTGATCACGGTATTTGCTGACAGATCCTATACCTTTATTACCAAAACGCCGCCGGCGGCTGACCTGTTGAAAAAAGCAGCGGGGATTTCTTCCGGCTCGGCCAAACCCAATCGCGACAAAGTTGGCAAAATCACAAGTAAACAGTTGCGCGAAATTGCGGAGTCAAAAATCCAGGATATGAATTGTGGTTCAGTTGAAGCTGCGATTCGAACCATTGCTGGAACTGCCCGGAATATGGGCCTTGAGATTGTTGACTAATTTCGGTTTTCTTGATGATCACCCTCGATTTTGCCACCGAGGGTGATTTTTCATTCTAAAGCCACCTGGTTGGGTGCTTCGATAAGCATCCAGGGAGTAGTTCCGGCGGCAACGCCGGCTACGCTTGTACCTGAAAGGACATTGTATGGCAAAGGTTGGAAAAAAGTATAAAGCGGCAACGGCGCAAATTGATGCTACCAAATTGTATCAATTGCCTGATGCTCTGCAATTGGTCTCAAAGATTGCCTTCGCCAAGTTTGATGAAACCGTGGAAGTGACCATGGTGCTTGGTGTTGATCCGCGAAAAGCAGATCAAATGGTGCGCGGCACGGTTGTGCTGCCCAATGGGCTTGGAAAATCAAAACGGGTGTGTGTGATTGCCACGGGCGAAAAACAGCGCGAAGCCCGCGAAGCTGGTGCTGAAGAAGTCGGCGGCGAAGAACTCGTTGACCGGATCAAAGGCGGCTGGCTTGATTTTGATGCGGTGATTGCCACTCCGGACGTGATGAAACAGGTCGGGACGCTCGGTAAAATTCTTGGTCCACGTGGTTTGATGCCAAACCCGAAAACTGGCACGGTGACCTTTGATGTCGCCAAGGCAGTTCAGGAAACCAAAGCTGGGAAGGTGGAATACCGTGTTGATAAAACCGGTGTGATCCATGCCCCAATCGGCAAAGTTTCCTTTGGCTCACAAAAGTTGCTTGAAAATGCCAAAGTGCTCATTGATGCGGTCATCAAAGCCAAACCACAGACTGCCAAAGGGCGCTATGTGAGAGGAATGCACCTCTGCTCGACGATGGGGCCGAACGTGCGTTTGGATGCGGCCAGTTTCCACGTCTAAAGGGAGTGAAAAGAAAAACTTATGAATCGGACTGAAAAAAACCAAGAGCTTGAGGTATTGACCAAAAGCTTTCAGAGCACCCCACATGCCTTCCTGGTTGGATTTCAGGGGTTGACCGTCGGGGTGGATACCAATTTGCGCGCGGAAATGCGCAAAGCCAACATTACCTACAAAGTGGTAAAAAACACCCTGGCCCGACGTGCAGCGAAAGGCACGGCGCTCGAAGTGGTTGAAAAGAACTTTGTTGGCCCAACGGCGGTGGCGATTCATCCGGAAGATCCGGTAACCACTGCCAAATTGCTGCAAAAGTTTTTCAAAGAAAACCCAAAGTTTGTTTTCAAAGCCGCTGTGGTTGAAGGCCGTGCAATTCAGGTGACTGAACTTGACGAACTGGCCAACATGCCATCCCGTGAAGAATTGCTGTCCAAGCTGTTGTTTGTGTTGAATTCAGGCGCCCAGCGTCTGGCCTCCGTTACCAACGGCGTGGCACGCAACCTGGCGATTGTGCTCAACCAGATTCACGAACAGCGAGCCAATGCGGAAAATCCTCCTGCAGCTGAGTAGCGTTGCACCGGGGAATTACCCAAAGTTTTTTGTTTTTATCGTTTCAAACAACGCCGCGGTCTGTCAGAGGCGCGCGTTGGGAGCCTGAATAGAGACTTTCGAGGAGATGCACCTTCGGAGACTCGTTCACTGGCGGTACTGATACCGACCGCTGGGAATCCTGGAATCTTACCTGTTTTGATCGTTTTTTGGAGGAAGAGATAATGTCTGAGAAATTAGAAGCTATTTTAGCTAGTGTTGAATCACTGACCCTGTTGGAAACTGCCCAGTTGGTCAAGATGATGGAAACTCGCTTTGGCGTGTCTGCCGCTGCCGCGACTGCCGCTGCTGCTCCAGTTGCCGCTGTGGTTGCCGCTCCGGTCGAAGAAAAGACCGAATTTGACGTGATCCTGACCGGCGCTGGCGCCAACAAGATCAATGTGATCAAAGTGGTCCGCGAATTGACCTCACTCGGCCTGAAAGAAGCCAAAGATCTGGTGGAAGGCGCGCCGAAGGCTGTTAAAGAAGGCGTCAACAAAGAAGAAGCCGAAGCTGTCAAGAAGAAACTGGTCGATGCCGGCGCAACTGTCGAAGTCAAGTAGTTTTCTCGCAAGTCGTCTGACTGCCTGTTGGTTCGTGGTTTTAGCCAGCAATGCGGTAAAGTGACTTGCGCTTCGCCGGACAATGCCTAAGCTTACAAGGGGGAAGTGAACTCTTCCCCCTTCAGTTCATTTTCATCCTGGATCGCAGAATGTGTCTCTGGCCGCTTTTATTCAGAGAGGAGCGCCACCATCCTCACTGGAATCGTTCGAAAAACACGCCATACCATCTCTGTTTTTCAAACCTCTGATAATCATATTTTCTCAGAGGAGGACCCGCTGACCTCACAAAATTGTCAGCTTCATGATTTCCAAAATAATATGGCAGTGCTCCAAATCCGACCTGGAGTACCCGTTTCTGATCAGTTGCGGCGATTTTGGCTTCGACCAACCAGAAACTATTCATCAGGTTGGGGCATTGGTTGCTTTTAGTTCTACAACGCGCTTGAAGAGCGTGCTGAGAAAAGTGTCTCAGTACGGTCTTCCATTTTGTGTTTAAGCCACTTTTTTGATTGATATTCGGTTGATTGACTTTCCCCGGCAATGTGAGCGGCGAGTTGGTAAGCCCAATCAACCAGCCCGAAGGTCGTTTCCTGAGAGTACCACCATTTTGGAATGATCAAGTCATGTGAGCCAAAGGTTAAAGAGTTGGAAACCATGTGTTTCCTTTAGCCCTGGCCCAATACCCTCAACCCTGAATGGTATAACACCTTCATCCTGGCTTTTCTGGATAATCCGCTCCAAATGCCAGTCACTGGTCCCTGTACCACCCCAGTTTGATCAGCCATGTGGGACAAAATCGCCATTATGTTTCTTCTTTTCCTGCCACAGCAGACCGTCCGGCTGGCTGGATCACTCCTTCGCCGTTCATCCGATTTTCCAACTTACAGTTTGGCGCACCAGCGCACATGCAAACAGAGGTGAAACGCTGCTATGTCGATGTCTCTGACAACTAACCCTACGCCTACTGAGCGCCACGATTTTTCCAAGATCAAAACCACGATTCGCATTCCGAACCTGATCGAGGTTCAGCGCGAATCCTACAACCGTTTCTTGCAAATGGATTTATTGCCTGATGAACGCGAAAGTATCGGGCTCCAGTCTGTTTTTCGATCAGTGTTTCCGATTAACGATTTCCGCGAAACAGCACAACTCGACTTCGTCGATTACTCGATTGGAGAATGGAAGTGCAAATGCGGGAAAAACGAAGGTCTGAAATTTCTGCGCTCCAACTGCCACAGTTGTGGTTCGACGATTCGCATTGACCCCCTTTCGGGCGAAGATATCGTGTGCGGAACGTGTGGTTCCTTAAATAAAAACATTGTCACCTTGTGCGACGTGTGCGGCGAACCTGTCGGCTTGAAGCATAAATATGACGTGCAAGAGTGCCAGGAACGTGGGATGACCTATGCGGTTCCACTGAAGGTCAAAATCCGATTGACGGTGTGGGACAAAAACGAAGAAACCGGGAAACGTTCGCTCCGTGACTTCCGTGATGAAGATGTGTACTTCGGCGATATCCCGCTGATGACTGAAAAGGGTACCTTTATCATCAATGGAACCGAACGCGTGATTGTATCGCAGTTGCACCGCAGTCCCGGGGTGTTCTTTGAAAAGTCACCGGTTTACCTGGCCAAGGTCATTCCATATCGCGGGTCCTGGATTGAATTTGAATATGACCAGAAGAACCTGCTCTATGTCCGAATTGACCGGAAACGAAAGTTCCTGGCCTCAATCTTCCTGCGGGCACTTGGCTTGATGGTCAAACTTGATGCCCAGGGAATTCACCGGGGCGATTATTCGGATTCACAAATCGAAGAGCAAATTCGACTGGCCTCATACGCTGACGCCGAGATCGTGCGCACGTTTTATAATGTGAGCAAAGTTGCGGTTCACGACAAGAAATTGTGGCTGAAGGTTGGCTCTAACCTGCACGATATGAAAATCCAGGGCGGTGTGACCAATCCGGCGACTGGTGAAGTGATTGTCAAACCGGCAGGGAAGCTCACCAACCGCAAGATCGAGGAACTCCACAAGGCCAAAATTACTGAAATCCCAGTCGAAGCGATGGACCTCGAAGGCGCCTGTTTCGTGGATGAAGTCATCAACAACGCCACGGGCGAAGTGTTGGGCGAATCCCACAGCGAATTGACGGCCAAAGAGTACGCGGCACTGGTTGATTCCGAGACGGATACGTTTGAGATTTTCTTCCCGGAACGCGATGACGTGGGCACGATTCTGGTGCAAACCCTCAAGAAAGACAGTGTGCGCAAGCCGGTTGATGCCCTGCTGGAAATCTACCGCAAAATGCGCCCAGGTGACCCGCCAACGGTGATGACGGCCTGGAATCTGTTTTACGGGATGTTTTTTGACGAGCGGAAATTTGATTTTTCACGGGTTGGACGCCTCAAGTTCAACATTAAAATGGGCCGCCCTGACCGTGACCGCCTCAACGAACAAACCCTGTCCCCGAAAGATTTCTTTGATGTGATCGCCTATGTGCTGAAACTGCGCAAGGGCAAGGTCACCGGACCGCACGGCAAAGAATTGATTTATGAAGCGGACGATATTGATCATTTAGGGAATCGCCGGGTCCGTGCCGTCGGTGAACTGCTTGAAAACCAGTTCCGCATTGGTCTGGTCCGCATGGAACGTGCCATCAAAGAAAAGATGTCAATCCACCAGGAAATGCAGACCGCGATGCCGCGCGACCTGATCAACGCCAAGCCGGTCACGGCTGCGGTGCGCGAGTTTTTTGGCTCATCTCAGTTGTCGCAGTTTATGGACCAAACCAACCCGCTGTCGGAAATCACCCACAAGCGGCGTCTGTCGGCCCTCGGGCCGGGCGGTCTTTCGCGTGAACGAGCCGGGTTTGAAGTCCGCGACGTGCATCCCACGCACTATGGTCGTATCTGCCCGATTGAAACCCCTGAAGGTCCGAACATCGGGTTGATTTCATCGCTGTCGTGCTTTGCCCGAATCAATGAATTTGGCTTTATCGAATCCCCCTATCGCAAAGTCGAAAATGGTCGGGTGATCGAATATGTGCGCATTACCAATGGTGGTGACACTGAACTGAAGCCTGAAATGCACCTGCCCGCCGATGAAGTCAATCGCATCAATAAAGCGCTCGCACCAGGGAAGAAAACCGCCGATTACGAGCCGCATCCGTTTTATCTTTCAGCCTGGGAAGAAGATAAATACACCGTCGGACAGGCAAACATCACGGTTGATGAAAACAATGTGATCCTCAACGAACGTGTTTCATCACGAAACCAGGGGGATTTCAAAGAATCAGCCCGCCATGAAATCCACTTTGTGGACGTTTCACCCAAACAGTTGGTATCGGTGGCGGCGGCGTTGATTCCGTTTCTCGAACACGACGACGCCAACCGCGCGCTGATGGGATCAAACATGCAACGTCAGGCAGTGCCGCTCCTGCGAGCCGAAGCCCCGTTGATCGGAACCGGGATGGAGAAAGTCACCGCCCAGGATTCCGGTGCCGTTGTGCTGGCCCGTCGTGATGGCGTGGTGGATAGTGTTGACTCGGAACGAATTATCATCCGGGTTGACAATACCCAGTCCGGATCACTGTCGCGCGAAGTAACCGCCGATATTTATCAGTTAGTCAAGTTCCGTCGCTCAAACCAGAGCACCTGTATCAACCAGAAGCCGATTGTGCAAGTCGGACAGCGGGTCAAAAAAGGTGATGTGCTGGCAGACGGTCCGTGTACTGATTTCGGAGAACTCGCCCTGGGTCGCAACGTGCTCGTGTCGTTTATGCCGTGGCGCGGATACAACTTCGAAGACGCAATTCTGATTTCTGAAAAGCTGGTGCGGGAAGATGCCTACACCTCAATTCACATTGAAGAACTCGAAATTGAAGCCCGCGACACCAAGCTGGGACCTGAAGAAATCACCCGCGATATTCCAAACGTCTCAGAGTCAATGCTGCGTGACCTGGATGAGTCAGGCATCATCCGCATTGGCGCCCGGGTCAAACCGGGGTCAATTCTGGTGGGCAAAGTAACGCCGAAAGGTGAAACCCAGCTCACGGCGGAAGAAAAACTGCTGCGCGCCATCTTTGGTGAAAAAGCCGGCGATGTGCGTGATGCCTCGCTGACCTGCCCTCCAGGGATCGAAGGCACGGTGGTGGATGTCAAAGTCTTTACCCGCAAGGGCGCTGAGAAAGATAAGCGGTCGCTGGCGATTGAACAGGCTGAAGAAAATCGCCTGATCAAGAACCTCAACGACGAAAAGCGGATCCTGGAGGAAGAACGCAACAAGCGTGTGTACGAACTCCTGGATGGCCAGCGCGTGGCCAAAGAAGTCATTCACGGAAAACGAACCGTGGTTGGCAAAGGCGAAGTCCTGACCCTGGATATGTTGCGCACGCTGGATTTGGGCACCATCAAGAAAATTGAACTTGAAAATGCCAAGATTGATGTTGCCGGCGAAGTGAAAGAACTTGAGGAACGCACCAAACGCCAGATCAACATTTTGCAGGAACTCCACCGCGAAAAAGTTGACAAGCTGAAAAAAGGTGATGAGTTACCGCCCGGCGTGATCAAGATGGTCAAAGTCTTTATCGCGATGAAGCGTAAGCTTTCGGTTGGCGACAAGATGGCCGGTCGTCACGGAAACAAGGGGGTTATCGCTCAGATTCTCCCCGAAGAAGACATGCCGTATCTGCCTGATGGAACACCGGTTGAAATCGTGCTTAACCCACTGGGTGTGCCGTCGCGTATGAACGTCGGTCAAATCCTCGAAACCCATCTTGGCTGGGCGGCTAAAATCCTTGGCGTCCGATTTGCGACCCCGGTTTTTGACGGGGCGTCGGAACTCGAAATTAAGGAGAAACTGAAAACAGCCTCAGATATCCTTGATGCCGATGAAATTCCGCCAATGATCAACCAGTCCGGAAAGACCATGCTCTTTGACGGAATGACCGGTGAAGCGTTCGAACAAATGGTGACGGTGGGTTATATCTATATGCTCAAACTGTCGCATCTGGTGGATGATAAGATTCACGCCCGGTCAATTGGGCCATATTCGCTCATCACCCAGCAACCGCTGGGCGGAAAAGCGCAATTCGGCGGCCAGCGATTTGGGGAAATGGAAGTCTGGGCGCTTGAAGCCTATGGGGCAGCCCACATTCTGCAAGAATTGTTGACGGCCAAATCAGACGACGTCGCGGGACGTTCAAAGAGCTATGAAGCCATCGTCAAAGGCGAAACCGACTTTGATCCAGGTGTGCCAGAGTCCTTTAATGTGCTCGTTCGTGAGTTGCAATCACTTTGCCTTGATGTCGAGCTGGTCAAGCGCGAAGAAAAGGAAGAAACCGCAAACTGAGTGAAGAATAAAGCAGAATGAAGAATGAAGAATGAAGAATGAAGAAGCTAGAAAATAAGCGGGTTTGGCTTAACTTCCAGTTTTTTCTTCTCAACTCTTCATTCTCACTTCTTCATTCTCACTTCTTCATTCGATGGGGAGGGTACAAACGTGTTCAGGATGTATGACAACAAAACAGTTGCCCCGGATTTTGAGGCAATTCGAATTTCATTGGCTTCCCCGGAAAAGATTCGTTCCTGGTCACACGGGGAAGTGACCAAGCCTGAAACCATCAATTACCGCACGTTCAAGCCAGAGCGGGATGGTCTTTTCTGCGCGCGAATTTTTGGGCCGGTCACTGACTGGGAATGTCTGTGCGGCAAATATAAACGCATGAAGCACCGTGGGGTGGTGTGCGACAAGTGCGGCGTCGAAGTGACGCTCTCCAAGGTCCGTCGCGAACGCCTCGGCCACATTGAACTGGCCAGTCCCTGTTCTCACGTGTGGTTTTTCAAAGGATTGCCGTCACGTATCGGCCACCTGCTCGATATCCCGCTCCGTGAGCTGGAAAAAGTGCTCTATTTCGAGTCCTATATTGTGGTGGATGCCGGTGATGTGGCTGACATTAAGGAAAAAGACCTGCTGAGCGATGAGCAATATCGCAAGCTGATGCAGGAATTTCCAGGCCGCTTTGTGGCCAAGATGGGCGCCGAAGCGATCAAAATTCTGCTGGAAAAAGTCGAAATTGATGACCTGGCGGTTGAACTGCGCCAGCGCATGAAGGATGAAACATCCCAGCAAAAGAAATTGAAATACTCAAAGCGATTGAAAGTTGTAGATGCCTTTCGACGCTCAGGCAACCATCCGCAATGGATGATTTTAGATGTGATTCCGGTGATTCCACCTGAATTGCGACCCCTCGTGCCGCTCGATGGTGGGCGCTTTGCGACTTCAGACCTCAACGATCTGTATCGCCGTGTGATCAACCGCAATAACCGGTTGAAGAAACTCCTGGAACTCAAAGCTCCGGAAGTGATTGTCCGTAATGAAAAGCGCATGCTCCAGGAAGCAGTGGATGCGCTCTTTGACAACGGTCGCCGTGGTCGCGTGCTGCGTGGCGTCAATAACCGCCCGCTCAAATCGCTCTCTGATACGCTCAAAGGAAAATCAGGCCGTTTCCGTCAGAACCTGCTCGGCAAACGCGTTGACTACTCTGGCCGGTCGGTGATCGTGGTTGGTCCGGAACTGAAACTCCACCAGTGCGGTTTGCCGAAGAAAATGGCGCTCGAACTGTTTAAACCATTTATTTACAACCAGCTTGAGCGTCAGGGCCACGCCGCGACCATCAAGCAGGCCAAGGAAATGGTCGAACGCCAGGATCCAGCCGTGTGGGATATCCTCGAAGATGTCATCCGCGAGCATCCCGTGCTGTTAAACCGCGCTCCGACGCTCCACCGATTGGGGATTCAGGCGTTTGAACCGGTTCTGGTCGAAGGAAAAGCCATCAAAATTCACCCACTCGTCTGTACCGCGTTTAACGCTGACTTTGACGGTGACCAGATGGCCGTCCACATTCCGCTTTCACACGAAGCGCAAATCGAAGCCACCGTGTTAATGCGGGCTGACAACAACATTCTGTCGCCAGCCAACGGTCAGCCGATTGCCGTTCCAACCCAGGACATCGTGCTGGGTTGTTACTATCTGACCACTGAACGGCCACGTGATGAAAAGGCCGGACGATTTTTTGCGAGCAAGGAAGATGTGCTGCTGGCGCATGACTCTGGGATTGTCAGTACCCAGACCCCAGTCAAACTGGCTTTTGAAGGCCGGATTATTGATATGGAGCAGGAACGCGACAAGCAAGACGTGCTCCGGGCCACCGTGCGCGAAATCAAACAGGTCATCAACACCACGGTGGGTCGGGTCATTCTCAACGAGCATCTGCCCGTCGAAATGCCGTTCATCAATGGCGTGATGAAGAAGAAAGGGCTGCAATCGCTGGTAAACTATTGCCAGCTTTGCTATTCGCACGAATTGACCGTCAAAATGCTTGACGCCTTGAAGGCAATTGGCTTTCTCTATGCCACCAAGGCCGGTATTTCCATCGGTATTGACGACCTGGTGTCTCCTGATAACAAGGTGGACCT
>CAZXCE010000253.1:0-11263 GCA_964639175.1 uncultured Clostridia bacterium
TGGTTAAGCGACGCATCTTCGTTTATTTGAGTTTTAAGCTCAGGGAACCTGCGTTGCAATTCTTGTTTGATGGTCCAAATAAACTCGCTCCGTAAATAGTATCCTTTTTTTTGGACTTTTATAAATTGTGCCACTTGCGGAAGATCCTCACGATAATTTGTTGCAAGTGGGAAATGATGAATTTCAGCCCACCGCTTGGCAAGGTCACGAGTTGAAGGAAGAAATGACTCAAGAAGTCCGAATCCAAGGATCACTGTGCATTTTTTATCATTCAGAGGGGTTATAATTTCATCCCACCCCTCAAAGTTCACATTTGTTAGAGCCGACCCTTTTCGTAAACTCCCATTCTTTAACCTCATATAGAGCACTGGGATTGCACGTTCGGGTAGGTCGGTAATTTCGCGACGGGCAATTGACATGGCTTGATCCAGGATGCCATCCCTTTTTAATTCGGAAAAAAAGGTAGGTATAAACTCAGCGATGGTTTTCATCTTCACGCTGCCCTGCATGGCAACAACCGCTGGGATCCCTGCGTCCGCCAGCCGGAGCCCCAGGGCAGAAAGGGCATTTGTTGGGTCAAGGGTTGATCCGGCATCGGTTGCAGTTCCTCCACTTTGGCACGAGGCAAGCACAATCAATTTTGGTGGTGATTTCAGCCCCTTCAGTCGCTCAACCAGTTCAATGCCGGAAACGACTGAAACGACACCAGTTTGATCTTCCAGCCACAACTTCGGATGAGAATCCACCATCGCACCGTGACAAACCAGATACAAAATATCAAAGCCCTCGCGAAGACACGAAAAAAGGTTATCAATCGTAGATTTATCATTGGATGACAAACGATAGACATTGGAAATGTTGTGGGAGGTCAGGGCCAGAGCTACTTCTTGTTGTTTATTGTCCAGGATTGAGGTCTCAAAAGGTCTTAGACCAGGTAAGACGCGTTGAATCTCTCCGGCGACATCAATGGGTGTCAACTTTTGACCGTTGGGAGCATATTTGTCCAGATTTTGGGGATTGGCTACGACCAGAAGCGCTTTTTTGAGTCTTCCATCTCCTTGAAATGGACGATAATTGCTCGAAATGATGTAGCGGGAAAAGAAAAAGAGGTCACTTGTAAAAAGTGGAGATAGATCTTCAGGATCACATAAACTTTCCCACGGCAAGCCATGAAGTTCTTGAGCGTTCGGATTGATAAAGAGCCGTACACGCAAGGGCTCATCCCGGTCCATTGCTTTCTTTTTGGCGTCAAGAAAAGCTTTTTTCACTTCTGGATCTGCAAACAGGGCTTCGGTAAGTTGTTTTCCGACGCTTTGGGCTGGTTGTGTGTGTAATGTTTGCAGGTCAAAGACGGCTACAATCAGGCTCTCTTTTATCAATCGATTTTCTACCAGGTCCCCAGGACTCAAGCTGCGCATTTCAATGGAATAGCTGTGCTTTTCTTTATCCCAATTATGGAGCCCGATTTCGAGTTCGACTGGATTCATGGTTTTCTCCATTCAAGTTGAGCTGGCATCACGGATCAATGAAAAATGGAAGTGTCCGAGTCTGAAATTTTCTTTGGTTTTTACTTTAGAGTTTATCTAATAAAGCGGAAAAATAGATCATTGAGGGTCATCAAATTATACTGCAAAAAAGCCTTTTGGAAACAATGTTTCAAAAGTGAAGGAAAAGATTGTTAAGCTGATATTTAACCAGTGGCTACCAATTTTGGTCTGATTAAGGAAAAACTGATTCGAAGCTGGCCAAATGGACGAACTGGCAGATATATTCTGGAAAAGAGTCTGATTTTCGCGAGGCAGGGCATGGGGTTTTTCAGAAAACTATTTGGGCTGGGTCCCAAAGTTCCCGACTGGGCATCATTTTTCTCCCTTGAGGAATATGAGCGGTTTAACCAGTTGGTCAAAGAATATTTTATGGCGGCTCAGGTGTCGGTTGTGTTCAATGATGGCGTGGTGGTCGTGTCGCCAACCAAACGCCAGTATGGCCTCCAAAATCTGGCCCAGGTGTGTTATCAGGCTGAACCAGAAACGTGGACGGAGGTCATTTCCCATCATTTCCAAACCATCCATCAGGCTGAAGCCGAAGGCCGCGCAATAGAAGAAAAACTCGCTGATTTTGCAGCGGTTGCCCCTTTTCTCGCAGTTCGACTCTACCCCGACAGTTATCTTCACCAGATTGGGCCTGACAAAGCAGTTGCTTCAATTGACCTCGAAGGCACCGCGACGATGCTGGTGCTTGACTTAGAAAACGCCATCCGAACCGTAGGCGCTGACGACACCAAACCCTGGGGAAAATCCAGTTATGAACTCATTCGGCTGGGGCTCAACTATGTGCGCGAGATCAGTAATGTCGAAGTGAGCGATTTTCAACTCACCGATGAACTGTCAGTGAAAATCATATCCGGTGATAGTTTTTTTGCTTCAACCATGGTGCTGCTGCTTGAGGAATTCCCTGAATGCCTCGGGTTGTATGGAACACTGGTGGGTGTACCGCATCGGCACGCCGCCATTCTCTACCCGATTCAAAACCTGGATGTGATCAAAGCTGTCAATGTTCTGATTCCACTGGTGAGAGGTTTGTATAATGAGGGCCCCGGCTCAATCAGCCCAAATCTATACTGGTATCGCCACCAGAAATTTATCAATTTACCCTATCGGGAAACACGCAAAACCCTGCAGTTTTCTCCTCCGGCTGAGTTTACTGATATGGTCAACCGGATGGCGGCCTCTGAGCCGTTACCTGGAAAATAAAACCAGGAAACAACGCCAAACCCTCTTTCCTTCAACCCTTAACCTTCAATAACTTAAGTGGGAGATACGACTTGGAAATCGCAATTCTTTTATTTGATCGCTTTACGGCACTGGATGCCGTTGGTCCATACGAAGTGCTGAGGTCAATCCCCGGCGCCACCGTGAAATTTGTGGCCAAACAACCTGGACCAATCCGGACCGATGCCAGAAGCCTGGCGATTACGGCTGACTTTGCACTCGACGAAATAACCGCGCCAGACATCCTGCTCATCCCTGGAGGCCCTGGGCAAACGGCATTGATGGATGATCAGGTTATTTTGGAATGGGTTCGCCAGATTCATCCAAAAACAAAATGGACCACTTCGGTCTGTACGGGTTCGCTTGTTCTGGCGGCGGCTGGGTTGTTAAACGGCCTGACCGCAACCAGTCACTGGCTGGCAGTGGAGATGTTGCGTGATTATGGTGCCGAACCATCCGCTGACCGGGTTGTCATCCAGGGCAAAATTATCACGGCGGCTGGGGTATCTTCCGGAATTGATATGGCGCTCAAACTTGTGAGCCTTGAATTTGGCGAAGAATTAGCCCAGATGATCCAGCTTGGGATCGAATATGACCCACAACCGCCATTTCAGGCTGGTTCACCGACCACAGCCCCGGCTGAAATTGTCGAACGCCTGCGCAGCCGTAGCCGATTTATTCTCCAATCTGAGTAAGGCCACTCGTGTGACGCACAAAAGCAAAGACCTCAGCCGCTCATTCAAACTGATCCTGGTTGACCCAAACCCAAATGTTACAACGGCACTCAAACTGCAGTTCAAAGGCTTTCGCAAAGTTGAAATCGTCACCAGCCGGTTTGAAGACTTGCCGGTTTTTGACTGCATGGTGAGTGCCGCCAATTCATTTGGCCTGATGGACGGTGGCGTTGATCTGGCGATCATCGGTTTTTTCGGAGTTGAACTGCTTGACCGGGTTCACGCCCGGATTTTGGATGAATTTTTGGGGGAACAACCGATTGGAACCTCGGTGATCATCGAAACCGGTCATTCCACCCATCCATTTCTGGCACACACTCCGACGATGCGTGTTCCAATGCCGATTGCCCTGACCGACCAGGTGTATTTAGCCATGTGGGCGATGTTGCTGGCAGTTCGCAAACACAATCTGAACTCAGACCGCCTGATTCGGACGGTGGCCTGCCCAGGCCTGGGCACGGCAACGGGTCGTGTTCCGGCGGACGAAGCCGCCCGCCAGATGGCACTCGCCTACCGTCATTTTTTGTACCCTCCGGAACTCATCAGTTGGCCAATGGCCCAGGAACGACAACGGGCGATTGGAGTCGGAGGCGATCTGGGCTTTTTGAAAAGAACAACATAATGGAGTGACACCGCCACTCCACCACCCTGATAAGTACCTTGTCAAAAGTTTCCTGAGATATTGAGTTTGGTAAGTGCTTGATTTTCTTCCGTGTTTTCCGTGTTTTCCGTGTTTAAAATGTCTGGGAATTTTCGGTAAGGTACTTACCTTCCCCCAACCTCTCGTATTAGGGAAAGGCTAAATTATTGAAAGAATTGTATTTCCCTGAACCCTGAACCCTGAACCCTAATTGGTATTATTTCGGATGAACCGGATATTTTGGCTTCCGGACCGCTGGAGCTTTTGTTTTTTTCAGCTCGGCCAGCGCCGCTTCAATCGCTTTTTCAAGTTGCGGATCTCGGCCAGCCAAAACATCAGCCGGGAGGATGTCAACCTCGATGGTTGGACTGACACCAATGTTTTCAATTCCCCAGGAGGTGCCGTCTGACTGGTAGGCCGCCCGGTTGGGTAACTGGACAAAACCTCCGTCAAGCAGATCCGGTGTTGGGAAATAGGGACCGATGCCACCACCAAAGGTTCGCTTTCCAACAATCGGCCCCAGTTTGGCGAGCTTGAACATAAAGGCAAAGGTTTCAGCCGCTGAACCGTTGAGTTCGTTGGTCATCAGCACTTTCACTTGTGGGCCGGGATTGACTGGGGTGGCAATGTCGTCTCCTTCGCGGAAGGTATAAAAATACAACGGTTTACGCTGCAACCATTCGATTAGAAAGTCAGGCGTGATCCCGCCTCCATTATACCGCTGGTCAATGATGACACCTTTTCGCTGGCTGTTTCCAAGCAATCCCCGAATGGCATCCATGGTCGCCGCACCATAATTGGCGACATACACATAGCCAAGCTGACCTTGAGACGCCTCATCAACCCGTTGTTGAAATGCCTTGACCTGATTGGCCGCCCGAAGCGTTGCCTCATTGGTAAGTGGATACACCGTCAGCGTCTGCGAATTGCGCCCGCTGGCATCGGAAGCAACCGTAAGTTGAACCGGACGGTTGGCTTTGCCTTCCAGATACAGATCAATCGGTTTGGAAATCTCCACTGGTTTTCCATCAATCGCCAGTACAAACGAACCATCAGCCACGCGGGCATCAGGCCGGTCAAGCGGGGCCGGAACCAACCCGAGCGGATCCTCAAGCGTGCTGGTTCTGAGGATGCGTTTGAACCGGTACTTTCCTTCGGCAATTTCAAAATCTGCCCCCAGGAGACCTCCACGAGATGGCTGGCCAGCCGGAGGCGGAACATCTCCGCCATCGACCACCAGGTGACTGACTGAAACATGGCCCAGCATTCGGTTCAACAGCGTGTTGAGATCAGCCCGACGGGTGATGTTCGGTAAGTACGCGGCATAGTGGCGTTCGAGAAAGGCCAGATCCTGACCGTGAAAATTTGGGTCATAAAACCAGTCGCGCATGATGTGCCAGCTTTCCTGATACAGTTGCTTCCATTCGGCGGACGGATCCAGGTTCAGTTCAAGTTTTGAAAGATCAAGCTTTTTCTTCTCCGCTGAAGGTGCATTTAAGGTCGGAACCAAAATCCAATCGCGATCAGCCTGATAGAACAGGGTCGTACCATCACCGGAAACAGTGGCCAGGGGCGTATTCTCGGCAATCTTTTCAAATTTACTGGCCGATGTCAGATTCCACTGGGAAAGGGTTCTCCGTGGCCGGGCCGTAAACACTGGCGGCGATGGCCATTCATTGGTGAGCGCAAACACCACGCCCGGCTTGCCAGGCAGAAGTTGCGCAAAATCCTGCTCTGGTACGGGGATATTGACCATTCGGGTGGCCAGATTGGCAAAATCAATCGTGGTACTGGTCAGTATTTCGTCAGCCTTTGCCGCCGGGTTTGGTTTGCCATCCGGTAAAAACGGGAGCGGGTCAGATTCCCGAAGAGCAACCAGGTGCAGTCGCCGGGTAATGCCCGGACGAGCCATGACCCCGTTTAAGACACCCCATCCATAGCCACTGAGCGCGGCATTTGGACTTGAAACAAAATACAGGTACTTTCCACCAGCATCAAAACAGGGGAATTCAGCCCAGATTTTTCCACTGGTCATCTGGTGGAGTTGCCGATGGTGGGTGTCATACACAAAGATGGTTCGAATTCGGCTGACAAGGCTTTTGGAATAGGCCAGCCAGCGTCCATCCGGCGACCAGTTAAAATGCCAGTCAATTTGATATGAATAGGGTGTGGTATCAATTCGAGATACCTTTTCCTGATCGGGTTCAGCCAGCCAGATACCAAGCCGGCGGTCACAAAAGACCAGCTTTTTGCCATCCGGAGACCAGAGCAACTCGCGGTAAAACGACGGTTTGGCTTCGATAGCCAGCCGTTTGACTATCCCTGAGCCCGATGTCGTTTTCACACATAACTGATATTCGCCAGATTCATCTGAAAAATAGGCCACCCATTTTCCATCTGGCGACAAAACCGGCCAGCGTTCCGCAACGCCTGAAGTTTGGGTGAGGTTTGTCTTTTTTCCAGTGGCTGGTTCAACCAGAAAGATCTCGCCCCGTGCCCCAACCGCCAGGGAATCACCCGACATTCCAAATACAACCGAATCAATCAACGGCGACGCATCAACCGTTCGCGGCAACCGCTCAGGTGCTGAGACCGTGAGCGAAACAGGCACCGGCACGGGACCCGGTTGATTCACTTCAAAAAGATACAACTGGCCATCACGAACAAAAACCAGCGATTGTGGTCCCTGGCCCAGGGTTTGAATTCCAAATTGTTCAAAGGTGGTAAGTTGTGTTGTGCGCCGGGTTTTCACATCATAGGCAAAAAGGTTGTGCACACCAGTTCGATCAGACAAAAAATAGATGGTGTTTCCAAGCCACACCGGCATGTCATTATTGAAATCCAGTTGTGGCACCCGTTCCGTGACGCCTGTTTTTACGTCAGTGAGCCAGATTTGGCCCTGATAGCCGCCCCGATAGTATCGCCAGTCACTCAACGAGAGGTTTGGATTAAAAGCAAGCCGGTTTCCATCCGGCGAATATGATCCGGTGAGGGCGCGATCAAAAGGCAATTCAGTCGGCAAGACACCATCCACAGCCAGAGAGTACAGCTTTGGCACGCCACTGGCATTTGATCGGTAGAGAATATGTTTTCCATCTGGATGCCACCCCACAACAATATCATTGCGCGGATGAAACGTCAGCCGCCGGGCTTCGCCACCCGTGGCCGGCATCAGGTAAATGTCCCAGTTGCCACCTGACTGCCGTGAAAAAGCAAGCTGCTGCCCGTCAGGAGAAAAGGCTGGCATGCCTTCTTCGTCGGGAGTATTGGTGAGTTGCCGGGCAGTACCCCCAGTTTTATCAACGGTCCATAGGTCACCTGCCAGGCTAAATACAATCTGGGTTTGGTTTGCGGTAACCCGTGCATACAGTCGCTTTTCGGACGGTTGCCCACCAACCGACAGTGACCCTAGTCCAAACACCAATGCCAGCCACAACCATTGTCTCATAGTTCCATCCCTCGATTTTGAAGTTTCAACCAACGTCGCCCGCTGGGGTCAGATGCCGGCAGGGTACCGGCGCTCCCAGGAATTCTTTATCTTTGGCCATTGATTGTCTTGGAAAAAATTAGGGTGGTTGGAAAAATTGACTTCGGTTCTGGCTGTGACAAATTTGAAACTGGACGATTGAAGGTACAGCCAGGTGTTGTAGGAACAATGGCAAGCAGGCTGACATTGAGAAAAAACGGAGACAATTACAAATTTATAGCTTTCTGGTTCATTGTACGATATTCAGCCGGCGTTACTCCCAGGACTCGTTTAAAAGCATTGGTAAAATGGCTCTGATCATAAAATCCTGATTCAAGGGCAATTTGATTAATTGGCAACTGACTTTGTAACAATTGACCACAGGCAAACTCGATGCGTCGCTGGCGGATGAACTCGCTCATTGTAACGTGAAAAATTGTGCGAAAGGTTTTGGCCACGGTGACCGGATGAACATTGACGGATTGGGCCAGTTGGGCGAGCGATGGAGGTGTCAGAAATTCAGCCTCCAGTTGCTCGCGGATTTGCTGAATCCAGGGTGGCTGACGGCACGGGCTGGATCGCGTTTCGAGCATCCGGCCAAGCTCGGCGATGAGTTCGAGCACAATTCCTTCCACGGCCAGGGCTGACCATCGGTCCTGGCGGGAAAATTCGCGGTACAGGGCCATCCGGTGACGGTTGAGCGGCTCGTTTCGCAGGTGCATCGGCTGGTGCAATGTCCGGCGGTTTCCCACCAGGTCAGCCAGCCAGTCGGCGTTGAATTCCACCCGGAAAATCCGGGACGGATGGGCTCCAAACCGGACGGCGTGGGCTTCTTCGCGAGGGTGAAACGTAATGTGGTTCGGCTCAACCGAACGAGTTACTGAACCGACCGTTTCAGCATACGCGCCGGCCAGGACGAAGCTGCAGTAGGGGTGACAGTGGTCGTGCCGGGCCATTGCGAGCCCCGCCGGGTAACACGATTCGGTGAAGTTAATTCCGGTCAGTCGCCAGCTTTCGCCGGTCATTCCGTAAAACGATTTCGGCTGTGCGGTTGACCCTGGTTGAGCAGAGAGCGTGACTGGTTTCATTGCGAAACCCCCTGAGGTGACGTCGGTCTGAGTTGAGGTTTTGAGTGGTCATCGGGCCTGGATGTGAGGTTGTTCGGACCAGTACGGACCAGGCCGGATTGATGTTGCAGCGATGGTGGTGGGCCAGACTGGCCGCGGCCCGCACCGAATCTTTTGCGAATGTGGTTTGTGGAGTGGAATCGCTGGTTTTTCGGTCGCGTTCCTTTCGATTGGGTTTGTTTTCGGAAACGTGATGTTTTGTTTTGGGAATATTTCTGACCACAGTGTGACCTGGGAGTATGCGTTTAATTGCGTTTATTGGCTCTCTGGCGTGTTTTTCTGGATGACATGACGTAGCAGGCTGGTTCTCTGTTTTTTCGTCCCTTTACGGGCGTTTTAGGCGATTTGAGCAAATTCCGATGGCTTCCACTTTCGCTACTTTGGCTTTGATTTGTTTTCGTTGGCGAGTACTGCGTTGACCAGGTCGTCGTTCCAGGGCAGGTCTTCTTGCAGGCAGCGGTTTTTCAAATCGTGGACCAGTTCCGATGGTGGATAGGATTCTCCGATCCGGAGTTCTCTCAGTTCGGCGACAATGGCGGCGATGCGGTGTTTGAGTGCCAGGGTGGTGAGTGGCTCTGGAAACTGCAGTTCGCGAATGATGGCTTTGGCAAAGTAGGCAAAGCTTCCAATCGGTTCTGGGCTGCGTTGCCTGATGCGGGTCATCATTTCGACGATGGCGTCTTCGCCAAGGTGCTCGATGAGGTCCAGCGCCTGTTCATCAGTTGGAAGCCACGGTTTACCGGTCAACGTTTGGAAATGGGTTTGGATCTTTTTATTTCGCGAAGCGGCCTTCGCACGCGTGTCGCGCATGGGCGCGCGCGCGTCAAAATTTTCTATTATGTATTTATTTTCTATTATGCTATTTAAATCCACTAGGCTAGTGGATTCCGGTAGGCTAGTGGAATTAAATAGGCTATCGGGTAATGGAACCTCGTATTCAACCCCCTGTTCGATGCCTTTTCCTAAGATCATGCGGACCTTTTTGATAAGCCCCTTTGTCATCAGGCGATTGACGGCTTGTTGAGCGGCTGAAGTTGACATTCCAGAGCGCTGGGCAAGTTTAGGTAACCCTATGATACAGGTGGTTTTATTATATCCCCAGGAGAGTCTGTAGAGTTGGAGGTGGATGGCCTGTTCTGCTGGATCAAGCTGGGGGTATAAAAAGTCAACGATTTGTCGGTGTAATTTTAAATAGCCGTCGGTCGTTGGAAGACTGGCCAATAAATTGATGTTTGGGTCATTAAATTGGCTTTTTTTATTTTTTTCGGCTGGGTTATTTAAATCCACTAGGCTAGTAAAAAAATAACCCAAAAAATCATTTTTATTATTTGGGTTATTTAAATCCACTAGGCTAGTGGATTCCGGTAGGCTTTTTTTCGGGCGTCCCCGCTTGCCTGTTTTGTTGGAGATTTCAGAGGGCTGTGATTGACTTTGATTGGCACCGATTTCGGTTTCGGAAGGTGTGGGAACAGGGGGGGGTGGTGGAGAAATTGAGGGAAGCTGAACAACCGGCGCGGCCAGAGTTCCAGTCAGGCTTTCTTCGGCGGGAGAAGCAGGAACTGCAGGCTGAGATTGGCCGGACCGGGCTGCACCGTGTTTAATCCGCAGCGCTTCGGCGAAGTTCAGTGGCTTCTTCGGTTGGTCCGACATGCAGACTTTCCTCGGACTGCAGAATGTTATCAACCGCCAGCTCAACAAGTTCAGCCGAGATTGGCCGAATTTCGTTGATGGCAGCCAGTAACATGGCGGCATTGGCTATTTTGACAATTTCACGCGGGATGCCCCGCGAAGCAATATACAGGCTGTGCAGGGCTTTTTCGTTCATCACCTGGTCAAGCTGCCCGCCGGCAACCCGAACTCGATGTTCAATGGCTTTCACCATATCTTCCAGCGTGAAGGTGTCTAAATAACTGGTCAAAATAATGCGGGAAACCAGCGCCGATTTGGTGGCCAGTTTCATTTCAATCTCGGGCTGGCCGGCAATCACGATTTGAATCACTTTTGATTCATTGGTCTCGAAATTGAGTAATTCCCGTAAAAAATCAAATTGACTCCCGCGCAGGGCCTGGGCTTCGTCAATAAAAATCACGACATTGCCGCCCTTATGATAGGTCTCAATCGCAAAATCCCGAATTTCGTGCAATTGTCCAAGCATTGATCGGCGTTTGGAGATGCCGAGTTCATCGGAAATGGTTTTGGCCAGTTGCATTTCGGACGGAAAATTCCCGTTGGGCAAAAGCACAATCCGATAATCAGGGTTATCGATGTACCCGTCCACCAGACAGCGTACGACGCTGGTTTTCCCAAACCCGACCTTGCCAATAATGGCTGATAACCCCTGACGTTCTTCGATCACAAACCGGCATTTAAACAAACAGGCACTAATCTGGTCAGTCAAAAAGAGATATCGGGGGTTGGGTGAGGGAGCAAAACAATTTTCGAGGAGTCCAAAAAATTGATGAGCCTTCATATCCAGCCATGTATACCAGAGGCACAGCGAAAAATGAAGTTAATTTCGGGGGAGG
>CAZXCE010000254.1:0-11233 GCA_964639175.1 uncultured Clostridia bacterium
TCGTAAATCGCGCGCGCTTGTTCGGCAGTAAAACCGCCACCGCGCACCGCCTAACCTGGCTCCATCCCTTCGGGATAAAATCAAAAAAC
Organism: uncultured Clostridia bacterium; assembly: GCA_964639175.1. Classification (GTDB taxonomy): domain Bacteria; phylum Acidobacteriota; class Blastocatellia; order Chloracidobacteriales; family Chloracidobacteriaceae; genus JACQXX01. The sequence goes on from CAZXCE010000254.1 coordinate 90, forward strand.
CTACACGTGAAAGCAGCCCTGAGCCCGATGTCTTCAGCCCCAGGATTTTTAGATCCAAACCCTGAAAGGACTCACACTATGTGGAATCAAGAAAAATCAAGTTGTGGTGTTGGTTTTGTGGCCAGTCTCCATCAGGTCAGCAACCACGAGAACCTGCAACAGGCACTCCATGCGCTCCGGTGCGTTGAACATCGCGGGGCCTGCGGCGCCGATCTTGAAACCAGTGACGGGGCCGGGGTAATGACCGATATTCCCTTTGAATTGCTGGGGTTTGAGAAACATTCCGTTGGTGTGGCGCAATTGTTTTTGCCGCAGGATGAACCCTATCGAAAAGAAATTTTGTCGATTTTTGAAGACACTTTTTCTTTTTTGGATGTTGAATTGATTGGGTATCGCGAGGTACCAATCAATGCCGAGGTGCTTGGACCGCAGGCACGGCAGACGATGCCGGTGCTCGTACAGGCATTTTTGCGGCGGCCAGTTCATTGCACCACGGTGGATTCATTCAACAAGCTGCTCTATATCGGGAAACAACACGCCCGCACCAGAGTGATTCGCCGGTTTTCGAATTACGAGGTGTTTTTCTCGTCGATTTCTGCGGAAACGATTGTGTATAAAGCGCTTGTGCGATCAGAAAAGCTCGATCAATTTTATCTGGATTTGCAATCTCCCCAGTATCGCACCCGGTTTGCCCTCTTTCATCGCCGATTCAGCACCAACACCAGCACGGCCTGGGATAAGGCCCAACCCTTTCGCTTGATTGCCCATAATGGCGAAATCAACACGATTGCCGGCAACCGGTCGTGGGCCTACTCGCGGGAAAAAACGCTTGGCTTGCAGGCCAACGAGCTGATTACCCATCACGGGATCAGCGATAGCGGCAGCCTCAATGAAATGGTCGAAGCCCTGCGGTATCGCAGCCATCTGGCCAATATCAATGACATTCTGGCGATCATGATGCCGCCAGCCGACCGGCAAAATGACTACTACACCTTTTGGGCACGCACGATGGAACCGTGGGATGGGCCGGCAATCATTCTGTTTTCAGACGGCAATCTGGTCGGCGCCCGACTTGACCGCAATGGATTCCGGCCTGGCCGCTGGATGCTCACCGAAGGCCATTTCTATGTGTGCTCAGAAGCTGGCGCCTTTGCACTCGACGAAAGCGATATCCGGTTTAAAGGTGCACTGCATGCCGGCAATGCCGTGACGGTCAATTTACGAACTGGACTGGTGAGCTTTGAAGATCCAAGCACGATTGCCGGCTATCAAGGGGTGCGGTTTGATCCCCGCCTGGTGCCATTACCGGCCACGACGCAGTTACAACCAGCCGCCATGGCTGACAAAACGGTTTTTGGATACACCGAGGAAGATTCAAACCGTATCCTGCTGCCGATGATGGCCACCGGCAAAGAGCCAATTGGGTCAATGGGTGACACGGCCCGGCTGGCGGTGCTTTCCGATGAGCCACGTTCGTTTTTTGACTTTTTCTATCAGGATTTTGCCCAGGTGACCAATCCGCCGGTTGATTACCTGCGCGAAACGATGGCCACGGATTTGACGGTGTTTCTGGGTTCAAAACCCAATATCTTTATTCCAACCGAACTGATTCCACCGCGCCCGGCCATCCGGCTTGAGCATCCGGTTTTGAACCTCCAGCAAATTACCGAATTAAAAGCCCTGACCACCGATCATTCGCAGGAAGTCGGCATTCGGGCCGTGGTGCTGGATACCATATTTGATGTGACCCAGGGCGTGGCCGGATTTGATTTGGCGATTGACGAACTCACCCGTAAAGGATTAACCGCGGTTGAACATGGCACGGCGGTGGTGATCCTGAGTGATCGCCAGGCCGGGAATAATCGCCTGCCGATCCCTTCCCTGCTGGCCCTGCGGGCGCTGGTCAATGCGCTCAACGAATCAGGGTTGAAACTCAAAGCGTCGCTGGTGGTTGAATCCGGGGAAATTCGCAGTTCGCATCACGTCGCGGCACTGATCGGATTTGGGGCCACCGCCGTGTGCCCCTATCTGGCCCTCGAAATTGCCCGGTTTGAACCCAATGCCAAACTTGAAGGCATCGCCCCAGAACAGCGCGAAGCCAATTTGATCACGGCACTTCGGTCCGGGTTGCTGAAGGTCATGGCCAAAATGGGGATTTCGGTGCTGCGCAGCTATCAAAATGCCCGGCTGTTTACCATTCTTGGACTGGGCCGGAATCTGGTGAATTTTTATTTCCCAGGGATGGAAAGCGTGGTGGGCGGGCTTGAACTGGAGCACATTGTGGACCTGGTGCGACTCAACGCCACCCGGTCAGAAGCAGCCATGGCAGTCGGCAGCGGGAAACTGCTCCATACCTATCAGTTCCGCGAACACACTCAGGGTACGGCAGGCGAGAAACACGCCATGACCACGACTCGGGCGCGAATGATCCACAAACTGGTTCGTGAAACCGGGCATTCGCTGAGTTCGCCGGAACTCTATGATCAATACTTGAAACAAGGTGAGGACAGCGCCCCGGTGACGTTTCGTCACCTGTTCCGCTTAAAAACCGAATTGCCCGCGCTCGGACTTGATCAGGTTGAGCCGATGTCAGACATTCTGTGGCGATTTGGAACGGGCGGAATGTCGTTTGGCGCCATCAGCGCCGAATCACAGCGCGATTTGATCACCGCCATGCGTGAGGTCCGCGCCCGCAGCAACAGCGGCGAAGGTGGCGAAAATCCCTTTTATTTCGCTGAAGGCATCACCGCCACCACCAAACAGGTGGCTTCCGGGCGGTTTGGCGTGACGGCTGAATATTTGATTTCAGCCGAGGAAATCCAGATCAAAATTGCCCAGGGGGCCAAGCCCGGCGAAGGCGGCCAGTTGATGGCGGTGAAAGTCACCCCTGAAATTGCCAGGGCGCGCCATTCGCCAGTCAATATTGACCTGATTTCCCCACCGCCGATGCACGATATTTACAGCATCGAAGACCTGAAAGAACTCATTTACGAACTCAAACAGCTTCATCCGTCGGCCAAAGTCAGCGTCAAACTGGTGTCTGGGGTCAATATTGACACGATTGCGGTTGGAGTGGCGAAAGCTGGCGCCGATATCATCCACATCTCCGGCGGAGACGGTGGGACCGGTGCCGCCGGGCTCGGTTCGATGAAACACGCCGGACTGCCCTGGGAACTGGGTCTGGTCGCCGTGCATCGGGCACTGGTCGCCAATCATTTGCGCCAGTCAATTACGCTTCGGGTAGATGGCGGCCTGCATACGGGCAAGGATCTCGTGCTGGCAGCGGCCCTTGGCGCGGAGGAGTTTGACTTCGGCAAACTCCTGCTCGTCGCCGAAGGGTGCATTATGGCGCGGATTTGCGAAACCAATCGCTGTCCGGCGGGCATTGCCACCCACGATCCGAAATTCAAAGCCAAATACCAGGGAACACCAGCTCAGGTGGTGCGGATGCTCGAATATCTCGCCGAAGACGTCCGTCGTCATCTGGCCCGGCTTGGGTTTGCGACGCTCACCGATCTGGTGGGCCGGATTGATCTGGTTGAGACTGATCCACGCTTTACCCAACTCGTCACCGAACGCAACCTGGATCTGAGCTTTTTCTTTCAAACCGTGCCTTCGGGTTCGAAACCCGCGTTTGACCTGACCACCAGTCTGGCCTATGTGCCAGTCAGCCCGTTGAATGAATTTCTGGTCAACCGCGCCAAACCAGCCCTTGCTCATCAAACACCACTCCGGATCGAATGTGGCATCCGCAGTACTGACCGGGCTGCACTTGCAACCCTGTCTGGAGTACTTGCCGAAAAAATGTATCGCCAGCGCGGTCACTCAGACCCAGGCACTCAATCGCCAGTCATCAATCGGATTCAGGTGGATTTTGTTGGCAGTGCCGGTCAAGGATTTGGGGTATTTCTGGTGGACGGTATCGAAACCCGGCTCTTTGGTGAAGCCAACGATTCGGTCTGCAAAGGAATGTCTGGTGGAAAAGTGGTGATTCGTCCCCATCCGCATTCAAAATTAGAGCCTGAGAAAAACACCATCATCGGCAACTGTGCGCTCTATGGCGCTACTGGCGGAAAGCTGTTTATCAATGGGCTGGCTGGTGACCGGTTTGCTGTTCGCAACAGCGGAGCGCTGGCCGTAGTCGAAGGCGTCGGCCTGCACGCCTGTGAATACATGACCAACGGCCTGGTGGTGATTTTGGGCAAAATCGGGTTGAACCTCGGCGCCGGAATGACTGGCGGGAAAATTTATCTTTACGGCCAGCCAGATCTTTCGCGGATCAACCAGAACTATGTTCAAATTCAACAGTTAACTGATCAAGACACCGATGAACTCGTCTGGCTCCTCGGCGAATATGCGGCTGAAACTGATAGCCTGCGCGCTCAGGCCCTGGTGCGATCATTTGCTGCCCATCAGTCAGAGTTTTGGAAAATTATTCCTGGAAAAGCATAGGGGACGGAGGATAGGGGACGGGGGCAGGGTTTTCGAAGAGGGCAACTGTTCCGCTACTCCCTATCCCCATGCGCCAGGATAAGGAAACCCAGCCGCTTGCGCTCCGAAGGAGCAGCCCGCAAGGTTGCCTGGGAGAAGCCGCTTTGGGCGCACCCCAGGAACGGGTGGCCCATCCGATTCCGCCCCGGCAGAGGCGGGGTCGTTGCGCATCCCCTACCGGGGCGAAATGAGAAGGGAGCGGCACTGGAGCCTGGGTGCCAAGCCACCCCAGGCTACCTTCTGGCTATCTCTTCGAGATGTATTTTGCTGTTAACCTGGCACGTATGCCCCTAACCCCTCATTAAATTAAATCGCTATACCGCATTGTCCGGCCAACGGTGAAAACCATTACTGCTGTGGCGCCAGCAGTCAGCAATATTCTGGAACAGACTTCAATGGTGGCCCCAGTCGTAAAGACATCGTCCGCCAGCAAAACTGTCTTGTTTTCTATCAGTTGCGGGCAGACAACCTGGAACGCGCGCTGTACGCTTTTGGCCCGGCGGTGGGCATCCATCCCCACCCGGTGACGTTCGGTTTCGGCAATTCGAGCTAAAGTAAAGGAATCAAGTTCAATCCCGGATTGTGCTGCCAGAAGGCGGGCAATCAATTCGGCCTGGTTGTGACCACGTTCGCGGAGTCTCCCACGGGCCAGTGGCACCGGAAGAATCCGGGTTGCCTGGTGAAGTTCCGGGTACTGTGTCCAGGCAGTGGCAATGCAGAGGCGAAGTCGTTTGGGCAGATATGGATGACGCTTGGAAAGCAGCAGGTTTTCACGGAGTGCTCCGAGATATGGCCCGCACGACCGCGCCTGAGAAAACGCCATTTCCTGGCAGTGGTCACAGTTCGATTGAATTTCAGCCACGTTCCGTTCGGTCGGTCTGGGACGCCACCGACCACATCGAAGACAACTCATGTGATAGGCTGCGCCTGTATATCCATAGTCTGCCCAGCACGTCTGACAGGTAACCCCGTTGTGGCGTGACAGGACCAGTTTTCCGCAGATTTTGCATACCTGTGGTGCCGTCAGATTTAACCCCCAGTCGAGTACGCGATCTGCCAGTTGATAACTGGCGTGAGCCGAACCCTGGAACAAATCAGGAAGGGCTTGCCACTTCCATCGCTGCAAGGTATTTTTTTCCATCCTTTTATCCCTTCGTTTAATCTGACCTATCGCACCCACCTTATTCTTTTTGTTCATATTGGAGAATTGTATGAGCCGATCTGCCAAATTACTGGTCGTGTTGTTTATTTCAGTTGCCTTTATTGCTGCCAACCAGTTGAATTCACTGGCCTTGTCACCCGTTAAAGTTTCACCGGCAGCTACTGTCACGAGTGCTGAAGATGCCAAAAGCGGCGCCAAACTCTTTGCCGAAACCTGCAAAATCTGTCACCACACCGAGAGCACTGACTCGCTGGTTGGTCCTGGACTAAAAGGACTCTATAAAGACCGCAAGAAAATGCTGAGCGGAAAAGCCGTGACAGATGACAATGTCAAAAATTTAATTCAAAAGGGCCGCAACGCCATGCCCGCCTACGGGAGCAAATTTAGTGCCGCACAAATGGCTGACCTGATTGCTTATTTGAAAACGCTCTGATTTTTGAGTGAAAGAGCAAGTAGAGTGAACTGGCGAAAGAGCGAAAGAGTGCCAAGACAAAGAATTCACGACCTCGCTCATTCACTATTCGCTACTTCGCTATAGCTCTTCAGAAAAAGAGTTCTGCCTGGGAACGCCGGCATCCTGCCGGCAACTGATTGGATCTGAACTGCCTGGTGCCGGCAAGATGCCGGCGTTCCCAGGAATTATTGATCTGAAATGCTATAGTTCGCTCGTTCACGACTTCACTACTTCGCTCATTCCAAAGGAGATCCTTCCCACCATGTCGAGTCCTCGCCTCAAACTGTCGCTTGATGAGTTGAAAAACCTGCCTGGTTGGGCAGCCACCATGGCCCGCAAATACTATGCTGGCGAAGCATCGCATTTTCTGCTTCATCACAACATTTATGACCTGGTGCGAGCCAAGGGGCAGTATGTCGGCTTGCTCAATTTCCTGCAGCAGGAAATGTTGGGAAATAAAAACATCATCCTTTATAACCGGAGTGAAGGCATCACGTTTGGTTCGCTCGATGCTGAGCGGCAGTTTGAAGCTCAACAACGCGTGGCCAATCCGCTGGTTCAGGCCCAGGCCATGCGTGGAATGCGTGAACCAATGCAGGCCCTGCAAGCCATTGAACGCTATCTGTATTATGGCGAGCAGGTGGCCGTGATCATCAACTTTATGGAAACCTTGATCCCGGCCAGCGAAGTCAGCTACATGAGCGCCGAAGAACGCAATCTGCTGGTGATGTTTCAGCGCTGGATTACCAGTTCGCGGTTGCTTGGTTCAGACAATATCGTCATTTTCATCACGGAAAACGTGTCGGATGTCCATCAGCGCATTCGTGAAAATTCGCGCCTCGTCAACATCAAAATTACCTACCCGGAACAGGACGAGCGGCTGCATTTCATTCGGTTTTTCAACATCATGAATCCCGATTTGAAGATGGAAGTGACCGAAGACCAGTTGTCGCATATGACCTCGGGGCTCAATCGGGTGCATATTTCCTCGATGCTCAAGAGCGCTTCGATCAATCAGGACGGGTTGACCTATGAAGTCATCCGCAACAAGAAAAAAGAGATCATCGAATCGGAGTGCGTCGGACTGGTTGAGTTTGTGACGCCGCGATATGGACTCGAAAATGTCGGCGGCATGAAAAAGGCCAAGGAGTTTCTCTCCAATATTGCTGAGACCATCCGTTCGGGTGAAACTGAAGAAGCCCCGATGGGAATTTTGATCTCCGGTCCGGTTGGAACGGGCAAGACCTTCCTGGCCGAAGCTTTTGCCAAGGATTGTGGTCTCAATGTGGTGGAATTCAAAAACTTCCGCGATAAGTGGGTAGGATCAACGGAATCAAACCTCGAAAAAATTCTAAATTTGATCCAAAACCTGGCGCCGATTGTGGTGCTGATTGACGAAGCCGACGCTACGCTCGGCAATCGTGATTCAGGCGGTGGAGACAGCGGCGTAGACCAGCGGATTTTCTCAAAAGTTGCCAATGCGATGGGCAACACCGAAAACCGGGGCAAAATTCTGTGGATTTTGATGACCTGTCGTCCCGATTTGCTCCCGATTGACCTCAAACGCCAGGGTCGGTGCGAAGAGCATATTTCGCTGTTTTATCCGGAATCGGAAGAGGATCGTCAGGCGATTATTGAGGCAATGCTCCGCAAAAACAAAATCAGTCATAAAGTTGAAGACTGGTCGCCAATCCAAAAAAGCCAGCTCAAACTCTCTGGCGCTGACATCGAAGGGATGCTCATTCGCTGCCGCCGTGTGGCCCGGCAGGCCGGTCGGAAAGAAGTCCTGCCCGAAGATGTTGATAAAGTGGCGCTCGAATTCACCCCGGCCCGCGATGAAATGGCGGTTGAATATCAAACCCTGGTGGCCGTGCGTGAAGCGACATCACGGGATATGCTTCCAGAAGCCTATCGCCACCTCTCACCTGCCGAAATCAGCCAGCGGATTGAAGAACTTCGAATGATGACACGGTGACAACCCTTTGGAGTGCGGCCCACTTGACGCTGCTTTCAACTGACACCTATGCCAATGCAAACCTCTTTTGATGTGCTTGATGCCTGTCCAGTGCCAATCCTGGTGCTGAAACAAGGAATGGTCCAATTTGTGAATCGCGAGGCATTGGCAATTCTTGGAACGGCTGACCGTCAGGAAGTGCTGGGAATGGAATGCGTTGACTTTGTTCATCCAGAGGATTTGCAGAAAGTCCAGACCTGGCTCGCTTCAACCCTTCAATCAGCATCGCGGCTCCGAGCGCGATTGCTTCGGATGGATGGCCGACCCATCCAGGCCGAAATGAAAGCTTCAAGCTTTGAAGATCAATCCGAACTTGCGGTCCAGGTTGCGATTGTCTATTCGAGCATGAATAAAATCGCGGTCACGGATGCCGGAGACATTTATCGCGAACTGTATGAAAATGCCAATGATCTGATTTATACCCACGATATGGAGGGGCATTTTACGTCCATCAATCGAGCCGTTGAACGGGTGTTTGGAATTCCACGCGAAGCCGTGCTGCAAATGAATATGCGGGACGTTGTTTCACCGGAATACCTCACAACCGTTCATAAGATGATGGAGCAGAAGGTGGCGGAAAACATTCCCACCCGCTACGAAATCGAAATCGTGACGCCGGCTGGAGTTCGAATCCCGATTGAGGTGAGTTCGCGGATCATCACCCTCAATGGTCGTCCGGTTGGTGTCCAGGGGATTGCGCGCGATATTACCGAACGCAAACGTGCTGAAGCGCTCCAAAAAATTGCTCACGATGCGGCGCTTGAATCCGTCCGCCTGAAATCACAATTTCTGGCCAATATGAGCCACGAAATCCGCACGCCGCTCAATGGTGTGATTGGAATGACTCATCTGTTACTGGGGACTGACCTCACCGCCAAACAGATGGATTTTGTTGAAACCATTCAGAATTCGGGCGAAACGTTGCTCAAAATTATCAACGAAATTCTGGATCTCTCCAAAATCGAAGCCGGCAAGATGACGCTCGAAAACATCGAGCTCAACCTGGAAGTTCTGGTGGACCAGGTCATCACGATGTTTGCCGAACGCGCCCACAGCAAGGGCCTGGAGCTGGTGACCCATATTCAGAAAAACGTGCCAAAGACCTTGCTTGGTGATCCGGTTCGCATTCGACAAATCATCACCAATCTGGTGGCCAATGGGATCAAGTTTACTGATAAAGGGATGGTGACGCTCCAGATTAGCCTGCTCCATGAAGAAAATGAGACAGCGACGGTGCAATTCAAGATAACTGATACCGGGATTGGCATTCCAACTGACCTGCAAAGCCGGCTCTTTCGACCCTTTTCACAGGCTGACGGATCAACGACCCGCCGATATGGTGGCACCGGACTGGGGCTGGCGATTTGTAAGCAGTTGACCGAGTTGATGGGGGGCGAGATTGACGTTGAAAGTTATCCAGGGCAGGGCAGTACTTTTCGATTTTCAATTCCGCTGGCCCGCCCACAAAAGAAAGAAGAGGCCCGTCAGAGTGATCCTGATGGGCTCAAAAAGCTGCGGGTCCTGCTTGTGGATAACAATGCCGCCAATCGTGACTTGCTGCAGCAGCAACTCACCGAATGGGAAATGACCACTGACGTCGCTGAAACCGGCCTGCAGGCGTTGGAACATCTTCGGAACGCGGTGCATCGTGCCAAACCCTTTGATCTGGTCATTGAGGACATGTTGTTACCTGGAATGGATGGGATGGAACTGGCCAGGGCCATTAAGTCTGACCCTTTAATTGCCCAAACCAAACTGGTGATGCTGACATCGTTTGCCATGCGCGGGCACGGTGACGAAGCCCGCCAGTCAGGGATTGCGGCCTATTTGACCAAGCCGGTTCGACAAACTCATCTGCGCAATTGCCTGCTCCAGGTAATGCACCGAACCGACCAGGCTGGTCCTCAACCACTCATTACCCGGTACACGCTTGCTTCAAGCAGTTCGTTGCTGTCTGTCCCGCAACTGCCTCAGATGCGGGTGCTGCTGGTCGAGGATATCGAAGCCAACCAGGTCGTTGCCCGGCTCATTCTGGAAAATCTGCATTGCCGGGTGGATGTGGCGTCCAATGGCTTGAAAGCACTGGGGATGCTGGCGGAAAACAGCTACGATCTGGTGTTTATGGATTGCCAGATGCCGCTCATGGATGGATTTGAAACCACGGCGGTGATCCGCGAACAGGAAGAACAAAGCGGTAAACACATTATCATTGTGGCCTTGACTGCCGGGGCAATGGAAGGTGATCGTGAACGGTGCCTTCAGGTTGGAATGGATGACTATATCAGCAAGCCGTTCCGGCCTGAGGATTTTGAACGAGCCCTCCAGCGGTGGGTCGTTGGTGCTGAGTCGGCGGTTCCAGCTCCGGTCAGGACCACTGCCACTTTGTCGTCCGAATCAGTGGCGTCCCCCGTGCTTGACGAAATCGAAGACGACGTGGAAGACGATGATACTCCAACCTTGACACCTGAAAGCGGTTCGGGGTTGATGCCTGTGACCGGTCATTCCATCTCACCACCTGTTTTGGATGAAAGCACTGTGACCCAGCTTCTGGAGTTAACCCGTCAGGATACAGGTGTGTTGTACCGGTTAATGATGATGTCTTTTGATACCCTGGTGCCATTTCCGGACGCGCTCCAGAAAGCCTTTGCCCGGGCCGACTTTGAACATATCGGAAAAATTGCACATAAGCTCCGTGGGACAGGTGGCAGTATCGGCGCCATCGGGATTATCCGCATCGGCCAGGCATTGGAAGAAATCAAATCTTCAGCAGCTCTGGCTGATGCCCCATTTCTGGTAGCAGAGTTCCGGGCTGAACTGACACGTTTGAAGGAAGAGGTCAACCGACGGTTCCATCCTTAGAATGAAGAATGAAGAATGAAGAATGAAGACGTTCTTGGTTCTTGGTTCTTGGTTTTTGGTTCTTGGTTCTTCTTCGAAAATATTGATTCCTAAGCACCAGGCACCAAGCACCAAGCACCAAGCACTAAGGGGGCGTTAAAAAATAAGTTCCTTGGAGCACGGTC
>CAZXCE010000255.1:0-784 GCA_964639175.1 uncultured Clostridia bacterium
AAGGCCGTGGAGGTGCCGGACCACGTCCTGACGATCCTGACCGCCGACCAGCAGGGTGGTTTGGTTCAGAGCCAGCAGACTGGTGATATGACAGGGTTGAATGAGGGCGGTCTGGCTCACCTGATCAACCAGGGTTGTTGGAAGGTCACTTGAATCAGTTTTCACTGACCACAACCCATCCCGAGTCCCAACAAACAAATATCCGGAGGGGTGAAAACAAAGCCGGCTGATTTCACGAACTGGCTGGGTTGAGGTGGACCCTATATCGTGTGGACGATATGTTCCGGTTTGAGGATCAAACTGAAATAACCCCACGGTGGTGGCAACCCACAATCTTTTTTGTGCGTCCTCAGCAACTTCCAGAACCACCCGGGCTTCACCCTGAATCACTTGAAAGAGCTGATCCGACCTGGTTTCAGGATTGTACCCCACCAATCCCCGTTTGGTTCCAATCCATATTCGCCGGGATGAATCTTGAAAGAGCGAAAGAATCTGGTCTTTCACACCAACTTGCGTCAGGGATTCGAGTTTGACAAACGTATCGTCGGCTCGATGATAGACAAATATCCCCTCGCGCTGAGTCCCAACCCATAGCCCTCCGGCCTGGTCAGTCAGCAAACAATTGGTGGTGATATTTGGTTCAAGCGGTGTTGCGTGCAATGGATAGTACTTAAACGTTATCCCATCATACCGGAAAACGCCTCGTTCAGTCCCAACCCACAAAAAACCGGTTGAATCCTGGGCCAGACACCGGACGGCCCCGCTGGTCAACCCCTGCACCTCT
>CAZXCE010000255.1:794-11077 GCA_964639175.1 uncultured Clostridia bacterium
GTGTTCAAACCGGAGGATGGGTTGTGATTGGGCGCTGGCACCGGTGAGAAGCAAGAAACCAAGGGTTAGACCATATCTGATCAACCACAAAACATACCATTGATTGCAAGAGGCCATGGTAAATCGCATGTGGGGGTTGGCAGGCAAAGTCAGATGAACTGAGGTGATACAATCCAGGATGTGGGGCAATTGTCAGGAATGAACTATGGGTCAGTGTATCTTAAAAGCGAGGATATTCCTATCAGTGGAGTGTGATCGGCCCGGCCTTCAACCAGAGTGCCAGTAGATTCACTCCATATCAATAATTATCAGACTTAAAGTAATCCAAAAAAAGAGAGATGAACCACCTCTCTTTTTTTCTCACTTTCGCGAGTGCCCGGCTTTGATCTTTCCCCTCTGTGCCTATTCAACCATCGTTCTCCCGCCTCGTGCCACTTGCGCGCGTTGGGCCAGCTCTCGTGCCTGAGGAATCGTTTCAATGGCCTTTTGGGTTTGGGTATCAACCTGCAACCGGACTTCCATCCCGGCTTCCGTACCATAGGCAGCCGTCACAACCTGCTCGCGGATCAGATTACGCAAATATTTGCTGTTTTCAGTTACCTGGCTATCAGTGACAGATTTGTAGTCCGGGTTGGTGCGCAAAAACGTTCGCAAAGCCACCAGCAGTTTATCGGTCACGACATAGTCATCATCCCGGAGCGTGTGATGATACTGGGTTTGGGTTACCCGAAACTGCGGGAAGCCCTGGATCTGGCCGCCGATCAATTGCCGCGTAAACTCAAACGCGGCGCTAAACAACTGCGCCTGAAGCGGCGTCAAGATTTGTTCTTTTTCTTCGACATCAGGCGTAATGCCGCCGCCACCGTACACTTTACGCCCCATATCAGTTGAAAGGGCCTGGCCAAGTGGCTGGGAAGTTCCAGGCTGGTGGGCATAATAGTCATAGAGTGCCCCCCCAGAATACTGACGCTGGATACACCGACCACTTGGGGTATAGTACTTGGCCGTCGTCAAAGTCAGGGCAGATCCAAAGGGTAATTTAAAAACAGTTTGGACCAGACCTTTGCCAAAACTTTGTTCCCCAACAATCAATCCCCGGTCATGGTCCTGGATGGCGCCAGCCACAATTTCAGAGGCCGATGCTGAACCACGGTTGATTAAGACCACCATCGCGCTCTGGTTAGGCCGATCATTTTCAGACCGGTACTCACGAAACTCAGCGTCTTCGTTTCCAGGTCGTCCTTTTTGTGACAGGATTGTCAGATCTTCAGGGAGGAACGCACTGGCCACCTTGATGGCCTGATTGAGGAGGCCTCCCGGATTGCCACGTAAATCCAGGATCAGCGACCGCATTCCCTGCGCCTGTAAATCCTGGAGCGCTACCCGCAGTTCATCCTCGGTGGTATGAGTAAATCCTTGTAACAAAGCGACATACCCAATTCCAGGACGAATCATAAAGTGGTGGCGAATCGAAGGCAGCGGCACGGCATCGCGAATGATTTTAAAGGTCAATGGTTTCGGAACTCCCACTCGCTCAACGGTCACTTCGACCGGTTCGCCTTGTGGCCCCCGGACTTCATCCATCACCTGATCCGTGGTCCATTCAATCGCAGATTTCCCGTTCACCGCTAAAATGGCATCACCATAGCGCAGTCCAGCCTTGACCGCGGGGGTATTTTCAATCGTGGCCAGGATAAATACCCGGTTATTACGTCGATTGATTGAGACGCCAATTCCATAAAACTGTCCACGCTGCTCGCTTTGGATTTTTTGGAATTCCTTGGTGTCAAAATAGTTTGAGTGTGGATCAAGGGTTCGCAACATGCCCTGGATCGAGGTTTTGGTCAGATCATCAGCGGTTACCTCTTCCACATAGTGCTGATTGATCAGTTCCTGGGCTTCAGTAAACGTCCGGACAATGCGATTTAAACTTGTGGCTTCGGATTTTCCAGTGTTCGCCTCAGCAATGGAAGACTGGTGATGGTCAAACCACCACCCACCACTGATCGTTGCCATTAAAATCACCGCACCGAACGTGACATATACCTTTGATTTCATGATCTGCTACCTTTCACAAACAAACTCAACCGTGTTGGACACCACCGAACAACAGCTTTTCTTCCACAAACTTAAAGGAAAAGAATTCCGCTTGTCAAAAGATTCCGCATATCTTTTCCCGGATCTGGCGCCAGGATGATCAGGAATCGATTTCAGTGCCTATTTGGAACGAGTAGCCACAAAACTGGCCTCCCTGGCCTCGGCCCGTGGATTAAAGCAGATTAACTCTGCCTCTCCACGAAGCTCTTCACCCGTGACCACCGCATCAAACGAAAAGAGGTTGGCCGCCCCCTCTTTGGTTTTCAGTCGAATTGAATTTCCATGAAAACTGTCACTAATCAATGGAATTGACGGTTTGGGTTGGCCAGCCGCCGGAAATTGAATCAAGGCCGAGCCAACCACGTTTTCACCATATTGCGATAAATGAATGGTAACCCTGGCGGTGCCCCCATCTTTTAAGTTGACCGAACCTTCATAGACCCCTTCAACGTTGGCACAGGTGAGGCACACATGAAAAAGCACCTTGGAGGCCCACAAGCCCATCACACCAATGAAAATAACCAGGACCACCATGCCAATCCTTCCATTGATCTGAATGGCACTGAGTTTTTCATAATACGGCAGTGTGCGAAGATAGCTATCGAGTCTCACCCGCCAGGATGGATCATCGACATTGGGACTGCGTTTTCGGGTTGATTCAGCCCGGCGACCAGCCGGAGTCTTAAATCCACATTTAACACACGTAAGCGCGGCAGGCGGCACATCTGCGTAGCACCGAGGGCACCTCATGGTTCAAGATCCTTCCATAAAAATTGAAATTCACCCTGGTTGATCCATTCAAATTACGAGCGGAGACAGCAATTTTTGAGTTGTACGGCGGTTGATAAAAGTGTACCAGTCAGTCTGCGAGTTTAGGTCCAGAGTTAAGGGTAATTGTGAACCAGCCAAAACGGACTGAAGCTGGTTATTTTTGATGTGCGGGTAAATCAGGGAGGATTCTCCCTACCTTACCAAAAACCCATTCATAATGGCAAAAGGAGGACCAGGAAAAAAGCAAAAGGACGCTCAAAATCACTCCTTCTTCCGATCTTTTCTCAAGACTGACCTGGGCACTGTAACTCAGTACCACCAGGTCAGGTGATCAATCGTTGAGCCTGCTTTTTTCCGTATCTGTCAATGCATCGTCTGAAATCTCTGATTGAATATGATGGTACACACTTTAACGGCTGGCAAATTCAGCCGGGTCACCCGTCAATCCAGGGGACCTTAACTGAGGCATTCGAACGTATCGAAGGCCACTCCGTCACACTCCACGCGGCAGGTCGCACCGATGCCGGGGTTCACGCGCTGGGACAGGTCATTCACTGTACGGTACTCAAGGAACTGCCCCCCGAGCGATGGCAGGCAGCACTCAATAGCTGGCTCCCTCCTGACATCCGGGTTCGATCTGTTTCGAGGTGCGACGCTGATTTTCATGCCCGGCTCTCTGCCCGCCAAAAAGTGTATGCCTACCGGTTCTGGAAAGGCAGAATCGTCAGCCCATTCTGGCACCGGTACGTGCTGGCCGTTCCAACCTCAATCAACTGGGAAGCGATGCACATCGCGGCCCAATCACTGGTTGGCACATTTGACTTTACGCCATTTACGGTGGCTGACTGTGAGGTGCATACCCATACCCGTACCATTTCTGATATTTCCTGGCGACCTCTCTCAGACGAGGTGATCAGCCTGGAATTTTCGGGGAACGGGTTTTTAAAGTATATGGTCCGGCGTATGGTTGGCCTGTTGATGGATGTGGGAAACAATCGCTATCCGGCCTCGGTTGTTTCCGACGTACTGGCGGGTCGAAGTTCCCCCCAAATCACAACCGCCCCAGCAAAAGGGTTGACTCTGATTCGGGTGGACTACTAGTATCGGCCACTTTAGTACACTTCGAGTTTTTCTACCTCGCTTGCTGGACCTATCAAACCAATCATCCAAACCTTGAGGCACAGCCATCTGGGCTCACCGGATCATTGTGCTTTGGGATCGAGAATTGTCATGTTTAACTTTGAGGGACTTATTGAACCTGGATCGCGTGATGAGGCTCTGCTCTCCCAGCTTGATCCGCAACGGATGCCCTCACACATTGCCATCATCATGGATGGCAATGGACGCTGGGCCAAACGCCAGGGAAAACCTCGGGTCATGGGTCATCCGGCAGGGATCGAATCAGTGCGTGAAATGGTTGAAACCTGTGCCCGGCTTGGAATTACGACTCTCACGCTCTATACCTTTTCAACTGAAAACTGGCGTCGCCCACGGTTTGAAATTGACATGCTCTGGAAACTGCTGCGCGAGTGCCTGCACAAAGAAATTGACCTGCTTGACCGCAACAACGTCCAGTTACGCTTTATTGGCCGACTCCATGAAATTGAATCCAGTTTGCTGCGCGATATTCACAAGGCTGAGCAGAAGTTACACCACAAAACCGGGCTCGTGCTCAACATTGCCTTTAATTACAGTGGTCGGGCCGAACTCACCGATGCCTTCCGGGCACTGGCCACTGAATGCCAGTTGACCGGACGCTCGCCACAAAGTATTACCGAAGACGACATCGCCCGTCATTTGTATATCGGCTCGGATCCAGATTTATTAATTCGGACCAGTGGTGAGATGCGGCTGAGCAATTTTTTACTCTGGCAACTGGCCTACACCGAAATTGTCATCACCGATACCCTGTGGCCTGACTTTCGCCGTCCGAACCTGTTTGAATCCATTCTTGCCTTCCAAAATCGAGATCGTCGGTTTGGTGGAGTCGAAGCCACAACCCACAAAAAACCAGCGCGGGTCTGACTTGATCAATCAAAGGCCACGGTTCCTTACATCATGACCAATCTCCAACAACGTGTTCTCGCCGGTCTGATCGCACTCCCGCTGCTCTTTGTGAGCATCTGGCTTGGCTCACCTTACTTTTTCTGTGGTCTGGTACTGGTCACCACCCTGCTCGGGCTGCATGAGTTTTTCCTTCTGGTTGAGAAGATTGGATTTCATCCTGTGAGGGCGGCAGGATTTGCAATGATGCTGGTGATTGAAGGGCTCTTTTTCCTCAATCAACCAGGCTCAGACTGGTTCTTGATCACAATCGGCGTATCGCTCACGCTCATGATGATCTGGTCCATTTTGACGTCGAAAACCACTGAGGATTTTCAAAAAGTGCTGGTTTCGCACGCCACAACCCTGTTTGGGGTGTTTTATGTCGGATTTCTGGCCAGTTTTTTGATCCGTCTGAAACTCTTGGCGCCACCACACATCGGGAGCCAGCTCTTATCATTATTTTTTATGGTGATTATGGCGGGTGATACCTTTGCCTATTTTACCGGTCGAGCCCTTGGTCGTCACAAGTTAGCTCCCACAATCAGCCCGGGAAAAACCATTGAAGGCTCGTGTGGCGGGATTGTTGGGAGTATTGCCTTTGCCCTGCTGGCTCGCTTCTGGTTTTTTCCCCAACTTCCACTCATCCACGCCATTGCGCTGGCCATCGTGATGAATCTGGTCGGACAGCTTGGCGACCTCTATGAATCATTACTCAAACGCGGATCAGGTACCAAAGATGCCGCCGCCATTATTCCTGGTCACGGGGGGTTGCTCGACCGCCTGGATAGTTTGCTCTTTAACGCCCCGATACTGTACTACTATATTCACTTCTGGCCGTTAACCACCTGAACCCTGAACCCGATTTCATTGGGATTTTATTTTCTTCCGGGTCCCTTATTTCATTTTCTTTCTTCACGTTGTATTTGTTATGGATAAAAAAAGTCTTTCAATCGGTATCACAGTTGGCCTGCTCATCGGCTTTTTCTTTGGATTTTATTGGACAAACGCCATGAATCGGGGTTTTGTCAAAGAAGCCGAAGATAAGCTCCGTCAGGCACAGGCCAACCCAGGTCAATCAGGTTCGTCGGGAACCCCAACCGGTCAACCACCACACGATGACGTTCACTCAAATGTCACCACCGGGCAAGCCAACCCTGAAGAAATTGCCCAGGCCCTCGATTATGCCCAAAAGAATCGCGGCAACTATGAAGCCCAGATGAATGTGGGCAAATATCTGTATTTCGTGGGCAAGAAACTGCCTGAAGCCCGCGCCTGTTTTGAAGATGCGCTCAAAACCAAACCCAATGATATGGAAGCGCTGGTGACACTTGGGAATGTTTCCTTTGACGAGCAAAAATACGATATTGCTCAAAAGCATTATGAAGCGGCCCTCAAACTCAATGACAAGGATGTCAATGTCCGGACTGACCTCGGAAATACCTATTTCCAGCGTCAGCAGTTTGATAAAGCCATTTCCTTCTATCAGGAATCACTCAAGCTCGACCCCAAACACATTCCAACCCTCTTCAATCTGGCTTCAGCTCAAATTCGGACCAGCAAAATGGCTGAAGCCAAAGTCACGATTGATGAACTGGCCAAAGTTGACCCCCAAAATCGCGCGCTTCCAGATTTGAAAGCTGCGCTTGAATCTGCCTCCAGCACGAAACGGGACATTCCAACTCATTGAAGATAAGGTGAGTCGCGAGTAGTTTTGAAACCCCTGTGCCCAACTATTTCCTCTGTATGCCGTCACAGGGGCAGTCGTTGCCTCCTCCGACTCACGACTTGCTACTCGCTTCAGGTTCGCTATTTTGCTCCTCGAAAAGGACTTTCCATGCCTCAGCCAATTGTCGCACCTACGGCGTCTGACTCCGATCAGGGTTCAGTGACCGTTCGGTATGCTACCTTCGTCCTCATTTCGCTGACAGTGCTTAACCTGCTCAACTATACCGACCGATTTATCTTTGCTGCACTCATTCCCTATATTCAAGAAGATACACATTTCACAGATCAACAATTTGGGTTGATTGGCAGCGCATTTACCTGGATCTACACGGTGTGTGCCCCGTTGTTCGGCTATTTTGGAGACCGGTATCATCGAGGAAAACTCATTGCCATTGGCATTTCAATCTGGAGTCTGGCCACGGCTGCCGCCGGGATTTCGCGTAGTTTTATGCAGCTTCTGGTTTCACGGTCGGCTGTCGGAGTTGGTGAAGCCAACTACGCCACGATTGCCCCAGGGCTCTTATCTGATTTTTTCACGAAGGAGCGCCGTGGACTGGCCATGAGCATTTTCATGGCAGCCATCCCGATTGGCACCGCGGTTGGCTATCTGGTGGGCGGCTTTTTTGGAAAACCTTCACAACTTGGCTGGCGATATACCCTGTTTCTGGTTGGGCTCCCTGGGCTGGTCGCGGCATTGATTATGTTCTTTATCCGTGAGCCAGTTCGTGGTGCGATGGATAAAAACCAATCAGATGAGATACTTCCAGGTGACCAGTCACCCCACTCCCAGTTCCAGGCTGATTCCCCAGCTCCCGGTTTTGTTCAATATCTCCCTTCGCCGCTTCGGTTATTGTGGAATGTTTTCCAAAAAGACTACTTCCCGCTGCTCACCAATCGCGGATATATGCTGGCCTGTCTGGGCTATGCCGCCGTCACCTTTTCAGTTGGGGCGCTGGTGTACTGGGCGCCAAAGTGGATGACCAACGATAAAGGCATCACCGCCCAGGAAGCCAATAACGTGCTTGGGGTGTGCGCGGTGTTTGGTGGTGCAATTGGAACCATCATTGGTGGAATTGTCGGTGATCGGCTCCAAAAACGGGTACGTGGCGCCTACCTCTGGATTTGTGCCATTAGCGCCGCGCTGTCAGCCATTCCAACCGTGGTAGCAGTGATGTCGCCGGATAAGATGGTGTACCAAACCTCAATCTTCATTGCAATTACGATTCTTTTCCTTGGCAATGGCCCCATCAACACTGCCCTGGTCAACCTGGTGCCGCCGACCCTGCGCACAACCGCACTTGGCCTGGTGGTTGTGATTATTCACGTTTTGGGCGATGGGATTTCCCTGTCGCTGGTTGGCGCGATTTCAACCTGGATTCAACACATGGCGGCTCAGGGGCAGGCCTTCCCGGCGATTGTCACCCTGGTGGCTCAGATCTTTCACCTTAACCCTGCGACCCAATCACTTTCAGTCGCACTGGTGTTGATGCCGCTGGGCATGGTGTTTGGCGGGTTCCTTTACTGGCTTGGACTGCACACTCCAGAAGGTAAGAAGCTTTAACTGGATCTGGAATACAATTCGGCTAAAGCAGCACCAGGACCGGTGTTTGACCCGATTTCTTCAGCCCGTCTTCTTCAGCCCCAGGCCCCAAGCCCTATTCAACACTACTTGCCAGGACTGGTGGCAATGCACAACCGAGAAAGCGCATAATCGCCCTTCTATTTTGTTCTTGAATCGAGGTTGTGTGCGTGGCAAGCCATCACGAAGAAGAAGCTGTTGAAAAGTCATATGATGGCCGCCTGTTCTGGCGGCTTTTAAGGTACCTCAAACCGTATCGGGTTCGAATTTCAATCGCCATTCCGTTAATCACCTTGACGTCCATCTTTGAACTGGTGGCGCTCAACCTGACGATGGTGGCGGTTGATCTCTATCTCAAACCTCCCTCAGATCAGAATCTCTCCTTTTTTTCCCGACTGTTTAAAAACGGTGTTGACGGATTAGGCCTTCACTTCACCCCAGCCAATGGGGTGCTGGTGATCGGAATCTGGTATGTGATCCTGATTTCGATTGTTTTCTCCCTGACCTATGTCCAGTCTGTGATCCTGAACTCAATGGGTCAGTTCATCATGTATGACATGCGCAAGGAGATTTTCGCCAAATTCCAGCATCTCTCCCTGAGTTATTATGACCGCCACCCAATTGGCCGGATGATTTCGCGCCTGACCTCCGACGTGGATGCCCTCAACGAACTCTTCACCGCCGGGTTTGTGACACTCTTTAGCGATGTTTTTACCCTGATTGGGATTCTGGTTTTTCTACTCATGATCAACTGGAAACTGGCCCTGGTGAGTATGATCATCATTCCGTTACTGGTTGGGGTCACCGCCTGGTTTCGCATCAACGCCACCGCAACCTATCGCGAAGTTCGCACCCGCATGGCCCGTATCAACGCCTTTTTGCAAGAACACATCACGGGCATGCCCGTCGTTCAGCTTTTTAATCGCGAAGCACAGGCAATGGCTGACTTTGACGAAATCAATGACCTGCATCGCGTCGCCAACGTGAACTCAGTTTTTTATTATGCGGTGTTTTATCCGGCAGTGGGTCTGATTAGCTCAGTCGGCGTGGCACTGGTTGTGTGGTATGGCGGCGGACAGGTGATCCAGGGAGCACTGACGCTGGGTTCGCTGATTTTTTTCATTCAAGCCATGCAGCGGTTTTATGAACCAATTCAGGACATCAGTGAAAAATACAATATTCTGCAAGCCGCCATGGCCGCCTCAGAACGGGTATTCAAAGTGATTGATACACCGATTGAGATTACTTCCCCAGCTACACCAAGGGTGGTTCCCAATCTGCGTGGGGAAATTGAGTTTCGCAATGTCTGGTTTGCCTACAAAGGCGAAGACTGGGTCTTAAAAGACGTCTCGTTTAAAGCCCCAGCCGGGCAGTCAATTGCACTGGTTGGGGCCACTGGATCTGGGAAGACAACCATCACCAGCCTGTTGATGCGGTTTTATGATATTCAACGGGGCCAGATTTTGCTCGATGGGATTGATATCAAGGAACTCGACCTGCATCAGCTTCGCCAGTCCTTTGGGATTGTGCTCCAGGATGTGTTTTTGTTTGCCGGTACGATTGCGGACAATATCCGGCTGGGCAATACCAGCATTGATGATGATCGGATTCGATTTGCCGCCCGCGAAGTTCATGCAGACGAGTTCATCCAAAAACTTCCTGGAGGCTATCAGGCTGAAGTCAAAGAACGCGGGGCGACACTCTCGGTCGGACAAAAACAGCTTTTGAGCTTTGCCCGGGCACTGGCATTCGACCCTCGAATTCTGATCCTGGATGAAGCTACTTCGAGCATTGATACCCACACCGAACAATTGATCCAACAAGCGATCGAACGGCTGCTGATTGACCGGACTTCAATCCTGGTGGCTCATCGCCTTTCAACTATCCAGAAAGCCAAGCAGATCATTGTATTGCACAAAGGTGAGATCCGGGAAATGGGAACCCACCAGGAATTGCTTGCCCAGCATGGTCTCTATCGCCGCCTGTATGAGCTTCAATACAAAGAGCAGGCCCAGGCAAGCACGGGTGACAGAGTTCCAACCGGTTCAAGCGATGTCCAATTGAC
>CAZXCE010000256.1:0-11074 GCA_964639175.1 uncultured Clostridia bacterium
CGGTATTTTTGACCTATCGCCGTGGCGATGAAACCACGGTTGAGCGAACGGTTCACCCGCTGGGACTGGTTGTCAAAGGTGGTGTCTGGTATCTGGTGGCAGGGGTCCCGGAAGGTGACGTCCGGACATTTCGGGTTTCGCGAATGGCCTCGGTCCTCGTCAACGACGAAGTGTTTGACCGTCCCCCTGGCTTTGATCTGGCTCGGTTTTGGAAATCTTCCTCGGCTGCCTTCCAACAAAAGCTGTCGGGATATGTAATGAAAGCCAGAGTTTCAAAAGCGGTTCTGCCCTGGGTCCGGTATGGGGGACGCTTTGCCAAAGTGGAAATTGCAGCCGAACCTGGCCCAGACGGATGGACCGCCATCGAGGTCCGATTTGACGTCGAAGAAGGCGCCCTGCAATATGCACTTGGATTTGGCGCCGGATTGGAAGTACTTGAACCGTTGACGTTACGTGAGCACATTATCGAACGAGCGCGGGAAACGATTGAGTTTTATTCTGTTATCAGTCCCAAAAATAAAGAAAACGAGACCAATTCATGAATGTTTTCAATGATTTAAAACGCATGCCCCGTGAAATCTGGATCCAAAGCCTCGCGATCCTTATTAACCGGGCCGGGACCATGGTGCTCCCGTTCCTGGTCATTTACCTGACCAAAGGACTCGGTTTTTCGGCCCGGAGCGCCGGATTTGCGATTACCGTGTATGGCATTGGATCCGTCGCGGCCTCACCACTGGCTGGCCGATTGAGTGACCGCCTGGGACCGATGACGGTTTTGACCACCTCGCTTATTACTTCAGGCTGCCTGTTACTGTTCTTTCCATTTATTTCCTCGTACGGGACAATTCTGGCACTCACCCTGGCCTGGGCGGTTGCGTCTGAAACGTTTCGCCCGGCATCAATGGCCAATATCAGCGATCTGGTCGGGCCTGAGTTACGCAAACCCGCTGTGGCACTCATCCGGCTGGCCGTTAATCTCGGAATGAGCATCGGTCCGGCTGTGGGTGGCGTGCTGGTCTTGATTTCTTTCCCCTCCATTTTCTGGATTGATGGGTTGACCTCTATCCTGGCTGGAATTCTGCTGCTGGTCGTATGGTTCAAAACCCGAACCCCGGACCGCCCCCATCACCACACAACCCTGGTCAGCCAGCAATCACTCTCGCCGGCTGAAAACAGGAGCATCCTGCAAGATACCCGCCTGGTGGTGTTTTGTGGGGGTGCGTTTTTGCTGGGTGCGGTGTTTTTTCAACATGAAGCAGCCATGCCCTTGTTTCTGGTCCGGGATTTAAAACTCGCGGAATCAACCTATGGCTTCATGTTTACTGTCAACACGTTGATCATTGTTTTTGTTGAGCTTCCGCTCAATTCAGCCATGGTCAACTGGTCACACCGCCAGTCATTGATGATCGGAGGCATCCTGTGTGCCCTCGGGTTTGGGTCACTGGCTTTTGTCAGTGGAACCCTGGGGGTTATGGCTACTGTTGTGGTCTGGACTTTTGGAGAAATGATTATGTTCCCAGCCATGGTCGCCTATGTTGCTGACCTGGCCCCCGCTCACCGACGCGGCGAATATATGGGGTTCTATAACATGGCCTTCAGCCTGGCCTTAATGGTGGCCCCCTGGGCTGGAACCGAACTCCTGGACCGGGCCGGAGCAACCGCCCTCTGGTTCACCTGCCTGGCCGTTGGATTACTGGCCGCCGCGATCTTTTCAATGGCGAAAAGTAGCGAAATCGTGAATAGCGAAGAAGTCAAATAGTTCTGTAATTGGGAAGCAAGTCTTTTCTTATCAACCGTAAAGCAATTGTTCCGGATGTAAATGATTGTGATTGGTTAGAGAGAGATATAAAAACAAAACTGAGTTCAATACCAGTTTGTACTCAGTAGATCGTAATCAATAGTCAGTTAACTCTTTTTGATTGAGCAGCTTGACTGTTTTCTAATACGAGGACTCCATTGCAAATCAGGATAAATACCAACCTATGGGAAGATACAACACCTTTTATGCACAAGTTACCTGTCCAATCTGTCAAATCCAATCTGAAATAGACTTTCAAGCTGAGATTGGCTATTTACAATGGGACAGTTTTTTTCTGGGTGATACTGTTTTTCAACGCCCAAATAAGACACACCCGTATGTTGGACCAGATCTAAATGCAGAAAATATTGATTTTTGGGCATATGGCCTGGGGAGTTGTCCACACTGCAAGGAAAATATAATAGTCCGCATTGAAGTGCGTGCCCAGAGAGTAGTTACAATTACGGTTGTACCAGGACCCAACCCAGAAGATCTGTTTGATTTCCTCAACGAATGGGGAAAATTAGGCTCTGTTGACAGTTCTTCGCCACCTCGTGATGGTTGAATTGAGACTGGTGTTTGAACGCCGGGAATGACCAAATTTTGGGATTGAAACCGCTCATGTGGTTCGCCTGGGTTCTCAGTCTTGAAAGGCCAGTCTTAATTCACAGCTCCAGTATGCGGCAAAGAAATATCAGCAGAACCTAGTCTTCTTCAAGGGGCGGAATGATATCATAGCCAAAGAGAACTGTTAATTCGATATCTCTTTGCATTACAACAGTTTGCATTTTCTTAAAAACCCTTTCATTGATGAGCTTCCGATCTAATAAATCCTTTAAAATGGACATATCCCCTTTCTTGATTTCATAGACGACTGGTTTTGATTCATCATGTGTAGATAAGGTGCTCTCTTTCGCTTCTGGCTCTGACATATTTATGCTCCCTTTCTTCCAGCGCTTGAGCGCCGGGAATGACCAAATTTTGGGATTGAAACCGCTCAACTTGTGGTTCGCCTGGGTTCTCAGCCGTGAAAGGCCCGTTACAATTCACAGCTCCCCATGTGGCTCAAGATACAATCCAAAATCACAACCCGGCCTGGAACCCTTTGGGTTTTTCACGACTTCGCTGAGAATTGTGACCAGGCATCAACGGCATCTTTTAATTTTTCGGGTGTAAAGGGTTTCGTAATCACGCCATCCATTCCGGCTTCATAACAGGCCAGTTCATCTTCGGGCATGGCGTTGGCAGTTACGGCAATAATCGGAAGGTGCTGGGCACCGGTTTCATAACGCCGAATTTCACGGGTGGCGGTAAAACCATCCATCACAGGCATCTGGCAGTCCATAAAAATCAACTGGTATGAACCACCTTTGACCGCGTCGAGGGCTTCCTGGCCATTATTGGCAATATCGGCTTCGATACCAAGCTTTTTCAGGAGACTGACAATTACTTTTTGATTCAGGCGATTATCTTCAACCACCAGCACTTTCTCAATCGTTGAGGTCGCCCTGACGGACCGGTGGTGGAGTGGGGATTCGCCAGCCAGGAGAATAACAGGCCGGGTACCCGCCAGAAAACAGGCAGAGAAAATAAACGTTGTTCCGCGACCGACTTCACTCACCAGACTGATATCACCGCCCATCATTTCAACCAGTTGTTTTGAAATAGCGAGCCCAAGCCCGGTGCCGCCATAGCGCCGGGTGATGGACGTATCGGCCTGATAAAATTTTTCAAACAACTGGTGCTGTGCGTCGAGGGGAATCCCAATTCCAGTGTCGGTCACTTCAAACCGCAAGACCCACTCATCAGTCGCAAGGTGTTTTTCAACTTTGACTGACAGTGAAACCAGGCCCTGCTCGGTAAATTTTAAGGCGTTTCCAACCAGATTATTGAGAATCTGGCGCAACCGAACCGGATCGCCTTTGAGCCAGGTGGGAATATCCGGGTCAATGACCAGGCTCAACTCAATGTTTTTTCGGGTGGCCGCTGGCTGAAATAACCGATTGACATCGTCAAGGAGCGGTCGAAATTCAAAATCAACGACTTCCAGTTTGAGCTTTCCGGCTTCGATTTTGGAAATATCCAGAATATCGTTAATGACGGTAATCAGTGCTTCGGCTGAGATTTTGATGGTCTCGGCATATTCTTTTTGTTCGGCGGTCACTCCGCTTTTGAGCAACAGCGACGCCATGCCGAGCACGCCATTCATCGGGGTTCGGATTTCGTGGCTCATATTGGCCAGAAACACGCTTTTTGCCTGACTGGCCTCAAGTGCTTTTTGCTCAGAAGATTGCAGGTGCGTCACTGTTTCAGAAAGTTCAGCCGTCCGCTCGGCAATTCGTTTTTCAAGAACTAAATTGTACTGACGCAGGGCCCGAACCCGCCATTGCACTGAGAGAACAATGATTCCAGCCAGGGCCAGAACATACCCAATCACGGCCCACCAGGTACGCCACAACGGCGTGGCAATGCTCAGGTCGAGCGTCGCACCGGTTTCATTCCAGATGCCATCGTTGTTTGAAGCCAGGACGCGAAACTGGTATTTCCCTGAAGGCAAATTGGTGTAATACGCCGTTCGACGGGTACCAGGGTCAATCCACTGCGGGTCAAATCCAGCCAGTTGAATTCGGAATTGCACTTTTTCCGGCGCCACAAAGCTCAGTGCCGTGTATTTGATTTCGAGGGTATTGTCCTCAAACGACAGATTGATTGGTTTTTGAAGCGAAACAGACCGGCCATTGGCCAGCACGGCTTCTAAACGCACGTCCGGTTTGAGGGTATTGATCGGAAGATTGCGTGGGTCAACCACCACCACTCCACCCAGGGTCGGGAACCAGAGACGGCCATCGGGGGTTTTGCAGGCCTGTGCTGACCCGGTACATTCTTCATTGGTCATGCCGTCAGCTTTCCCATAGAGCTTGATTGACACCCGTTCCCGCTGATGATCGGCAACTTCATTTAACTCCTGGCTTGACACACTAAAAATTCCGCTATTGCCCCCGATCCAAAAGTTTCCAAGCTCATCACGTTGCAGGGCATAATAGTTTTCGCCCCACAAACCATGCTGCGTTCCCAAAACCTCCAGCCGATTGTTCTTCAACCGCACCAGCCCATTATTGGTGGTAATCCAAACCGTGCCCGAGTTCTCGACGAAGGTTGAGAAAACCACATCGCTCGGCATTCCATTGCGGCTGGTAAAGGTCTGAAACGTGCCATTTGAAAAATGATTGACGCCACCGCCATTGGTGCAAATCCAGAGTCCGCCATCCGGGTCGGCTTCGAGTGCCATAATTGAGCTGATCGACAATCCATCACCCGTTGAGTACACCCGCCAGCCCTGGTCACCCAGGCAACACAGGCCATTTGAAGTCCCAATCCACAGGTTACCGGAGGTGTCGGTACACAGCGCCCGAATTTTTCGGTTTGGGAGCGGATGGGCTGTAAATGGAATATATTCGGCTTTGTCACCGCTGATTTTCACTTCAAACACACCGGATTCATTGGTCCCAATCCATAACCGGCCTTTTTGATCACGGGCAATGGCTCGAATGATCGCCCCTTGATCTCGTTCGGGCATCGGAAATGGAATCAGTTGCCCTTCCCGCCACAGGTTGAGTCCATTTTGGGTACAGATCCACACCCCCATCCCAGGATCGGGATAAATTTGCCAGGCAGTTTCGTTGAGCAATCCTTCTTTGGGGGTATACAGCCAAAACTTTCCGTCATGCAGACAATTTAAACCGGCGCGATACGCCCCAATCCACAAATTTCCCTCGTGGTCAATCACCATTGTCTGGATTGAATTGTCCGTCAGGCCATCTTTCGTGGAAAAAAACGTCAACTGGCCATCATGATAACGTGCCACACCAAGACCGTCGGTCGCCAGCCACAGATTTCCGTCGAAATCTTCACAAATCGCGGTGATGGTACTGTGAAAAGGACGATCTGAGAGCTTGATCACTTCACGCTGGCTTCCGCTGACGCGCATGAGTGTTCCACCGGTGTGACCAACCCAGAGGGTTCCTGTATGGTCAAAAGCCAGTGCCCGCACCGTGCCAACCACCCAGTCAACCCGCTGAGCCACTGGCCTGGCCGCTGTCGGGTTGACTTGATGCAGACCCAAATCCGATGCCACCAGTACTGTGCCATCTGGTGCCGTAACAATTTTATAAACACTCCCGAGAGGCTGACCATCACTGGTGGCAATGGTTTCAAGCGTCAGGGTCCCCTTGTGGGAAAGGCGTTGAAGCCCCAGACGAGTCCCAATCCATAACGTACCCGATGGATCCGCCTGGAGCGTCGTCACAATTTGAGACAACAACCCCTGCTGTGTATCGTAGGTCTGCCACTCCCCACCCGCCCGATAGGCCATCAGTCCACCGCCATTGGTGCCAATCCAGAGCGTCCCCTCAGCATCTTCGGCCAGGGCCCACACGCCATTGTTTTTCATCTGCGGAGTGTTGGATTTGTTAAAAACGGTAAACGAAGCACCATCAAACCGAACCAGCCCGTCATAGGTACCAACCCAGAGGTAGTGGTCGCGGGTTTGGAGCAAGCTCAGAATCGCGTTTGAGGGTAACCCATGATCTTTTGACCAGGTACGGTGGATGTATTGGGTAATAGCCTTGCGCGGATTCAGCGCGACAACTGGCAATGGAAGACAGGCCATCATCAGGATGGACAGCATGACACCCCACCCAACACTCCACCTGAAGCGATAGACAGAACCCGTTGCACAAGCCGCTATCTGCATGAGAATTCCTATGGGAATAATCAAATTGAATCCAGAAACGTGAATGATTTAGCGAAGGCACTCACCAACGTGAACAACTGCATGAATCACCATCATACCAGAAGCACCTCGGAATGAAGAATTGAGCCTGCAAAGAATTGATCCACAAAACACGTCAGGAGGGTGGAGCGCCGCGGGACAGAGATCTGGGTGTTCAATCGGGCAGGTTTTGGACTCAAGATATAGTTTTTAGAAAAAGATTCCCTGGGAATCTTTTTCTGCAAAGTCGTTTATGTCATTTACAACGACACCCAGAAACCATAGACATTATCGGAGATAAAACCGGGCCACCGAAAAAAGGATAGCGTCAAGTCAGTACCACCCGCGTGAGCGGGTGGGTTGCCACGACAAGGAAGATCCACTTTTGGAAAATGTTAACCTCGATAATGTCTCATGAAAGACAAGCTGGGCAGCGGTTCCGTCATGTAATTTTCAGAGGAACTATAGTTGGGAGGGAGATCATGACATCATCACTCTCGCTTTTCAGATAAATAGTTCCGTGGTGTTTTTGCGGATCATAATTCAGAAACTATTGAAAGCTTTGGATTTATTTTTCGTGTATTTCGTGGTTTCTTATTCTGAAAACCTATAATTTGGTCAGACATCAATCAAACAACCACTCAATCCCACCCTTTACGTTTGTCACCGAGACACTTCGTGTTGCTCGCACAGGCTTTTATCTGGCAGGTACGGCAAGATTCGAATGACTTCACCAGCCCGGAGGCGATCCTGGATAGATCTCCAGAATTTGACTTGAAACAGGTCGCCGTGGAGTTGAAGAAAGACGTCGCGCTGTTTTCCGGTTAACTGCAGGAAGTTTTGAAATTCTTCAGGAAAAATATCGTTTTCGCCGACGCTAAACCAGGGGTCGGATGAAATATCGTCTTCATAAGACCGACCGCGTGGAATCTTTCGAAAGACACAATCGGTCAACAGACACAATTCATCATAATCGTAAAAAACGACCCGTCCGTGGCGGGTGACGCCAAAATTTTTCAGCAGAATATCGCCTGGAAAGATATTGGTTGAGATAAGATCTTTGATTGAATTGCCGTAATCAATCACGGCTGCCTCGGCCTGGGCTGGTTTGGCTTCGCGCAAAAATATATTCAATGGGGTTACCCGGCGCTCCAGAAAAACATGTTTGATGATGACCCAATCACCTTCAACTTTGACAGTTTGACCGGCTACGTTGAGGAGTTCGTCCAGTAATTCGCTTGAAAAGCGGCGCCGCTCCAGTTCAAGAAATTCATATTCCTGGGCATCAATCAGGCGTCCGGCGCGGTCATGTTTTGAGACAAGCTGGTATTTGGAAATAACTTCCTGGCGAGTGGCGGTTTTCGGATAGGTAAACTGGTCTTTGATGATCTTAAACACCAGATCGTAATGTGGCAGGGTAAAGACAATCATCACCATGCCCCGTTCGCCACGAGCAATTTCAAAATTTTCCTTGCTATGGGCCAGATGATGGAGCAGGTCCCGATAGAGCACGGTTTTCCCATGCTTGTTATATCCAATGGCGTTATAGAGTTCGGCTTTGGGTTTGCGTGGGAGGATGGATTTTAAAAATGCCACCAGATCATAGGGACGATCAACTTCGACGTGAAAATATGACCGGGTAAAGCTAAAGACCATGCTGACGTCATTTTCTTCAAAGAGTACGGCATCAACCACCACACCCGTCGGAGTATTGATCAGCACCAGCACCAGCGGCACCAAATTGGCGCCGCACCGGAGCCTTCCAACCAGATAGGCTTCCTGACCGCGATAAAATACGGCGGATACAACTTCGGCTTGTTCGACAAATGGCCAGGCATGAATTGCTTTGAGATGTCGCTCCAACTGAGTTGAGACCAGTTGTGCATCCCGATGCAGATTTTCAAACGGCGTGGCAAAGGGAACGTCCTTCAAAATCAATTCGACGAGTTGCGTCCGGTCGGCTTGAAACGGATACCGCCGATAAACTGAATGTTTCGGCAGGTTGGGCGGAATTGAATAATCAGTATCAACAAATTCAATCCGCTGATTCACGCCAACGGTGGCAAAAATTCGCCGGGTGATCGAGTTAAAGTAGGTCTCTGCCTGTTCCCAGTCATCGCGACAGATAATCAACTGAGAGTACAGACTTTTCATTTCTTCCCAGATTTTGATGGTTTCCAGATCATCGCCTAAAACTGCCCGGACATTGGCCACCACCTGGTCAACGGTGGCTTTATAGAGGTTAAGGCGTTCAACGGCATCGCTTTGCATCCCAAGCCAGTCCCGTTGCTCAAAACGTGTCTGGGCACGCAGCGTAATGGTGTGAAAGGTCGTCTGATAGGTTTCAAAACCCACAAAAATGGCCTGGGCTGCAATGTGTGATGGGGAACTCATGGTGGATGGATTGAAATTTGAGGTGGCTGAAGATATCGGGGCAAATGTGAGGTGCAAAGTAGGGTATTTTCTGACTTTACTCAACTGGATTCTACTGATGCAAATGAAGGGAAAAGGGTTTTGGTTCTTAACCTGCGAAGCGAGCGTTGACACGTAGCTCAGGGGAAATCTTCGAACCCCGGGAACTCGGTCAGGTTCCTTCTTTTTCCCAAGGTTGCCCCTGGGCTGTGGATCGTCAGAACAAGATACAGAGTTCAAATGTTAGCGTATTCCCATCAAACGAATTAACCAGCTCAATTCAGATCAACAGTTTGAATACTTCAAAAGGAAATGTTCTCGCAAATGAAAGCTTGAATTCTGAACGGAAATTATTGTCTGAAATGCAATCGCATTGGTTGTCTAAATCCCTTTGCGAATCTTTTCTGGAAAGATGAAGAACGGGAGAATCCTGCCCAGTTGGTTTTCTAGACCTGAACCGCCACCGGTTGACCGATCCAGCCCCCATCGCCGCCATGACCTCGTCGAGCCTCATCACCTCGATGATCGTCAGGTTCGTCCTGTGATTGGTCGGCTTGGGCGCCAGAGCTCGCTCTCCGCGTGGCACCCAGGCATACCACGGTGTCATCTGATTGACCCCGGCTTCGTCCAACACGACCAGATCCGGCGCTGCCACCTCTGCTATCGCCTCCCGACCGGCGTCCCCCCACTTATCCGTCAACCGCTCCGCGCTCCCACATGTTTTTTCCGTACCAGGCCCAACCATCTCACCACCCGATGCATCGTTACCACCTCGGTTTTCACCTGATTTTGGACGGCCAGATCCGGGCACAAATTCTCCAACGTCTTGTCTGGTGTCGCCTCCACCAACTTCCGGATCACCCACTCCATCTCGGCATCCACTGTCGCCGACATCCCTCCCCATGCGGTTGCGGGGCCAGGCTTCCAGTTCACCGCCGTTGCGTCAACAGCTTTTTGACGAATGACACATTGACTGAAAAAAGTCGGCGACTTCGGCCTGGGTAACTGCCTCGTCTGCGACCTACCATCACCCCACGATTTGTTGTTGTCAATCAAGGGAATGGGTTTTCCTGACCTCGGTTTGCCATAGTTTGAGCCTCATTCAACCGAAACCCGCTCTAAATCACAGGAGACTTGGAACACATTCGGTTCAGGGTTTCGGGGTTGGATCCGAAGCCGTCGAACTGGCCAGCAAGTCAGCGAGGCTCAACTCGATGGTCTGAACCTGAAATCAAGGCTGGGTATTCCAATCCCGTGTGGACTGATTTAGAAAAATAATTCGCGAAACAAGATTTTTATTACGTAAGTGGTGAGTTTTAAAAGTATGAGTTTGTCCTTTCTTTTTTCTTTGTTACAGTCATTATTTTCTTGTCCTGGCGATTATGCTCTGTCACCTTTGCGGCGCCAGTCGCAGTACGCGGCGGCCATCTCATCAGCGGCATCCGATTCGGCAACGCGACCAGTACCGGTACACAAACCAGGGCAAAACACATCAGAGACCAATCCAGAAATGCTGTTTGCTGCGCGTAAAACGGCCACCATTGCGTGATAGGCGTTCACATGACTACATGGGCCAGGAAACTCCATTGTCGGCGCTAAAATCAAAAATGGCACCTGTTCGTGATAGGTGCGAATCACCAAACTGGCACCGACTGGTAATTTTCCTTCGGGTCGCTGGGCAATGAGGTCTTGAACCCGGTTTTGGACTCGCTGACCAAACAACTCGAAATATTCGCGATCAATCCCGCCATCCATAAACCCGTAACTGTTGGCCGGCGACACAACACACGAGTGGGCAACCGCAATCAAATCGGCACAAACAATTTCCACTTCGGGAAAGGGAGCAAAGGCACGTTGCCATTCGGTCACGAGCTGGGCATTGAGATCCACCAGATGAAGTTTCATATCGGGTTAGGGCCTGAGGTTGAAGAAAACGGGCTGAGGGCTTGGGGCTGAGAGCCTGGGGCCTGGGTACAACAGGTTTATCAGAATTCGGGTATTTTGCACCAGGAAAAAGATGGTAAGTACCTTGTCATAGATTTTCTGAGATATTGGGTTTGGTAAGTGCTTGATTCTTTTCCGTGTTTTCCGTG
>CAZXCE010000257.1:0-10938 GCA_964639175.1 uncultured Clostridia bacterium
TGGGGGCCCGCCCCGGGGGGGGGGGGGCGCCCACCCCCCCCCACGGCTGATGCAGATATCCCCGTTGGGGATCAATCACCCTCGTCCTTCAACCATCTTTCAAAACTTGAGTAACCACCAAGTAAACTACTTAACCGCTTGATAAGTCGAGGGTTTCATTCCAAATTGGGATGGCATGAGTTATGTCTGATCTTCGGGTTGAACAACTGGAAATTTTTGTCTACGGCACGCTGATGCGGGGTGAATCAAACCACCATCACCTTGCTGGATGTGAATTTCTGGGTGAAGACATCCTCGAAAGTGCCGAACTCTGGTCCGCTGGGCCATATCCGGCGCTCCGTCAGGGCGAAGGGTCAGTCATCGGCGAACGCTTTCGGGTCACGCCGGAAGTTCTGGTTCAACTCGACTGGCTTGAAGACCATCCCCGGCTGTATCTACGCCGTGAAGTCACACTCCAAAGCGGTGCCACGGCCTGGGTCTATTTCGGCAACCGGATTTTTCGGCACCAACTGGTGCGGCTGCCTGAAAACCGCTGGAAGACGCCAGCCGTGTAACGGGTGGAATTCCGCCAACTTCTCAGCCTGAACAAGGAACTCCGATCATGATTCAACCTGGGCTCTGCTTTGAATTTACCCTTCCAGACGGATGGTCCTCAGACCATGATCGGGGCTGGCTGATCGTTCACGGGTTTGAAGATGAAGAGTTGATCATTTCAGGAAAAATCGTTGAAGGCTTTGACCCAACAGAAAATCCTGGAAAAGTAGTTCAAGAATTATTGAATGGCGCCATCAACGCTATGCTCCGTGCGGTTGATATCCCAGAATTATGTGTAACCCAGCCACTTGAACAAGCGTCACACCTTACCGATTTGGATTGCTGGACCTTACGTGCCCAAACCCAGGACGCAGCGATATTGTTTTTCCAATCAGTGTTTTGCAGTGATAATGGCATTTTACTGGTTACCTTCGAAGCCCCAAATACATCAGCGTCAGTCTGGCAGTACCAAAAATTTCTTCAAACAATGCGAAGACCTTCTTTTTAAACCGATTGTCACCGCCTGAACAAAATCGGAGAATAATAGCGACTTCCCATTCCAAAGTTCTTGAGGTAGCAATATGGGGATCTCTAACCGATTGAAATCAGTGCGCAAAGTCAACGATGATTCCGCCAAAAAACCTGACGGTCCACACAAGCAATCCAGCCGCCCTCTGTGCCTTGAGGTATAAATGTATGACTCGCCCCCTCACTGAATGGGACACTGAACCGATCATAAGAGACCCCAATCAAGAATACCGGGTGCTGGAACGCTCATTGCGTTGGGTGAAGGGGTTTAGTTTGTATTTTGTGGTTTGTACATCAGTTGAAGGCGAACGGATTATTACAAAAATCAAAGCTGGACTGCTTCAGAAAAAAAGTCGAAGTTTTGCGATTGACGGAAGAAATTGACAATTTGTACTCAATTCTTGACACCGTTCCAGATAAAGACACTTTAAATATCTTATTTATCAAAGGTTTGGAATACTCGCTCAACGCCTATGTCAAGCCAGGATATGGAGGACAAGGGGGTTATTACAACTTTGATCGGGCAATAGCAATTCATCCTAATAACCACAAAGCCTGGGTCAATCGAGGAATTGCCTTGGACAATTTAGATCGCCTGGAAGAAGCCATCGCTAGTTATGATCAGGTCCTGACCATTAAGTTTGATGATTACAACGTCTGGTGCTATCGCGGTAATGCTTTATATAACTTAGGGCGTCTCGAAGAAGCTATTGCGAGTTATAACCGTACACTGTCAATCAAGCCTGATGATCACCACGCCTGGAACAATCGTGGAATTGCTTTAGCCAATGTAGGCCGTTTTGAAGAAGCTCTCACCAGCTATAATCAGGCAATTGCCCTGGATCCTGATGACCCACTTTACCAAAAAAATAAAGAAGAATTGCTGGCAAAAATAGAGGCTTCTTCCGTCCCAAGCCAGACTACTGAAAATCCATCCCCCGAAAATCCCCTTCCCTGAGAAAACCGCCTGAAGGCCGCAACTCTTCACTTTCGTGCTACACTGCGCCGTCTCTCGTTCACTAAACACAAGACACAACTTGATGATACCAGTTTGAACTGATTTCATTGGAGTATAGGAAAGTTATCTCTTTGAAACAGAACGGCTTTCTTCATACTTCAGGCTTCAGACTTCAGACTTCAGACCTGGCAGGAGGAGCTTCCCCCCTATGCTCTGGATGGCTCTGGCACGGCATTTCGGATGGCTGTGGTTGATTGGGTTGATTAGTATCAGCCTGTCAGGAATTGCTCTGGCTCAGACGCCGATTCGACCGGCTCAGGCCGGAATGCGGTTTGTGCGCAACTACACGGTCGAAGAATACAAAGCCGCTGACCAGAACTGGTCTATCGTCCAGGACCCGCGTGGCGTGATGTTCTTCGGCAATAGCCAGGGCGTGCTTGAATATGACGGCGTCACCTGGCGACTGACCGCGCTCGCCAATCGCTCCACGGTGCGCTCGCTGGCCGTTGATGCCAGAGGACGTGTTTATGTCGGGGGCGTCAATGATTTCGGCTACCTGGCTCCAGACGACAAAGGGCAACAGCAATTTGTTTCCCTGGTTGAGAAACTCCCCGAAGATGCCCGCCACTTTGCTGATATTTGGAGAACCTACGCCACGGCTGAAGGCGCCGTGTTTCAGGCCGTCAACTTCCTGTTTTTTTGGAATGGCCAGACGATTGAATTTCTTCGGCCAGCGTCTTCCGGAGACATCTTTTCCGCGTGCCTGGAGGTCAATCGCGAAATTTTTGTCCTGCAACGGTCGCGGGGATTGTTCAAACTCGTCAAGCACACGCTCCAACCGATCCCCGGTGGCGAATGGCTGGCTGAAAAACGACTGTCGGGACTGCTTCCCATGCCGGATGGCAAATGGCTGGCGGTTATTCGCGGCGAAGGACTCTTTGTCTATGATGGGAAAGCCTTTACGCCGTTTGAAGTCGAGCTTTCAAAGGAATTGGCCACATGGGATCCTTACAAAGCGATGGTGCTGCCTGACGGACGCTTTGCATTTGCAACCTTGAGGCACGGCGCGGTGGTTCTCCGACCAGATGGCACGCTCGATGAAGTGATTGACAAGGCGGCGGGCCTTCAAAATCAGCAGGTAAAACACGTCTTTGCCGACCGTGATGGAAATCTCTGGATGGGGCTCGATAACGGACTGGCTCGGGCCGAAATCATTTCCCCGTTTACGCTGTTTGATGAACGGCTTGGGATTGAAGACGTCGTCCAGGCATTTATCGAACATGCCGGACGCTATTACGTCGCCACGGCCAGCGGCACCTATGTCTGGGATCCACAGGTAAACCGTTCACCCGGTGCTCCGCTCTTTCAATACATTCCTGGACCAGCCACCAACTGCTTTAATTTTGGAGTTGCCGGAAACGATTTGTTTGTTGCCGCAGACACGGGCGTCTATCGGCTCGACGGCACCACCGCCACCCGCATTCTTGATTCCAAACTCAGAGAAGTTTGCTTTTGCTTTTGTGCTTCGACCCGGTATCCCAATCGGCTTTACGTTGGTCAACAGTATGGAATTTCTATTCTGGAGCGCCAGGGTTCGACCTGGGTAAACGTCGGGAAAATCCCAGACTTCAACACAGAAGTTCGCTACATCATTGAACTTCCAAATGGTGCACTCTGGCTTGGGACACAGGCGGAAGGCGTGATGAAAGTTGAAATGGAGCCGCTGCCTCCGCTGTCGCCATTTAACCCGGAAACCACGCGGGTTCAAATCCGACGCTTCACCACCAAAGACGGACTCCCGCTGATGAGCCGCATCCGGTTGACCGCCGTCCCAGGCAGACTGCTCTTTCTCACCGCCGAGGGAACGCTTGAATTTGACGAAACCACGGGCCGGTTTCATCCATCCACGTTGCTGGTTGATACCAAAGCAAAGCCTTTACGGAGACTGGTTTCCGATACCAGGGGTGTCCTGTGGGGCTATTTTGAAGACCACTCCTGCACCCGTTTGAAACCTGTGGGCGGAGGAAAATATCGAGCTGATGAAACACTTTTGAAACGCCTGCCAGCCACTTTTTACAATGTTACGGTTGCTGATTCCCACGGCGACATCTGGTTTGGTGGCATTCAAGGGTTAATTCGGATTGACCCACAGCAAATCAAGGAACAATCAGAATCAGCCCCGGTTTTGATTCGGAAAGTTCTGGCGGGCAGTAAACGCGATTTGATTTTCGGAGGTGCGGGTAAAACCAGCACAATGCCACCTATTGAGCTGCCCTATACCGCGAACCAGTTGCGGATTGAATACGCGCTCCCGACATTTATCCAGGAACAAGCCACCCGCTATCAATATTTTCTTGAAGGCGTAGACACTGACTGGTCCGAGTGGTCCACTGAAACAGTCAAGGAATATAACAACTTACGTGAAGGGCACTATCAGCTTCGGATTCGGGCGGAAGATGCACCTGGCTATCTGAGTCAGGAAACGGTACTCGGCTTTCGGGTTTTTCCTCCCTGGTATCGAACCTGGTGGGCCTATGCCGGTTATATTGTCTTCCTTGGAGGAATCGGCTTTGGCAGTCTCAAATGGCGCGTTCGCACACTTGAAACCCAGAAAAAAGCACTTGAACGACTCGTGGTTGAACGCACCAAAACCGTCACCCAGCAAAAAGACGAAATCAGCCGCCAGAATGCCGAGCTTGACGCCATCAACCACCAGCTTGCTGACAACATTGAACAACTGCGGAAGGCCCACCTGGACACGGAGCGCAAAAACCGCGAACTGGAATCCAAAAATCAGGAACTGCTCGCTTCGCAGCAACGCGCCGACCGAATTTTTTCGGCACTGGCTCAGGCATTGCCGGGCACAATTCTGGATGGAAAATACCGGCTGGACTCCCAAATCGGTGCCGGCGGATTTGGCGTGGTCTTTCGCGGCACGCATCTTGGGCTGGATCGCCCAATTGCCATCAAGGTGTTTAAACCAATCCACGGCAATGACTCTGCCGATGCGGTCGAGCGATTTCGTCGCGAAGGGGTTTCAGCGTCGCGGCTTAATCATCCAAATGCCGTCCAAATGCTCGATTTCGGTATTTCCGAACAAGGCATTGCCTATCTGGTGATGGAACTGCTGCAAGGACATTCCCTCTACCACGAACTGAAGCTCTATCGGGTACTTCCCCCAACCCGAACGGCAGACATTCTGGTTCCGGTCTGTAGCGCTCTGGCTGAAGCCCATCGCCTGGGGATCATCCATCGCGATATCAAGCCGGAAAACATTTTCCTCAACAAAACCCCCGAAGGCGAAGTCGTCAAAGTGGTGGATTTCGGCGTCGCCAAGCTTGCCCAAACTGAAAGCGGCGACCAGTTAAAACAATTGACGGAGACCGGGATGGTCGTCGGTACGCCGGTTTATGTCGCTCCGGAGCGACTCAATAGTGACGCCTATGATGGCAAATCAGACGTCTACAGTGTCGGAATCATGCTCTTTCAAATGCTGACCGGCACGTTGCCGTTCAATGTTTCTGGCAACAACCCCATGCAGGTATTTCTCGCCACACTCCACAAAACACCTCCGGAATTGCACACCATCAACCCGAACCTTCAACCTGAAATCAGTGCCATTGTATTATCTGCTCTGGAGAAAAGCCCGCACCAGCGCCCAGGCGCGTGGGAACTGGCCTGTGCTTTTGTCGAAGCCGTCAATCAGTCGGGCATTTCAGACAGCGCAGAGTGGATTCCTCCGAGCCTGACACAAGAGACCGAGCGCCCACGCTTTGAAACCGATCCCGGCTGGAACGTTCAGACCCTGGGTGACCACCCAATTGACAACGAACCAACCCAGATTGCTGAGCCGCCGGGGAGAACACAGGAATAGGGGTCAGGGGTCAGGGGTCAGGGGTCAGGGGTCAGGGTTTTCGAAAGGGCGCGGTCCAAAGCAACGGCACCCTTCCATTTTCGCCCTGTCTGTCCTTTTTGTCTTTTTCCAAACACCCCAGACCCCTCACAATCTCCCAATGCGGCGACGACGCTGACCAAACCGACCAACCAGTGCTACACTGCGGCCTTTCCGTTATTCCGCAGGCAACACACAAATTTTTCGGTATGGGATTTTCCCTATGGTCTGGACGGCAGTAGCACGTCATTTTGGCTGGGTGTGGTTGATTGGTCTCATCGGAACTGGTCTATCTGGAATGGTTTGGGCGCAGTCGCCGGTTCGACCGGCACAGGTGGGAATGCGGTTTGTACACAACTACACGGTTGAAGAATATAAAGCGGCTGATCAAAACTGGGTGGTCATCCAGGATTTGCGCGGAGTGATGTATTTCGCAAATAACAATGGTGTCCTGGAATATGACAGCGCCACCTGGCGATCAATCTTATTGCCCAACCGGTCTCCCGTCCGGGCACTGGCGATGGATGCCCAGGGCCGCGTTTTTGTCGGAGGCGCCAATGAACTTGGCTACCTGGCGCCTGATGAACATGGACAGCAGCAATTTGTTTCACTGCTAGAGTTTATCCCAGAATTTGCCCACCGTTTTGCCGATGTCTTGCGCATGTATGCCACCCCCGATGGCGTTTTTTTTCAGACCAGTCATTTCTTCTTCATCTGGGATGGTCAGCGCATGACGGTGCTCCGCCCGGCGCTGGCCGGTGATACCTTTTCTGATTGTCAGGAAATCAATCGCGAAATTTTTCTGGTGGAGCCATCGCGTGGATTGGTCAAGCTCGTTCATCGGACCTTGCAACCTGTCCCCGGCGGCCAGTGGCTGAAAGAAAAACGTTTGTCGGGCTTGCTCCCCATGCCGGAGGGCAAACGACTGGCTGTGGTTCGCGGTGAAGGACTCCTGCTCTATGATGGACAAAGCTTTACGCCCTTTGCCCCGGATCTTTCCAAAGAATTGGCCCTCTGGGATCCACTCCACACGCTTGTTTTGCCGGATGGACGCTTTGCAATGGCGACACGTATTCACGGCGTGGTGATTTTGCGTCCCGACGGCACACTTGATGAAGTCATAGACAAAACCGCCGGACTCCAAAGCAAGCTGGTTCATTTTCTCAGCCTGGACCGGAACGGCAACCTCTGGATGGCACTGGACAAAGGACTGGCCCGGGCAGAGTTGATCTCACCTTTTACCTGTTTTGATGAGCGGTTGGGGATTGAAGACGTCGTCCAGGGATTTACCGAGCACGCCGGGCGGTATTACATCGCCACGGCCAATCGTCTCTATGTGTTGGATCCACAGATATCTTCCCCAGTTGATTCCCCACGGCTGCAGTCAATTCCCGAACCCGTGACCAATTGTTTTGGCTTTGGTGCTGCGGGCAATGACCTGTTTGTGGCCACCGAAAATGGTGTTTTTCAGATCGAAGGTACAACCGCCACCAAAGTTCGTGGCCCAAACGAAAACGCACCGGCCTACTGTTTTTGCCCGTCAACCAGATACCCAGATCGCATCTATGTCGGTCAGCGGTATGGGGTTTCAGTTTTGATTCGAAAAGGTTCAACCTGGACCGAAGTCGGCAAAATACCGGACATTGATACCCGAGTTCGGTTTATCAGCGAGCTTCCAGATGGCTCACTCTGGCTTGGAATGAATGCAGACGGCGTCATCAAGGTTGAAATGGGATCGCCTCCAACTCTGGAAAGCTTCAACCCGGCAACCGCACCACTCACAATCCGTCGCTTTACCACCAGTGATGGACTGCCGATGATGACCCGGATTCGGGTCGTGAAAATGTCAGGCAAAATCCTGTTTTTTTCTCCGAACGGGACGTTTGAATTTGACGAAGCCACCCAACGATTCTCTCCCTCGACATTTCTCTCTGAATATTCGACTGATTCTATTCAGTTTCACCTGTCTCCGTTTCTGACAAATGCCGTCATTCACCCGGTTCAAGATCATCTGGCCTCTTTTCTGAGAAAGCCAGATGGCCAATCGCTTCAGCAACTGGTGGTTGATAGAACCGGAACGCTCTGGGGGCACTTTCACAATGATGTTTG
The DNA here is from genome assembly GCA_964639175.1 of uncultured Clostridia bacterium. Lineage (GTDB taxonomy): Bacteria > Acidobacteriota > Blastocatellia > Chloracidobacteriales > Chloracidobacteriaceae > JACQXX01. Next base: position 8,022 of record CAZXCE010000257.1, read on the forward strand.
TTTTCGGCTCAAACCAGTCAGTGGCGGGTATCAGATTGATTTTGAAAGTTTGAAGCGAGTTCCAGCCATGGGCTTCACAACAATGGTGGCTGATTCACACGATACGATCTGGTTTGGTGGCACTCAGGGGCTCATTCGGGTTGATCCGCGCCAGATCAAGACACCACCTCCGCCCATTTCGGTGCTGGTTCGGAAAATCCTGGCTGGGAACACCCAGGAACTGATCTTTGGTGGCACAACGGACACGGGTGCTATTTCCACGATTGAACTTCCCTACGCGGCAAACCGCCTGCGCATTGAATGCGCCCTGCCGGTCTTTATTGAGGAACAGGCCACCCGGTATCAGTACTTTCTTGAAGGCTCAGACGCTGGCTGGTCAGAGTGGACGACTGAAACCGTCAAGGAATACACCAATTTGCACGAAGGCCGGTACCGGGTACGAATTCGTGCCGAAGACGCCCCTGGTCAGCCCAGTCTGGAAACAGCCTGTGAGTTTCAAATTCTGCCGCCCTGGTATCGAACCTGGTGGGCGTATCTGGGTTACCTCGCCGGTTTTGCCTGGGCCGGAATGGGCATCATTCGCTGGCGCGTGCAGACACTCGAAGACCAGAAAGAAGCGCTCGAACAAATCGTGGTTGAGCGCACCCAGACTGTCACCCAGCAAAACGCCGAACTCGATGCCATCAATCGCCAACTGGCTGAAAATGTTGAACAACTGCGGGAGGCACAGCTTGAAACCGAGCGCAAAAACCAGGAACTTCAACTCAAAAACGAAGAACTGATTGCCTCGCAACAACGCGCGGATCGGATCTTTTCCGCGCTGGCCCAGGCATTGCCTGGAACGGTTCTGGATGGAAAATACCGGTTGGATTCCAAAATTGGCGAAGGCGGATTTGGCGCCGTGTTTCGTGGAACCCATCTTGGACTCAATCGCCCGATTGCGATCAAGGTCTTTAAACCAAGCCACGGGAATGACTCCGCCGATGCCGTCGAGCGTTTTCGCCGCGAAGGTGTTTCAGCCTCCCGGCTCAATCATCCCAATGCCGTGCGCGTGCTGGATTTTGGGATTTCCGAGCAAGGCATTGCCTATCTGGTCATGGAACTCCTGCAGGGGCATTCGCTCTACCATGAAATGAAGCTTCATCGGGTGCTGTCACCAACCCGAACGGCAGACATTCTGGTTCCAATCTGCAGTGCCCTGGCCGAAGCGCACCGCCTGGGGATCATCCACCGCGACATCAAGCCGGAAAACATTTTCCTCAATAAAACTCCGGAAGGCGAGATCGTGAAAGTTGTGGATTTCGGCGTTGCGAAGCTGGCCAAAACCGAAAGCGGTGGCCAGCTCAAGCAATTAACCGAAACCGGAATGGTTGTTGGAACACCAATTTATGTGGCACCCGAACGTCTCACCAGCGATGTCTTTGACGGCAAATCAGACGTGTACAGCCTGGGGATCATGCTCTTCCAAATGCTGACCGGGACGCTGCCATTTAATCCCTTTGCAAACAACCCGATGCAGGTCTTTCTGGCAGCACTCCACATTGCACCGCCAGCCCCAAACAAGATCAATCCAAAGCTTTCTTCGGAAGTGAGCGCGGTGGTGCTGTCGGCACTGGAAAAAGACCCCAATCATCGGCCTACGGCCCGCGAACTGGCGCGAGCATTTGTCAAAGCGGTCAATCAGACTGACATGCCGGAAACCTCTGAATGGATTGCCCCCAACCTGACCAGCGAAGCCGAACGCCCGCAGTTTGTGACCGACCCTGGGTGGAATGTCCAGACCCTTGGAGGTAGAACAATTGATCATGAGCCGACTCAGATCACCGAACCAGGGTCGAGGACGCCGGAATAATCGGGTTCAGGGTTCAGGGTTCAGGGTTCCAGGTTCCAGGTTCCGGGTTCAGGGTTCAGGGTTTTCGAATGTATGTCCTTTTCGTCCTTTTCGTCCCGTATGTCCTTTTATCATTTCCTATCGAAAGCCCAGATCTCCCATCACCTGCTCGGCGATTTCGTGGCCGGCATATCTCGCCAACTCTCGCAAGTCCACGTGATACCCAGGCCAGCTCCCAGGTGATCGTGATTGCCAGTTCCCAGCCGAAGTACTGACAGATCCGCCATTTAAGATTCTTCCAGAACCTGATTCAAACAGCAGATACTGAACCTTGAGAAAATCAGGATGGGTTGGGGACAGGTTCCTGAACTTGAGTTCAATCCAGATCACCCAGGTTTGATCGTCCGCAGAAAAAGCCAGTTCTTTTGCTTCCCAGCGTGAAACATCATCATTCTCAATGATTTTCACCTCTGGGATAGATTTCAACTTGCTGTAGCAGGCACCACGCACAAAGTCTTCAAGTGTAAAAAGTTGTGGATCGTCGTGATATGAAGTCACAACGAAAAAGGTCGGTGCAGACCGTGAACTCAATTGTTTTGTCACTGAACTTGGGCGATTTTGTGACTGAGGGTCAAATGAGGGATTTCGTTTTGATCGGCCTCCAGATTGCGCCCAGGCAGGTGAACTTAGAGCAAAAATGATCAGCAGAATAGGCAGCCATCGCGCCCAGGACAGCCACTCATGCTGATGAGAGTGGCTGGAAATCTCAGCACAGGACATAGCATGGCCTCCTTTGGGAGGAAATTTTGAAGGCTAGGAACGGGAAAAGTCAGGATTGATTGAGGTTACTGAATTGTTTTGGGGATGAGGAATCCGCCGGCGCCTGTGATGCACAATCCCCGTCAATGGGTGGATTCTCTTTAAAAATAAAGAGTTCAGGCCACGGCAAGACACATCTCCGTTGACAGGAAGACGGCTTCCGCCATACCCTACACGCTTTTTCAGATACATACCGGTATCCAGCATGCTGCAAACCCGGAACCCGGAACCCGGAACCCGGAACCCGGAACCCGGAACCCGGAACCC